>NZ_JBHXUW010000003.1:0-210563 GCF_042672475.1 Streptomyces sp. NPDC127177
GTCGCCACCATGCACAACCTCGCCATGACAGGCTGACCAGCAGGTCAAACGCCATCCCGGCCTGCCCACACCCACCCTTCTGCAACAACCTTTAGTCAGGTCAGGACGGAAGACGGCCCTCGCGCGTCCAGGCGAGCAGCTCGTCCGCCGTCCATGTCGTGACGACGCGCTCCGCCGGGACCCCGCACTCCTCGGCGCGGGCGCAGCCGTGGATCTGCCAGTCCAGCTGTCCGGGCGCGTGCGCGTCGGTGTCGACGGCGAACAGGGTGCCCGCCTCGACGGCCCGGCGCAGCAGCCGCCGGGGCGGGTCCAGCCGCTCGGGTCGGCTGTTGATCTCCACCGCCGTGCCCGCCAGGGCGCAGGCGGCGAAGACCTCGTCCGCGTCGAACCGGGACTCCGGGCGGCCCCGGCCGGTGACCAGGCGCCCGGTGCAGTGCCCGAGGACGTTCGCCCGCGGATGGCGGACGGCCGCGAGCAGCCGCCGGGTCATCGCCTCCGGCTCCATCCGCAGCTTGGAGTGGACGGACACCACCACCAGGTCAAGCTGAGCGAGCAGTTCGTCCTCCTGGTCGAGGCTGCCGTCGAGGTTGATATCGCACTCGATGCCGGTCAGCAGCCGGAACGGCGCCCAGCGCTCGTTGAGTTCGGCCACCTCGGCCAGCTGCCGGCGCAGCCGCTCGGGCGAGAGCCCGTTGGCCACGGTCAGCCGGGGCGAGTGGTCGGTGAGCACCGCCCAGTCGTGGCCGAGCGCGGCGGCGGTGCGGCCCATCTCCTCGATCGGGCTGCCGCCGTCCGACCAGTCGGAGTGCAGATGGCAGTCGCCGCGCAGCAGCCCGAGCAGCCGCTCGCCGCCGTCGGCGAGCGGTCCGGCGCTCTCGGCCTCGGTCTCCAGGCGGGTCAGGTACGCGGGTACTTCTCCGGCCACCGCCTCACGGATGACCTGTGCGGTCCTGGGGCCGATGCCCTTGACCCGTTCCAGCGATCCGTCCGTCACCCGCCGTACGGCCTCGCCGTCGTCCATCGCCGCGACGGTGCGGGCGGCCGTGCGGAAGGCCTGGACACGGTAGGTGTCGGCCCTGCCGCGTTCCAGCAGGAAGGCGATCCGTTCCAGGGCCCGGACCGGGTCCATCGGCACCTCCTCGCCGGACGGGACGGGCTGCCGTTCCAGCTTGGCCCAGCGGGGCCCGCCCCGCACACCGGCCGCTCAGCCGAAGGAGGACCGTGCCAGCCAGAAGTCCAGCAGCTCCGCGTCGCCCAGGACCTCGACCCGGCCGCTGTCCGGCGCCAGCCGGCGGTTGAAGACCAGCATCAGGTCGGTGAGCGGCCCGCGCAGCGCCACGGTCGCCTTCTCGTGCGCGCGCCGCCAGACGAATCCGTCCTCGCCGAACTCGATCAGCCACTCGGCGCCGGGTTCGTCGGTGGCGTGCAGGTGGATGGAGCGCCCGGAGCCGCGCAGCTCGGCGGATTCCCGGTCGTGTCCGGAGGCCTGGGCGAAGGCGACGATCTCCAGCCATTCGTCGATGGTGTCCGCGGCGAGGTCGGGCGTCATGCTGTAGGGCACCTTCGCGGCCAGCGCCGCGTCCGCCTGGTGGACGACCGTCTCGATCGCCATGCGCCGCGCCCAGAATCCGGCGCTGTGGTCCCAGGACCAGGACCAGACCGGCAGCTCCGGTCCCGCGTCGCGCAGCGCCCCTGCGGTCAGTTCCGCGCCCTGTGCCAGCCAGGCGTCGAGCACGGCGGGATCGTCGCCCCCGGGGGTGAGGTGCGGCACCTTCTCCTCCGGGACCGGCTCGATCGCCCGGGTGCGCACGATCTCCGCTACCCAGCGGTGGGCGCCGCCGACGTGGACGGCGAGTTCGCGCAGCGTCCACTCCGGGCAGGTCGGTACGTTCGCGCCGAGGTCCGCACCGCGCACCGCGGCTCTCAACGCCGAGGTCCGCGCGACGATTTCGTCGCAGTAGCGCTCATGGGAAAGAAGGCTCATGCCCGCACCCTAAGGGCCGTGCCGATCCTCCCCCACGGATTATCCGCCCAGTTGCGAGGTGGACGGCACCTTGTCCTTCACCTCGGCGCCCGCGCTCTTTCCGGCTCCCTTGATGCTGTTGATGACGCTCTCGAAGGCGCCGATGTCTCCCTCGCCCGCGTCGCCCTTGCGGAGCTTGGTGCCGAGGCCCTTGAGCGATTCGATGCCCGCGGTCAGCGGTGCGACGGCCTTCGAGAGCAGCGGGTCGCCCTTGGCGTTGGCCGAGGCGGCCTTGAGGCGGTTGTAGGCGAAGCCGCCCGCAAGCCCGGCCTTGACGAGCGCGAAGGTCCGCCCGTCCGCCCCCTTCTTGAACTTCCCGGCGCGGTACGGCTTGACGATCCACTGGTACGTGGCGCCCGCGGCCAGTCCCGCGTTGGCGACGAACCGCGTCTTGGCGAACTTCTGCGCCTCGGCCGACGACGTGCCGGTGGGCGAAGCGGAACTGCCCGCGCCGGTGGCGTCGTCACTGCTGCACGCGGTGGCGCTCACCAGCACGGTGCAGGACAGCAGCAGTGCCACGAGCAGACGGCGAATCGGTACGGAACTGGGCACGGCGGGCCTCCCTGGCCGGGCACATCACGAGCGGTGCCGGGGCCCGGCACTCCCCCGCAAGGCTTGCCCCGGCCCGCCCCGCCCGCCACCCGGGTACGCCGTCCGGGTTTCACCGGGCGGAATGCGGCAACCCGGATGGCATGTCTCCCAGAACAGGCAACGGAAGCAATACCGCAGCACGTGTCATAGCCGTAGTGGCCGACATCATGGCCTTCATCATCGGCCTGTGGATTCTGATGTACCTGCTCGACGCCAACCGGGGCAACGACCTCGTCGAGTTCGTGCGGCACACCGCGCGCTGGCTCGCCGGCTGGTCGTACGACCTGTTCACGTTCGACGAGGCGTGGGCCAGGGTCGTCGCCGGTTACGGCCTCGCAGCCGTCGTGTACCTGTTCATCGGGCACGCGATCGCGGGCCGTATCCGCCACTGAGGCGGATACGGCACCAGGTCCGGACTGCCGCGGCTCAGCCGCAGCAGTCCGGCTCCAGTCCCTTCGGCAGCCGTTCCCCGCTGAAGACCGCGGTGGTCGCCTCGTCCCCACCGAGGGCGGCCACCGCGAGCAGCAGCGAACCGGCGGTCCAGGCCGTGCGCTCCTCCGGCCAGAACGCCCGGTTGCCCTCGAAGACGTACCCCGTCCAGTACAGGCCGTCGCCGGCCCGCAGGTGCTGGATGGACTGCAGTACCTCCAGAGCCCGGTCGGACTCGCCCATCACCCAGAGCGCCAGGGCGAGTTCGCAGCTCTCGCCGCCCGTCACCCACGGGTTGGGCAGCACACAGCGCACCCCGAGGTCCGGGACGACGAACCGGTCCCAGCCCTCCTCGATCCGCCGTGTGGCGGCCACTCCTTCGAGCGCGCCGCCGAGGACCGGGTAGTACCAGTCCATCGAGTAGTGGCTCTTGTCCAGGAAGCGTTCCGGATGGCTGCGGATCGCGTGGGCGAGTGCGCCGGTTGCCAGCTCCCAGTCGGGCTGCGGCTCCTCGCGGCGCTCCGCGATGGCGAGCGCGCAGCGCAGTGCCTGGTGGATGGAGGAGGAGCCGGTCAGCAGCGCGTCCTCGACGGGGGTGCCGTCGGCCTCCTGCTTCCAGCCGATCTGGCCGCCGGGCTGCTGGAGCCGCAGGACGAACTCGACGGCGGCGTAGACGGTCGGCCACATCCGGTCGACGAAGGCGTCGTCGCCGGTGGCGAGGTAGTGGTGCCAGACGCCGACGGCCACGTACGCGCAGAAGTTGGTCTCAAGACCGCGGTCGGTCGGCCGCTGCGGGTCACCGTCGTGGTAGGCGGCGTACCAGGAGCCGTCCGCGTTCTGGTTCCTGGCCAGCCACTCGTAGGCGCGTTCAGCGGCCTCGTGCTCACCGGAGGCGTCCAGGGCCATCGCCGCCTCGGTGTGGTCCCACGGGTCGAGGTGGTGCCCGCGGAACCAGGGCAGGGCGCCGTCCTCGCGCTGCACGGCGAGCACCGCCGCGACGGTCTCGGCCGCCTGGCCGGCGGTGAGCACCCCGGGCAGCACCAGGTGTTCGGTCCGCTCGGGAAGGGTCACGCCTCGGCCTTGGCGGAGTCGTCGGCCCGCACCGCGGCGGCGGGCAGGTGGGGCTTGGTCGCGTAGGCCACGAAGCTCTTGCCGACGACCGGGTTGAGCAGCTGCTCGGCGACCCGGGTGGCCATCGGCTTCTTCATGATGTCCCAGACCAGCAGCTTGTGGTACGCCCGCACCGGCAGCGCCTTGTCGTTGTCGACGCCGAACGCGCACTTCAGCCACCAGTACGGCGAGTGCAGCGCGTGCGCGTGGTGGGTGCCGTACGGCTTGAGGCCGGCGCCGCGCATCTTGCCGAGGAGCTCGTCGGCCCGGTAGATGCGGATGTGGCCGCCCTCGACCTCGTGGTAGGCGTCGGAGAGTGTCCAGCAGACCTTCTCGGGGCCGTAGCGCGGCACGGTGACCGCGATCCGGCCGCCGGGCTTCAGTACCCGGACCATCTCGGCGAGCACGCCCTTGTCGTCGGGGATGTGCTCCATCACCTCGGAGATGATCACGACGTCGAAGGACTCGTCGGGGAACGGCAGGTTGAGCGCGTCACCCTCCATCGCGGTGGCGGTGGCGCCCTCGGGGGCCTCCCCGGCCTCCTTCATCGCGGCGAACCACTTCGCGACCTCGCGGATCTCCTCACCGTTCTGGTCGAGCGCCACCACCTGGGCGCCGCGCCGGTAGCACTCGAAGGCGTGGCGTCCGGCGCCGCAGCCCAGGTCGAGCACTCGGTCGCCTGCGGCGAGCGGGAAGCGGGTGAAGTCCACGGTCAGCACGAATGCCTGCTTTCGCGGTCGGGGGTTCGAAGGGGGCGGGGGAAAGGCGTCAGGGGTGGTGCGGTGTCACCGGCGGCCGTCCGGCCCGGTGGCGGCACGGGCGGCGATGGCCTCCCGGTAGAGCGCGGCGGTACCGATCGCCGCCTGCTTCCAGGTGAAGCGGGCGAGGACCCGTGCGCGGCCCGCCGCTCCGAGCCGGGCGCGCAGCGCGGCGTCGCCGAGGAGCCGGCCGAGCGCGTCGGCCAGGGCCCCGGCGTCGGCGGGCGGGACGGCCAGGCAGGTCTCTCCGTCGGGGCCGGCCACCTCGGGGATCGCACCGCCGGTGGTGGCGACGAGCGGGGTGCCGGTGGCCATGGCCTCGGCGGCCGGCAGCGAGAAGCCCTCGTACAGGGAGGGGACACAGGCGATCTGGGCGCCGCGCACCAGGTCGACGAGTTCGGCGTCGCTGATGCCCTTGACGAACTCGACGGCGTCCCCGAGGCCGTGCCGCTCGATGGCCTGCGCGACCGGCCCGTCCTCGGCCCTGCGGCCGACGACCACGAGGTGCGCCGCCGGGTTGCCGGCCCGGATCTTGGCGAGCGCCTCCACGAGGTGGACGAGGCCCTTGAGCGGCACGTCGGCGCTGGAGGTGGTGACGATGCGGCCATCGACCTCGGCGACCGAGGGGTCGGGCGACCACAGGTCGGTGTCCGCGCCGATGTGGACGACGCGGACGCGGCGCTCCTCCACCCCGAGGTGCTCGACGATCTCCTGCTTGGAGGAGCCGGAGACGGTGAGCACGGACGGGAGCCTGCGGGCGACCCGCTTCTGCATCCGGGTGAAGGCGTACCAGCGGCGTACGGAGGCGCGGCGGCGGCGGGTCGGGGCGGCGTCCAGGTCGAGCTGCCGGTCGACGGTGATGGGGTGGTGGATGGTGGTGACCAGGGGGGCGCCGAGGTCCGCGAGAAGCCCGTAGCCAAGCGTCTGGTTGTCGTGGATGACGTCGAACTCGCCGCGCCTGGAGGCGAGATGACGCCGGGCCCGCAGGCTGAAGGTGAGCGGCTCGGGGAAGCCGCCGGTCCACATGGTGGCGACCTCGGCCGCGTCGATCCAGTCCCGGTACTCGCCGCGCTTCGGGGTGCGGAACGGGTCGGGGTGCCGGTAGAGGTCCAGGCTCGGCAGCTCGGTGAGCGGGACGCCCTCGTCGAGCACGGGGTAGGGCTGCGCGCCGATCACCTCGACGCTGTGGCCCAGCCGGGCGAGCTCGCGGGCGAGGTGGCGTACGTAGACGCCCTGGCCGCCGCAGAAGGGGTTGCCCTTGTAGGTGAGGAGCGCGATGCGCAACGGCCGGTCGCCGTCGGGGTCTGCTCCCGTGTCCGACGTACCGACGCCCGTGCGGGGGCCCGACTCTATGGCCTCAGCGGTCACACTCGGCCCCCTTCTCACTGCGTGTTCGCCGGAGCGTAACCGCTCGCGCTAATCTAGAACAAGTTACAGACCGGATCGTCGATGAGCTACGAATCTACCGGCAGGTAGCGTCGGTGCAACGGCCGGATCAGGTGATTCGCGCCACGACACACACCCTGGCATGCTGTGCGCCGCCGCACCGGCCGCCGCGTCCTCGCGGTCGCGGTCAGAAGCACGGGGATGGGACACATGACAGCGGAAGCCAGACCGGCATCGCCGCCCCTGACAGAACGCCAGGAGGCCCGCCGCCGCCGCATTCTGCACGCCAGCGCCCAGCTCGCCAGCAGGGGCGGGTTCGAGGCGGTCCAGATGCGCGAGGTGGCGGAGGCCGCCGGGGTCGCCCTGGGCACCCTGTACCGCTATTTCCCGTCCAAGATCCATCTGCTGGTCGCCACCATGCAGGACCAGCTCCAGCGCATGCACACGACCCTGCGCAAACGCCCGCCGGCCGGGGCCGACGCGGCGGACCGGGTCGCCGACACCCTGATGCGGGCGTTCCGCGCGCTCCAGCGCGAACCGCATCTGGCGGACGCGATGGTGCGCGCGCTGACCTTCGCGGACCGCAGCGTGAGCCCCGAGGTGGACACCGTCTCGCGGCTCACGACGGCGATCATCCTGGACTCGATGGGGCTGGAGCACCCGACGCCGGAGCAGCTCTCGGCCGTTCGGGTCATCGAGCACACCTGGCACTCGGCGCTGATCACCTGGCTGTCCGGCCGGGCGTCGATCGCTCAGGTGAAGATAGACATCGAGACGGTGTGCCGGCTGATCGACCTGACGGCACCGGATCCGGCCCGCTGAGCCATCCGGGGCACTGCCCATGTGCGGCACCCACACGCCTCCCGGGGCAGGTGGGGTGCCCTGCACCATATCGACGACGGCACGGTGTTCATACGGTTCGGCGACATCACAGGAATACGCCGAGGAGCCGGTCACCATGCGTCGTAGAACCGTCAGAGCCAGCGGAGCCGGCGGGGCCGCCCGCACCGTCCAGTCGAGATCCCTGTCCGCCGTCGCAGTGCTGGCCGCCGCCGGTCTGCTGCTGACCGGATGCACCGCCGCCGGGAAGGCGGGCGACTCCGGCTCGGGGAAGTCCGCCGACGACGCGGCCGTCGAGGTGGGCCTGGTCTACTCCCGGACCGGGCTGCTCGCCGACTACGGCAAGCAGTACCGGGACGGCTTCATGGCGGGCCTGGACTACGCCACGAAGGGCACCCGCAAGGTCGACGGACACCGCATCGAGATCACCGAGCAGGACGACGCGGGCGACCCCGGCAAGGCCGTCTCCGCGGCGAAGAGCCTGATCGGCAAGGGCTACAAGGTGCTGGCCGGCACCACCGACTCCGGTGTGGCCCTCCAGATGGCGCCGCTGGCCGCCCAGAACAAGGTGCTGTACATCAGCGGCCCGGCCGCGACCGACGCGGTGACCGGCATCAACGACTACACCTTCCGTTCGGGCCGCCAGTCCTACCAGGACATCCTCACGGCGGGCGCGATGCTCGGGGACGCCAAGGGCAAGAAGGTCACGGTGCTGGCCCAGGACTCGACGTTCGGCCAGGCGAACGTCGCCGCGGTGAAGGCGGTGCTCGGCGCGAAGGGCGCGAAGGTGGGCTCCGTCCTGGCGCCGCCCAGCGCGACCGACCTGACGCCGTTCGCCCGCCAGGTGAAGGCGGGCAGGCCCGATCTGGTCTTCGTGGCCTGGGCGGGTTCCACCGCGCCGGCGCTGTGGACCGCGCTGGACCAGCAGGGGGTGCTGGGTGCGGGCAAGGTCGTCACCGGGCTGGCCGGCACGGCCTCGTACCCGGTCTTCGGGACGGCCGGGGCCAAGGTCTCGTTCCTGGCCCACTACTTCCCGGGCGCGGGCGGTGGCAACGCCGCGGAGAAGGCCATGCTCGACGCGGTGACGAAGGCCGGCGGCACCCCCGACCTGTTCACCCCGGACGGTTTCACCGCGGCCCAGATGATCGTGCACGCCGTGGCCGAGGGCAGTGCCACCGACCCGGCCGCGATGGTGAAGGCCCTGGAGGGCTGGAGCTTCGACGGGGTGAAGGGCAAGGCACAGGTCCGGGCCGCGGACCACGCCCTGGTGCAGCCGATGTTCGTGGCCCGGCTGACCGGCAAGGGCGCCGCCGCGAAGCCGGAGCTGCTGGACACCGAGCCGATGGACGCCGTGGCGCCGCCCGCGAAGCCCTCGGCGGGCTGAACCGTGACCGCACCGCACACCCCCCTCCACCGCGACGGGCGGGCGGAGCAGGCCGCGCCGGTGCTCCGGCTGGACGGGCTCGGCTGGAGCATCGGGGGCGCGACCATCGTCGAGGACATCACGCTCGGCGTCCGCGAGGGCGAGTTCCTCGCCTTCATCGGCCCCAACGGGGCGGGAAAGACCTCCCTGTTCAACCTCATCAGCGGACTGGCCATGCCGACCGCCGGCACGATCGCGCTGGACGGCGCCGACATGACCGACCGGCCCGCGCACGTGCGGGCCAGGCGCGGCATCGGCCGGACGTTCCAGACGTCCAGCCTCTGGCCCGCCATGACGGTGGCCGACCACGTCCGGCTGGCGGCGCAGGCGGCCCGGGGCGGCTCCCACCGGCTCTGGCGTCGCGCCGATCCGTACACCGCGGAGGTGACCGGCGTGCTGGAACGCACCGGCCTCGGCCACCGGTCCGGGGCGACGGCGGCCGAGCTGTCGCACGGCGAGAAGCGGAAGCTGGAGCTGGCCGTGCTGCTGGTGGGTGAGCCCCGGCTGATGCTGCTCGACGAGCCGATGGCCGGGGTGAGCGCGGAGGAGGTCCCGGCGCTCACCGAGCTGATCCGCACCCTGCACCGGGAGGAGGGGCGCACGGTCCTCATGGTCGAGCACCACATGGACGTGCTGCTGGGCCTGGCCGACCGGCTCGCCGTGATGCACCACGGCCGGCTGCTGGCACTGGACACCCCGCAGGCCGTCACCGCCGATGCGACCGTGCAACAGGCCTACCTCGGGGAGGGGTTGTGAGCGAGACCCTGCTCGCCGTCCGGGACCTGCGGGTCCTGATCGGCGGCCGGCACATCCTGCACGGCGTCGACCTGGACGTCGCCGCGCACGGCGTGACCGCGCTGCTGGGCCGCAACGGCGCCGGGAAGACCACCACCGTACGGGGCATCCTCGGGCTCGTCCCGCGCAGCGGAAGCGTGCGGCTGGACGGCGAGGAGACCGTGTCCCTGCCCACCCACGCCGTGGTCCGCCGGGGTGTGGGGTACGCCCCGGAGGACCGCGGCATCTTCGCCGGGCTGACCGTGGCGGAGAACCTGCGGCTCGCCGAACGGCGCGGCGCGGGCGAGCCCCGCTACGCACTCGTCCATGAGCTCTTCCCCGAACTGAAGCAGCGAGCACGGCAGTTGGCCGGGACGCTCTCCGGCGGTCAGCAGCAGATGGTCGCCATCGGCCGCACCCTGCTCAACACCAACCGGCTGGTCATCGCGGATGAACCCACCAAGGGCCTGGCGCCGAAGGTGGTCACCGAGGTGGCGCAGGTCCTGGAGCGGGCCGCCGAGGCGGTGCCGGTGCTGCTCGTGGAGCAGAACCTCGCCGTCGTACGCCGTCTCGCCGAGCACTGTGTGGTGCTGGCCGACGGCCGGACCGCCCACCGGGGCCCGGCGGACGGGCTGCTCGGCGACGCGGAGGCGGCCCGCCGGCTGCTCGGTGTGGGCCACGGCCCGGTCACCGCGGAACCTGATCCGAAGGCGGATTCCTGATGTCCACCCTGGTCCTGCTCACCATGACCGGACTCGGTCTGGGAGCCCTCTACTTCCTCGTCGCGTCCGGACTCTCACTGATCTTCGGCCTGATGGACGTGCTCAACTTCGCGCACGGGGCCCTGCTGTCCATCGGCGCGTACGGCACCTGGTGGGCGGCGTCCGGGAATCTGCCCGGCGCGGGTCCCGGCGGGGCCGGCTTCGTCCTCGCGGTGCTGTTCGGCACGGCGGTGGGCACCGCGGCCGCTGTGCTCCTCGAACTCGCCGTCGTCCGCCCGCTCTACACCCGGCCGCGCGAGCAGGTGCTCGCCACGGTCGGGGTGGGGCTCGCCGTACCGGCTCTGCTGTCGGGGATCTGGGGCTCGGACGCCCGGACGTTCCCGGGCCCCGAGGCACTGTCCGGCACCTTCGGACTGCTGGGCGCCCAGGTACCCGTCAACCGTCTCGTCCTGGTCGCGGCGGCGCTCGTCGTGCTGGTGGCACTGCGGCTCTTCCTCGGCAGGACCCGGCACGGCCTCGTCGTACGGGCCGGGGTCGAGGACCGGGCGATGGTCACCGCTCTCGGCATCGACGTACGCAAGGCGTTCACCCTCGTCTTCGCGATCGGGGGGTGCGCGGCCGCACTCGGCGGGGCGCTCGGCGGGCTGTACTTCGGCTCGGTCGACCCCCGTCAGGGCACCTCGCTGCTGATCTTCGCGTTCGTCGTCGTGGTCACCGGCGGCATGGGTTCGGTGACCGGGGCCGCCGTGGCGTCCGTGGTCATCGGGCTGGTCCAGCAGTTCGCCAACTACTACACCGCAGCGGGCCTCGGCGATCTGGCGGTCGTCGTCCTGCTCGCCGCGCTGCTGCTGATCCGGCCGCGCGGACTGACGGGGAGGCTCGCGTGAGCGCCACCATCGAGACTCCCGGCCGAACCGACGGCGGAACCCCGGCCGCGTCCGCGCCTGCGGGCCGGTCCCGGCGGATGCTGCGTCTGTGGCCCGCCGCCGTCCTGCTGCTCCTGGTCGTGGTGCCGTACAGCGCGGTGCCGGTGCCGGGTTTGCTGGACGGGCCGCTCGGCAGCGCGGGGAGCCTGCAACTGCTCGCCACCTGCCTGCTGTTCGGCGCCCTGGCCACCGGCTACGACCTGCTGCTCGGCCGCACCGGACTGCTCTCCTTCGGCCACGCCCTGTACTTCGCGGCGGGCAGCTACGCCACGAACATGTTCCTGCTGGAGGCGGGGCTGCCCTTCGCGCTCGCCGCGGTCCTGGGCCTCCTCTTCGGGATCGCGCTGGCCGTGGTCCTGGGGTCGGTGAGCCTGCGCGTCACCGGCATCGGCTTCTCCATGGTGACTCTGGCCTTCGCCCAGGCGGGCTCGATCCTGGTCTCCCGCGACCCCGGTGGTATCACCGGCGGCGAGGAGGGCCGGGCCGCACCCGCGGATCTGCTGCCCTCCTGGCTCGTCGGCATCGACAACACGGCGAACCTCTACTGGATCGCACTCGCCTATCTCGTCCTCACCCTGGGCGTCGTCCACTGGGCGGTCCGCTCCCCCACCGGCCGCGTCTGGGAGGGCATCAGGGAGAACGAGCGCCGGGTGGAGGTGCTGGGGCTGAAGCCGTACGGGTTCAAGCTGGCGGCCTTCGTCGTGGCGGGCGCCCTCGCCGCGCTCGGCGGCATCGTGCACCTGCTGCTGACGGGCGGTTCCACTCCGCAGACGACCACGTCGGACTTCACGCTGTCGCTGCTGGTGATGGTCGTACTGGGCGGCTCCGGGACCCGCTGGGGGCCGATGGTCGGCGGCATCCTCTACACCTGGGCCGACCACCGGCTCGGCGATCTGGCCGGTTCGGGCGCGGTCGCCGGCCTCCCCGCCGTACTCCGCGTCCCGCTCTCCCAACCGCTGTTCCTGCTGGGCGTGCTGTTCGTGGCCGTGGTACATCTGCTGCCGGGCGGCCTGGCCCGGCTGCCGTCCAGACTGGCCGCGTCGGTCCGAAGCGGGCCCGCCGCCCAGATCCCGCCCCGGAAGGAGAACGGAACCCCGTGATTCCGTACGAAGAGATCAAGGTCCCCGTGGCCGGGGGCGAACTCGCGGCCGTGCGCTGGCCGGCCGACGATCCGCGGGCGCCGGTGGTGATCGCCCTGCACGGCATCACGGCCAACGCCCTTTCCTGGGGACCGGTGGCCCGGCAGCTGGCCGGACGCGTCACCCTGGTCGCCCCCGATCTGCGGGGCAGAGCGGGCAGTTCGCGACTCCCCGGCCCGTACGGCATCGCCGCGCACACCGACGACGTCGCCGCCCTGGCCGAGGCCCTGAGCCCGGACCGGGTGGTGCTGGCCGGCCATTCGATGGGCGCGTTCGTGGCGGCGCTCGCCGCGGTGCGCCATCCCGGCCGCTTCGGTCCGCTGCTACTCGTCGACGGCGGCATCGGCTTCCCGGCGCCCACGCATCTGTCACCGGACGAGCTGATGACGGCGGTGATCGGCCCGGCGATGGACCGGCTGTCGATGACGTTCACGGACCGGGCCGCCTACCGCGCCTTCTGGCAGGCGCACCCCGCGTTCGCGGGTGCCTGGTCCGACGAGGTGGACGCGTACATCCAGCGCGATCTGACGGGCGACGAACCGGCCATGCGCTCGACGTGCCGGATCGAGGCGATCCGCACGGACGGCATCGGCCTCTTCGACGAGGAGGTGCTCTCGGCGGTCCGGAAACTGCCCGCCGACGCGACACTGCTGTGGGCCGCACGCGGCCTGATGGACGAGGAGCAGGGCCTTTACGACGAACAGCGCCTCGCGGCGGCGGATCTCGCGGGTACCGGGCTGACACCGGTGGCGGTGCCGGACGTGAACCACTACACGGTCCTCACGGGCGAGCGCGGCGGGCGGGAGATCGCCGACCGGCTGGTGGCGTACGCACGCACCTGACACGTGGGCCGGGTCCGGCACGGGGTGCCGGACCCGGTCCACGCTCAGGCGGTGCAGCCGCTGTCCGCGATGACGAAGTACCCCGCCGGTGATTCCTTGAGGGTGTGGGTGACGAAGACGTTGTACAGGCCCATGTCGGCGTCCGAGCCGTTGGCGTAGACGTACCCGCCCGAGGTGTGGGCCCGGCCCGCCGCCACCTGGGCGTAGTTGGTGGCGGTGAAGCACTGCGCCGGCGCACCGCCCGTCGTGGTCGCCGTGGCCTCGGCCGACGCCGCACCGGTCGCGCCCTCCCCGTCGACCGCCGCCACCTTGTAGCGGTAGGCGGTGCCGGCGGTCAGACCGGTGTCCGTGTACGTCGTGCCCGTCGGCGACCCGACCTT
This sequence comes from Streptomyces sp. NPDC127177, assembly GCF_042672475.1. Taxonomy (NCBI): domain Bacteria; kingdom Bacillati; phylum Actinomycetota; class Actinomycetes; order Kitasatosporales; family Streptomycetaceae; genus Streptomyces; species Streptomyces sp. NPDC127177. The sequence continues at coordinate 13,344 of NZ_JBHXUW010000003.1, forward strand.
CGTACCGTTGCGGAGCACCGCGTACGAGGCGGCGCCCTCGACCGCGTTCCAGGACAGCGAGGCCGTGGTGCCGGTGACGCCGGTGACCGTGACGCCCGCCGGGGCGGGCAACTGGTCGTCGCCGCCACCGGGGTTGCTGCCGCCGTCCAGGCCCCAGAAGACTCCCGTGTAGTACGAGGAGCAGATCGTGTTCAGGAAGTACGCGCCCGCCGAACCGCACTGATCCGCACCCGAACCCGGGCTCACCGGAAGGCCGTGGCCCATGCCGGAGACCGAGTACGTCTCGACGGCCGGCCGGCCGGCGGAGTCCTCGTAGACGCTGCGCGTGGTGTTCCCGGGAAGGGTGTCGGTGGAGGACGGGGTCTGGCCGATGCCCCAGACGTCCGTCCACTGGTCGCGCAGGGCGGTGGCGTTGGCCGGGTACACCGTGTAGTCGGAGGTGCCCTGCCAGATGGCCACCCGGGGCCACGGGCCGCCGTAACCGGGGTAGGCGCCGCGGACCTTGTCGCCCCACTGCGCGGGGGTGAGCTTCTGCGGGCCCGTCTGGCAGCCCGAAGCGGCGGCCTGGCTCGTCGCGCACTGGGCGGGCAGCCCCGAGGCCACCGAGCCGCCCGCGAACACGTCGGGGTAGGCGGCCAGCAGGTCCGCGGTCATGCCGCCGCCCGCCGAGAGCCCGGTGACGTACACCCGGCCGGCGTCCGAGCCGCGGCTCTGCTTCGCGTGCTCCACCATCTGCACGACGGAGGCGGCCTCGCCCTTGCCCCGGCTGTCCTCGGCCGGGTCGAACCAGCCGAAGCAGGAGAGCGCGTTGTTCGCGGACGTGGTCTGCGGGAAGACGACGTCGAAGCCCCACCGGTCGGCGAGGGCCGGCCAGCCGGAGTTGCTGTAGTACGCGTCGGCCGTCTGCGTACAGCCGTGCAGGGCGACGACCAGCGGCGCGTTCGCGGGGAGGCCGGCCGGGGTGTACTCGTACATCTGCAGATTGCCCGGGTTGGAGCCGAAGCCGGTGACCTGCTGGAGGCCGCCGGCCGCCGCGGCCGGCTCCGCGCCCGCCGTGATGCTCAGTGTCGCCGCGAGCAGGCCGAGGGCGGCCGTGGGCGCGGCGCGGCGGAAGAGACGTCTCAGGATCGATGGGCGCACGGGTGCCTCCCTGGTCGGTGCGTGCGGGGGTACGGACTGCTGCCGGAACCTACGAGCAGGGCCCTCCCGCGCCCATGGGACAGGCGGACACTCCCCGGCCCCGGCTGTGTGCGCCGCCGCCCTTGCGCGGCCCGCCACCACCACAGCTGTCCGGGCCGGACCTGCCGGGCCCGCGCCCCCGGCCGGGTGGCCCGGGCCGGGGCACGCACCATGTACGCCGCCACCATGCCGGGCCGGGAGGGTATGTGCACCGGCCCCGTGTGACGCGGGCCTTCGCGTACCTACGGTGACGGCCATGGAGACTTCCCGCAGACCGGATCACGAGCCCCCCGCCCCCTCCCCCGGCGGCGGAACACCGCAGGCGCCCCCGGAACCGTTCCTGGCCGGACGGACCGCGCTGGTGACGGGCGCGGCGAGCGGTATCGGGCGGGCCTGTGCGCAGGCACTGGCGGCGGCCGGCGCCCATGTGCACGTCGTGGACAAGGCGGACGGGGCCGCCAGGGACCTGGCCGGGGAGATCGGCGGGACGGCCTGGGTGGTGGACCTGTCCGACCCGGCCGTGGTGGACACGCTGCCGGCCGACGCGGACGTGGTGGTCAACAACGCGGGGCTCCAGCACGTCGCCCCCGTCCACACCTTCCCGCCGGACCGCTTCGCGCTGATCCAGCGCGTGATGGTGGAGACCCCGTTCCGCATCTTGCGCCGGACCCTGCCGGGCATGTACGAACGCGGCTGGGGGCGCGTGGTCAACATCTCGTCGGTGCACGGGTTGCGCGCGAGCCCGTACAAGTCGGCGTACGTGACGGCCAAGCACGCACTGGAGGGGCTGAGCAAGGTGGTGGCGCTCGAAGCGGCGGAGCACGGGGTGACGAGCAACTGCGTCAGCCCCGGTTACGTACGCACCCCGCTGGTCGAGAACCAGATCGCCGACCAGGCCCGTACGCACGGCATCTCGGAGGAGGACGTGGTGGGGCGGGTGATGCTGGAGCGCAGTGCGATCAAGCGCCTGATCGAACCGGCGGACGTCGCCGAGGCAGTCCTGTGGCTGTGCGGTCCGCGCACCGGGCACATCACCGGCACCTCGCTCTCCATGGACGGCGGCTGGACCGCCAACTGACCCCCTACCGCCCTGTCGACGAACGCTGGCCGCCATGTCTGAACCGTCCCCCTCCGCCGCGCCCCACCTCCGGCACCTGTTCGACCTGCTGTCCGACGACGCCCCGGCCGAGGCTTTGGGCGCGGTCCTGTCGACGGCTCGGGCCGACGGGGTGCCGGCCCGGGAGCTCGCCGAGGTGGAGCGGGCCACCGCCACCGCGCTGCGGATCAGGGGCGCGCTGCGCCAGCACCGGCGCCGTGAGCTCCAGCTCACCGCGCTCTTCGACACGGCGGGCGACCTGGCGGCCTCGCGTGATCTGGACGACGTGCTGAAGGCGATCGTGCGGCGGGCCAGGATGCTGCTGGGCACGGACACGGCGTATCTGACCCTCCCGGACGAGGAGGCGGGCGACACCTACATGCGGGTGACCGACGGTTCGGTGTCGGTGCTCTTCCAGCGGCTGCGCCTGGAACTCGGCGAGGGCCTCGGCGGTCTCGTGGCGCAGACGGCGAGCCCGTACGCGACCCCGGACTACCGCACCGACGAGCGCTTCCACCACACCCACAACATCAACGCCGGGGTCCTGGACGAGGGCCTGGTCGCCATCCTGGGCGTTCCGCTGCTGCTCGGCTCCAGCCGCGGGGACACGGGAAAGGTGATCGGCGTCCTCTTCGCGGCCGACCGGGCGCCCCGCGTCTTCAGTCCCGACGAGGTGGCCCTGCTGTGCTCGCTCGCCGCCCATGCCGCGATCGCGATCGACACCGCCCGCGCACTGGCCGACACCACCTCGGCCCTGGCCGAACTGGCCGAGGCGAACGCGGAGCTGGCCGAGGCGAACGCCTCCGTTCGGGCCCACTCGGCGGCCATGCGGAGGGCCGAGGAGTCGCACGACCGGCTGACGGATCTGGTGCTGCGCGGCCGGGACGTCAAGGACGTGGCGGCGGCCGTCGCCGGACTCCTCGACTCCCCCCTGACGATCCACGACCCGGGCGGGCGCCCACTGGCGGCGGTCCGCCCGGACGGCACGGGCTTCGCCGCCGACAGCATGGACGCCGGCTGGCTCGCGGAGGCCGCCGAGGAGTCCCGTACGGGGGCACGTGCCGTGCACCGCGACGGGCGGGTGGTCTGCGCGGTGCTCGCCGGGCAGGAGCTGCTGGCCGGTCTGGTGCTGCACCGCAGCCGGCAGCTGGACGACTCCGACCGGCGGCTCTTCGAGCGGTCCGCCGTGGTCACCGGACTGCTGCTGCTCCTGCGGCGGACGGTGGCCGAGACGGAGAACCGCATCCGCGGCGAACTGATCGCCGACCTGCTGACGGACACCGGCCGCGACCCGGCGGGCCTCGCGGAACGCGGCCGCAGACTGGGCATCGACCTGGACCGCCCGCACCTCCTGCTGGTGGCGGAGACCGGCGCCCGGGAGCGGCTGGCCCCGGCCGCGATGCGCTATCTGTTCGGCGGGGACATCCATGGGGTGAGCGCCGAACACGCGGGCACGGTGGTGCTGTTGATAGAGACGGACGACTGCGGGCCGGTGGCCGGGGCGGGTGCCGGGACCGCCGCCCGCACCGCGGCGGCCCAGCTGGGGCAGCTGGCGCAGGCGCCGGTCACGGTCGCCGCCACGGGCCCGGCCCGCGGCCCGGGTGAGCTGGCCGCCGCGTACGCGGAGGCGGCACGCTGTCTGCGGGCCATGCGGGTACTCGGCCGCACGGGCGAGGGTGCCTGCGTGGACGAACTCGGCTTCCTGGGCGTGGTGCTGGGCAACGGCCAGGACGTCGACGGCTTCGTGTCGGCGACGCTGGGGCCGCTGCTGGAGTACGACGCCCAGCGCGGCACCCATCTGGTGCGCACGCTCGGCGCGTACTTCGGCGCGGGCGGCAGCCTGATCCGGGCCAAGGACGAACTGCACGTCCATGTGAACACGGTGGTGCAGCGGCTGGACCGCATCCAGGTGCTGCTGGGGCGGGACTGGAACGCCCCGGACCGGGCCCTGGAGCTGCAGCTGGCGCTGCGCCTGCACCTGCTGTCGGGCTCCCGGCCCGAGACCGGCCGCTGAGGAACACCGTCCCACGGCCGAGGAACGCGCTCTGAGACGGCCCACAGACGCCAGATCAAGCGCACCATTCCCGAGCCGTAGCTACGCGGTACGGCAAGAGAGCCTTTGTCTTTCACGGCACCGTCGTGGGCGGCGGCGGTCCGTCCGTGGCTCCGGCCGATAAGCCAGACAGAACCTAAACAGTGAAGGGGTCTTCCAGCGTCGGGATGCAAGGAGACAGCAGCGCCTCCGTGTGATGCGTGACCGTGCCCCGAGCGAGCCTGAGTACCCGTACCTCGTTCTCATGCCCCGTGTGCTCGCCATCGCGCATGTGGAGGAGGCCGTAGGAGCCGGGAGCGACCTTCGCGACATGTTCGAACAGCTCGACGACATCCGGCGACGAGCGGTGATTGGAATTGCCTCCCACGTGGATGAACGGCTCACCGTTCATCCACCTGAGATCAAGGAGGTAGGGACTGGCCAGCTGAGCGATGCGAAGCCGAAGCTCATCGACGACCTGCCGCAGTCGGACGTCATCGTCGGCGCTGACTGCGGTCTCCCTGACAGCGATCCAGCCGTGGTACTCGAACACACAGAGAGTCTAACGGGGTCAGCTGGGTCTCGACGGCCTCGACCACCGCATGATCCGCCGGACACTGCCTAGGCGGGCCCGCACGTCAGTCCTCATGCCTCACCTGCATCCACCCGTCCCGCCATGCGTACGGAGAGTCCGGCGAGTAGGCGACAGGGAAGGTGCGCTGCCTCCAGTACTGGGGTTCGTTGGTGAACTTCCACGCTCCGTCCTGCCACTTGACGATCAGGTCTGCGGTGTCGCCCTTGATGGGGTCCTCGTCCGTGGCCTTTTCGGGCGTGGTCGCGAAGCGGTCGAAGCTCATCCAGATGTGAACGACGTCGCCCCGCGGCAGGTCTGTGCTTTTGAGCGAGCGGCCCCTGACGGCCTGAACGGTGGTGGTGATCGTGAGCCCGGCAGGTGCGCCGCCAGAGGTCGGCAGGTTGACGCCCTCGCGTGTCTTGCGAATCTCGGAGATCTGCTCGTCGATGTAGCCGGTGGCATCGGGCGAGACCACCGCTTCGAGTTGTTGGCGGGCCTTCTGATCATCAAGCCAGGCGTACTCCTCCCAGAAGTACACGGCGGCCGAGATCGCCCCGCCGGGCGAGTGCGGAAATCCTGTCGAGACACCGTTGGCCTGCCCGGTCGGGACGCGCAGCGGGACCTTCTTCGCCTTCTCCGGCGTCATCGCAGCTCCGGACCCTGTCGCGGATTCGGAGCTGGAGGGTTTCGGTGTGGCCGCCGGGGCCTTGTTAGCGGTGGCGTTGGAGTCGTCGGGGCCGACCATCGAGTAGACGACAAGTCCGCCGCCCACGAGGGCCGCGGCCACCAGGACGCCGAGGGCACCCAGGGTCAGTTTTGCCTTTCGGGCATTGCGGTCGCTGTTCATGCCTGGACCTCAGGCCCCGTCATGTTGTGGACGGCCAGCACGAGGCCGCTGGTGACCCCGATGCCGCCAGCGCCGATCAGGCTCCAGAACACGCTCTGCTTCCCACGTGCCGCGAGCGGGGCGCGCTCGCTGTTGTGCCCGATCGCGACCAGCAGCCATCCGATCAGCCCACCAGCCGCTGCTGCGGTAAGTCCGCCTCCCGCCGTCCACGAAGGGATGGTGGAGACAGAGCCGTTCACTTCCTCAGGCAGCGCCGGTGTGTAGCCCGGAACGATGGGGTCCTCGGCTGCCCATAGGTGAACGGACGGATCCGTGGCAATGCTTTGGGACGCGGTCAGGAAAGTCACAACCAGCACCTCGTCAAGCTCGTGGCAGATCAGGAAAGGGAGCGAATAACGGCGAGCGGCGCCGGTTGCGGCGCGGCAGGAAGCGTAGTCCCCATACAGCGCCGGCTGCGTCCAGAACCGATGCGCGAGCAGTACGGCGGCCTGCTGTGTTCGCGTACGGAGCCGGTGATTGCTGCGCGTCGGCAGGGGCGGGACTGGAACGCCCCGGACCGGGCCCTGGAGCTGCAGCTGGCGCTGCGCCTGCACCTGCTGTCGGGCTCCCGGCCCGAGACCGGCCGCTGAGGAACGCCGTCCCACGGCCGTCGGGCCACGAACGTCGGCACGAACGACGGGGCCCCGAACGACGGGCCACGGCCGGTCTAGCCTGGGCGCATGCGTGTCACCAGGGAGCTGCCGACGCTCGCCGCCGGAGAAGTGGACGTCCCCTTCGTGATCCAGGGGTACGAGGAGGCTGTCGCCGACGACACGGCGTGGAACGAGCACTCGCACCCGTGGCACGAACTGCTCTGGAACGAGAGCGGTGCTTCCACGGCCGTGGTGGGGACCCAGGTGTGGTGCATCACGCCGACGCTGGGGCTGTGGATGCCGGCGGGCCAGCTGCACTCGGCCTCCGCGGTCGCGGGCACCTCCTACCGCGCCCACTTCTTCCGGCACGGCACGGTGTCCGCGCTGCCCGACGTCCCGGTGGCCGTGGACATCACGCCGCTGCTCCGGCTCCTGCTGGACCGGCTGGAGGAGGCGGACCTGTCACCGCACTCGCGGGCCGTGACCGAGGCGGCGGTGCTCGACGTCCTGCGGCCCTCGCCGCGGGCGCTGCTGGTGCAGCTGCCCACATCGGCGTTGCTGCAGCCGGTCGTGGACACGGTGCGGGCCGATCCCGCCGATCAGCGGACGCTGGCCGACTGGGCCTCTTCGCTGGGGTGCAGCGCCCGCACGCTGACCCGCGCCTTCCGGGCCGAGACGGGCACGAGCTTCGCCCGTTGGGTGGCAGCGGTGCGGGCCCAGCACGCCGTGCAGCTCCTCTCCCGCGGGTTCGAGGTCGATGTGGTGGCCGATGCGGTCGGCTATCGCTCGGCAAGTGCCTTCGGAGCAGCGTTCCGGCGGACGACCGGCACGACTCCCGGCAGGTTCCGGACGCACTGACGCGACAGCCGCCGGGGCGGGCCGGCGGAGGTGGGGCGGGCGGGCTGCCGGCTCGCGTCAGCCTGCCCGGCCGAATGTCCCGATCGCTACAAGGCATGTCGAAAACGCTCGATTGATGACGACGCACCTCGCCCGTATGCTTCCTCAGGCAAGCCTTACCTAAGTTTGCTCTTGCAAGTGCGGTGCCCTGCTCCACGACCCCGATCCGCGGTCCGGATGCGTGAGCCTGGCATCCCGGATCGAAAGTGACACTCGGGTCGATGAGATCACCCCGCCTTCGCGTACTCGCCCTCGCGGCGACCCTCCTGTTCGGCCTCACCGCCTGCGGCGGCCAGGACGACAGCAAGGAGGACAGCAGTGCCGCATCCGACGCCGGCACCGCATCCGCCGACCGGTTCCCCGTGAAGATCAAGCACGCACTGGGGACGACGGTCATCCCCTCCAAGCCCAAGCGCGTCGCCACCGTCAACTGGGCCAACGACGAGGTGCCGCTCGCACTCGGTGTCGTTCCCGTCGGCATGGCCAAGGCCAACTTCGGCGACGACGACGACAACGGCGTGCTGCCCTGGACCGAGGACCGGCTCAAGGAACTCGGCGCCAGGACCCCGGTCCTGTTCGACGAGACCGACGGCATCGACTTCGAGGCGGTCGCCGACACGAAGCCGGACGTCATCCTCGCCTCGTACTCCGGGCTCACCGAGCAGGACTACGAGACCCTGAGCCGGATCGCGCCCGTCGTGGCCTATCCCGAGGCCGCCTGGGCGACCCCGTGGCGCGACATCATCCGCCTGAACAGCAAGGCCATCGGACTGGCCGGCAAGGGCGACGAACTGATCGACGACCTTGAGGGACAGATCAAGAAGACCGTCGCCAAGTACCCCCAGATCAAGGGCAAGTCGGCGATGTTCATGACGCACGTGTCCTCCAAGGACGTCAGTGAGGTCGGCTTCTACACCACCCACGACACCCGCACGCTGTTCTTCGAGGACCTCGGGATGAAGATCCCGGCCAGCGTCTCCGAACCGTCCGCGGCATCCAAGAAGTTCGTTCTCACCAAGAGCGCCGAGCGCATCGACGACTTCAACGACGTCGACATCGTCACCGGCTACGGAGACGACAAGGGCGAACTGCTGAAGGCGCTCAGGAGCGACCCGCTGACCTCGAAGCTGAAGGCCGTCGAGCAGGGCTCCATCTACCTGCTGCCCGGCAGCACCCCCATGGCGACCGCCGCGAACCCGACACCGCTGTCGATCCCGTACGTCCTGGAGGACTACGTGAAGGCGCTCGCCGCTGCCGCGGACAAGGCCAAGTGACCGTTACCGCCGCCCCGCCCGTGCCGGACGCCGCCTCCGTACGGCGTCCGGCGCGCGTCCGCGTCGTCCTGCTCCTGGTGGTGGCCGCCGTACTGGTCGCCGTCGTCACGGCCTCCCTGGCCTTCGGCTCCCGCGACGTCGCCTGGTCCGACGTGTGGTCGGCGCTCGGCGGGGCGGACCACAGCCTGGAGGAGGCGGCGGTCGCCAAACGCATACCGCGTACGCTCCTCGCCGTCGTCGTGGGCGCCGCCCTCGGGCTCGCCGGCGCCGTGATGCAGGGAGTGACCCGCAATCCGCTGGCCGACCCCGGCATCCTCGGCGTCAACATGGGGGCCTCCCTGGCCGTGGTCACCGCCATGGCCTACTTCGGCCTCGCGTCGGCCTCCTCGTACATCTGGGTGGCCATGCTGGGGGCCGGTCTGGCCGCCGGGTTCGTGTACGCGGTCGGCTCGCTGGGGCGCGGTGGCGCCACCCCGCTCAAACTGGCCCTCGCCGGCGCCGCCATCTCGGCCGCGCTCGCCTCGCTGGTGAGCGCCGTCGTCCTGCCGCGCAACGATATCTCCGACACCTTCCGGCTGTGGCAGATCGGCGGGGTCGGCGGGGCCTCGTACGCGCAGCTCGGCAGCGTCCTGCCGTTCCTCGCCGTGGGTTCCGTGATCTGCCTGGCATCCGCCCGCGCCCTCAACTCGCTTGCCCTGGGCGACGACCTGGCCGCCGGGCTCGGTGAACGGGTGGCACTCGTCCGGGCCGCGGCGGCGCTCGGCGCGGTCGTGCTGTGCGGCGCGTCCACCGCCGTCGCCGGGCCGATCGGCTTCGTCGGTCTCGTCGTACCGCACGCCTGCCGGCTCCTGGTGGGCATCGACCACCGCTGGCTGCTCCCGTTCTCCGCGCTGACCGGCGCCGTCCTGCTCACCACCGCGGACGTGGTGGGACGGATCGTGGCACGGCCGTCCGAGATCGACGTGGGGATCGTGACCGCGTTGGTCGGCGCGCCGTTCTTCATCCACATCGTCCGCCGGCAGAAGGTCAGGTCCCTGTGAGCGCCCCCGCGGTCAGCGCCCCGTCCACGCTGCGGACCGTCACCCGGGCACGGGTCCGCCGCGCGTACCGGCGACGGCTCCTCGTCCTTGTCCTGCTGCTTCTCGTCGTCGTCGCGTTCGTCACGACGCTCATGGCCGGGCACACCTTCTATCCGGCACGCGACGTGCTGCGCGTCGTCATGGGCGAGGACGTCCCCGGCGCGTCCTTCACGGTCGGCACACTGCGACTGCCACGGGCCGTGCTCGCCCTGACCGCCGGATTCTCCTTCGGTATCGCCGGTGTCACCTTCCAGACGATGCTCCGCAACCCGCTCGCCAGCCCCGACATCATCGGGATCAGCGCGGGAGCGAGCGCGGCGGCGGCGATCGCCATCGTGACCTTCTCGCTGGGCGGGACCGAGGTGTCGGCCGTGGCCATCGCCGCCGCGCTCGGCGTGGCCCTGCTCGTGTACACCCTCGCCTTCCGTGACGGGGTCGCCGGCACCCGGCTCATCCTCATCGGCATCGGGGTCTCCGCCCTGCTGGACAGCGTCACTTCGTACGTACTGTCGCAGGCGGCCGAATGGGACCTCCAGGAGGCGATGCGCTGGCTGACGGGCAGCCTCAACGGCACCACCTGGCAGGAGACCGTGCCCGCGGTCCTCGCCGTGGTCGTGCTCAGTCCGGTGCTGCTGCACCAGTCCCGCAATCTCGGCGCGCTGAGTCTGGGGGAGGACACGGCGTCCGCGCTCGGCGTCCGCGTCGAACGCACCCGGATCACGGTCATCGTCGCGGCCGTGGGCCTGATCGCGTTCGCGACGGCCGCCGCGGGGCCGATCGCCTTCGTCGCGTTCCTGTCCGGGCCGATCGCCGCCCGGCTCGTGGGCACCGGCGGGTCCCTGCTGGTACCCGCGGGCCTGGTCGGTTCCCTGCTCGTACTGGTCGCCGACTTCACCGGTCAGTACGCCTTCGACACCCGCTACCCCGTGGGCGTCGTCACCGGAGTCCTGGGAGCGCCCTACCTCGTGTACCTGATCGTCCGCACCAACCGGGCCGGAGGCTCGCTGTGACCGCTTCCCACACCCTCTCCACCGAGGACCTCACACTCGGCTACGGAGACCGTGCCGTCATCGAGGGCCTGGACCTGACCCTCGCGGCCGGGAGGATCACGGTGATCGTCGGCGCCAACGCCTGCGGGAAGTCGACGCTGCTGCGGTCGATGTCCCGGCTGCTCGTCCCGCGCGCCGGACGCGTCGTCCTGGACGGCAAGGAGGTCCACCGCACCCCCGCCAAGGAACTCGCCCGCACCCTGGGGCTGCTGCCCCAGTCCCCTGTCACCCCCGAGGGCATCACGGTGCTCGACCTGGTGGGCCGGGGCCGCCACCCCCATCAGCGCGCGTTCTCCCGCTGGACGGCCGAGGACGACGCGGCGGTCACCGCCGCGCTGGAGGCCACTCAGACCGCCGGGCTGATGGACCGGGCCGTCGACGAACTCTCCGGCGGACAGCGCCAGCGCGTGTGGATCGCCATGGCCCTGGCCCAGCAGACCGATCTGCTGCTGCTCGACGAGCCGACCACGTTTCTGGACATCAGCCACCAGATCGAGGTCCTCGACCTGCTGACCGATCTGAACCGGACCCGGGGCACCACCATCGCCATGGTCCTGCACGACCTCAATCTGGCCGCACGCTACGCGGACCGGCTCGTCGCGCTGGCATCCGGCCGGCTGCACGCGGCCGGTACGACCGCGGAGGTGATGACCGAGGACACGGTCCGGGCCGTCTACGGCATGGAGAGCCGCATCATCGAGGACCCCGTCTCGGGCAGGCCCCTCGTCCTGCCGATCGGACGCCATCACTCACGGGCCGCGGACACCGGTGCCGCGGATACCGGGGCTTCGCCCCCGGACGGGGCGGCCCGCGGGGCGACCGGAACGCATCCGGTGTCCGGGCCGGCCGGGGGCTGCTGACCATGGCCGCCAAACTCGCCGCGCTGCTGCCCGACCTCGCGCCCTGGCGATCGTCCCGGGACTTCCGCCTCCTGTGGGTGCAGGGCCTGGTCACCTACCTCGGGAGCGTGATGGCGCTCATCGCGCTGCCGCTCCAGATCAAGGACCTCACCGGCTCACCGCTCGCGGTCGGCGTGATGGGCGCCGTCGAACTGATCCCGCTGGTGGTGTTCGGCCTGTACGGCGGTGCACTCGCCGACGCGGTGGACCGGCGCAAGGTCATCGTGTGGACCGAGGCGGGCCTGGGGCTGGTGGCGGCCGTCCTGCTCGTCAACGCGTTGCTGCCGCATCCCATGCTGTGGCCGCTGTACGTGGCGGCGGCCGGGGTGGCGGCTCTCGCCGGACTCCAACGGCCCGCGCTGGACTCGTTGCTGGCCCGGATCGTCCCGCACGACCAGCTCGCCGCGGCTGCCGCGCTGAACGCACTGCGCTGGCAGACCGGCGCGATCGCCGGGCCCGCGCTGGCGGGCCTCGTCGTGGCGTACGCCGGCAACGTCCCCGCTTACGCCACGACGGTGGTCTGCCTCCTCGTCTCCGTCCTGATGTGCCGCCGGCTCTCGCCGGTCCCGCCCGTCGAGCACGCGGACAGACCGTCATGGCGCGGTATCGCCGAAGGTGCCCGCTACGCGTGGTCCAGGCCGGTGCTGCTGGGCACGTACGCGATCGACATGGCAGCGATGTTCTTCGCCTTCCCGAACACGATCTTTCCCTTCCTCGCCGATGATCTCGACGCCGAATGGGCGCTGGGGCTGATGTACGCCGCGGGCGCCGTCGGATCCCTGGCGGTCAGTCTGACCAGCGGCTGGGTCTCCCGCACCCAACGCCACGGTCTGCTGGTGGTGTTCGGCGCCACCGGCTGGGGTGTCGCCATCGCGGCGGCCGGCTGGACGTCGAACATCTGGCTGGTGCTGGTGTGCCTGGCGCTGGCGGGATCGGGCGACATGCTGAGCGGTCTCGGCCGCTCGACCATCTGGAACCAGACCATCCCCGACCGGCTGCGCGGCCGCCTGGCCGGTATCGAGGTCCTCTCGTACAGCGCCGGTCCCCAACTCGGCCAGGTCCGCGCCGGAGCGATGGCCGGCTGGACCGGCGCCCGCCCCGCGATCTGGTCCGGCGGTCTCGCCTGTGTCGTCACGGTGGCCGCGCTCGCCGCCACACTCCCCAAACTCATCAGCTATGACGCACACAACGACGAGGACGCCCTCCGCCGCGCCGGCCGGTACGAGGAACCGCACGCCCAGGAGGCCTGACACCCGGCGGTGAGACGGCCGCTCCTTCAGACCTCCCGCCCCTGCTCAGCCCTCCCGACCTCCCGATCCCGCCCCTCTCAGACCTCCCGGCCCTCTCCGCCTTCCCGGTCCTCTCAGTCCTCCGGCGGAAACACCACTTCCCCCGAGTCGGCCAGCGCGATCGTGATCGCCTCGACCGGGCAGCCCTCGGCCGCGGCGAGCACCTGCTCACTGGCGTCGGTCTCCGGGTCGACGGGGTGGGACTGCCGGGCGGAGTCCAGCCGGAATCCGCCCGGTGCGTGGTTGACGCACATCCCCGACCCGATGCACACCCCGCGGTCGACCTCGACGCTCCAGCGGTCGCCCATCAGGCCCCTCCCCCGTAGCCGGCGGGCAGATGGATCATCTTGTGCTCGAAGTACTCCCCGTACCCCTCGGGCCCGAACTCCCGCCCCACACCGGAGTTCTTGTAGCCGCCGAAGGGCCCGAGCATGTCGAGGCTGAAGGTGTTCACGCTGTACGTACCGGTCCTGACCCGGCGCGCGATGTCGATGCCGCGCTCGGTGTCGGCGGTCCAGACGCTGCCACTGAGCCCGTACTCGGAGTCGTTGGCGATCTTCACGGCCTCGTCCTCGTCGCCGTACGGCAGCAGGCAGATGACCGGTCCGAAGATCTCCTCGCGAGCGACACGCATGGAGTTGTCGACGTCCCCGAAGAGCGTCGGCTCGACGTACCAGCCGCGCTCCTGGGAGGCCGGACGGCCGCCTCCGGTCAGCACCTTCGCCCCCTCCTCCTGCCCGATCCGGATGTAGTCGAGGGAGCGCTGCTGCTGGCGCCGCGCGACGAGCGGTCCGAGTTCGGTGGCGGGGTCGAGCGGGTCTCCGACCCTGAGCGCACCGGCGGCGGCGGCGAACGCCTCGGAGATCTCCCCGTAGCGGGAGCGCGGTACGAGGATCCGGGTCTGGGCCACGCAGGCCTGCCCGTTGATCATCCAGGCGAAGGGCACGATTCCGGCGACGGCGGCGTCCAGATCGGCGTCGGGGAGGATCACGGCGGCGGACTTCCCGCCCAGTTCCAGGGTGACGCGGGTGAGGTTGCGCGAGGCGACCTCCATGACGCGCCGCCCGGCTGCCACCGACCCGGTGAAGGAGACCTTGTCGACACCGGGGTGCCCGACCAGGTACTCACTCACCTCGCGGTCGGCGGGCAGGATCGACAGCACCCCCTCCGGCAGCCCGGCCTCGGCGACGATCTCGGCCAGGATGTAGGCGTCCAGCGGCGATTCGGGAGACACCTTCAGCACGGCCGAACACCCGGCCAGCAGCGCGGGCGCGAGCTTGGCGGCGGCGGTGAACTGCGGCACGTTCCACGGCACCACGGCCGCGACCACGCCTACGGGTTCCCGGCGCACCAGCAGCGGCCCGAGCGCCCCGTCCCGCCGCTCCTCGTACGGGAAGGTGCGGGCGACGGTGATCGCCGCGTCCCACACCATCATCGCCGCGAGCGCCTGGACCATGACGCTGGAGCTGTAGGGGGTGCCGTTCTCCGAGCTGATGACCCGGGCTATCTCCTCGTACCGCACGGCGAACGCGTCCTTGATCCGGGTGACGACGGCGATCCGCTCGTCCACCGTCATCCGGGGCCATGGGCCCTCGTCGAACGCCCGCCGGGCTGCGGCGACGGCCCGGTCCACATCCCCCTCGGCGGCGTGCGGCACCCGGCCGATGACCTGCTCGGTGTGCGGGGAGACGACCTCGATGACCTCCCGCCCGAGCGGATCGACCAACTCCCCGCCGATGAACAGTTTTCCGTGTTCGACAAGCTCGCTCATGGCTGCTGCCTCCCGCGACGCGGCACGTGACCCGACTCGTTGACCGACTGGACCGGCCGGACCGGCCAGGCATCTGACTCCGTGTCAGAACTGATACCAGTTACAGTTCCAGGAGTCCACGGCTGGGACAACGGGGACAACGTCCGCGACACCCTCGGGCGGTGCAGACTGGGCCGCATGACCGCCTCTCTCCACCACATCGTCATCGACGCCCACGACCTGTCCGGCCTGGCCCGCTTCTGGGCCGCAGTACTGAAATGGCGCGTCCTCTCCGAGCGGGAGCGGGAGGTCGTGATCGGGCCGGACGTGGACTCCCCGGTGGGGATCTGCTTCATGCCCTCACCCGAGACGAAGACCGTGAAGAACCGTCTGCACCTCGACCTGACCACGGAGCCCGGCGAGGGGGAGGCGGAGATCGAGCGCGTCCTCGCACTCGGCGCGCGCCGTGCGGACATCGGCCAGACGGGCGAGGAGTCGTGGACCGTGCTCGAGGACCCGGAGGGCAACGAGTTCTGCATCGTGCGACCGAAGGCCACCCTGATCGGATAGCCGACGCGGACCGGAAGGCCCCGTGGATCAGATGGTCGACCGGGGCTACCACTGGAACAAGTTCTCGTTACAGTGGACCCGGCGGGTCGTGGCCGTACCCCGCACGCCGCCCGGACCGCGGAGAGATGGGGAGTCCATGACGCAGGTGATGAACCACGGTGGGGGCGTCCACAGCATCAAAGTCCCCATCCCTGACAACCCGTTGGGCCACACCCTGGTCCACGTCCTGGAGACGGACCGGGGCCCGGTGCTGATCGACACCGGCTGGGACGATCCGGAGGCCTGGGACACGCTCACGGCCGGGCTGACCAGCGTCGGCGTCGGCATCACCGACATCCACGGCGTGGTCATCACCCACCACCACCCGGACCACCACGGCCTCTCCGGCCAGGTGCGCGAGGCGTCCGGGGCCTGGATCGCGATGCACGCCGCCGACACGGCGATCGTCCGCCGCACCCGCGAGTCCGAACCGGGCACCTGGCTCTCGTACCTCGCGAAGAAGCTGGCCACGGTGGGCGCACCCGATGACCACATCGCCCCCCTGCTGGCCGCCCGCGAGAAGGGCGGCCGGATGCGCACCCTGCCCGGCCTGCGGGCCGCGCTGCCGGACCGCGAGATCGTGCCGGGTGAACTCCTCGACCTGGCGGGCCGCAGGCTCCGCGCGATCTGGACGCCGGGCCACACCCCGGGCCATGTCTGCCTGCACCTGGAGGAGGACCACCCTGCCGGCCTCCCCGGCCGCGGCCGCCTCTTCTCGGGTGACCACCTCCTCCCCGGCATCAGCCCGCACGTGGGCCTCTACGAGGACCCGGACGACGCGACGGAGACCGACCCGCTCGGGGACTACCTCGCCTCCCTGGAACGGATCGGCGGCCTGGGCGTGGCCGAGGTGCTCCCGGCCCACCAGCACGCGTTCGCGGACGCGGCGGGCCGCGTACGGGAACTCCTCGACCACCACGAGGACCGCCTCACCGGCCTCCTGACCCTGCTGGCCGAACCGCTCACGCCGTGGCAGCTGGCCGAACGGATGGAGTGGAACCGCCCGTGGGAGCAGATCCCCTACGGATCACGGAACATCGCGGTCTCGGAGGCCGAGGCGCATGTGCGCCGGCTGGTGAAACTGGGCCGTGCGGAGGCCGTGGCGGGCAGCGGCCCGGTCACGTTCGTGGCGGTGTGAGGCCCATGTCGTCATACCCGGCACCCGGCGGTATCGGCCGGGGATCCAGGTGATCGCTCGCGACGCCGAGGACGCGGCGGTGAGTGCGCTCGACTGGCTCCTCGGCACCGCACGCCCGGCCCCGGGCGGCGGCCTGACCTGGACGACCAGGCCGAGCGATGACGAGCTCAACCCGAGTCTCTACAGCGGCACTTCGGGGGTCGTGCTGGCACTGTTGGAGGCGGAGCGGCATTTCGGCGACGCCCGCTACGGCGATGCGGCGTCGCGCGGTGCCCGGAGCATCGCGGCGGCGGCCGAGGGCTGGGACCTCTCCTCGCTGTATTTCGGGCTGACCGGGATGGCTTTCGCCCTGCGTGCCGTCCACGGGCGGCTGGGCGACGCCGCCGCGGGCGTGGCCGCGTCCCGTGCCCTCGGCCTCGTGCGGTCCCGGTTCGACGGAACACGCTGGGGACCGCAGTCCGACCTGCTCGGCGGCAATGCCGGCATCGCACTCGGAGCCCTGGCCGGCGGCGACATCGAACTGGCCGTCCTCGCGGTGACGCCCTACACGGCCACGTGGGAGGCCACCCCGGCCGGTGTCCAGTGGGAGACGCGGGCCGGGAGGCAGTCGCGCCTGCACCACATCTCGCACGGCACGCTGGGTGTCGTACACGCGCTGGCGGCAGTGGGCCGTGCGGCAGACCGCGCTGATCTGATCGAGCTCGCGGCGGCCGGCGCAGCCGATGTGGCGGCCCGGAACGAGGCCGGACCGGAGGGGTTCCTCGTTCCCCACTCGGACCCTCAGGACCAGCCAGGGCGCAACGAGCGTTACAGCTACGGCTGGTGCAACGGCCCGGCCGGCGACGCGCAGACGTTCCGGCTGCTGGGCGAAGTACTGGGCGCCGACCCGGACTGGTCGGCCCTCGCCGACGGCTGCTGGCACACCGTCACCCGCTCCGGCCTCCCCCGACGGCTGCGTCCCGGCTTCTGGGACAACAGCGGACGGTGCTGCGGCACGGCGGGAGTGCTCGCGTTCGCCTGTGACCGACACGTCGAACACGGCGACGGCCTGGACTTCGCACACGTCCTCGCCGCGGACCTGCTGGCCCGGACCACCGTGGATACGTCCGGCACGCGCTGGTCGAACACCGAGCACCGGTCCGCACCGAGCTCCCTCGAGCCCACGCCGGGGTGGGCGATGGGCAACGCGGGCATCGTCCGGGAACTGCTCCGCTTCGCGCGCCTCGGCACGGACGGTGACCAGGGTTACGCGGTCGCCTGGCCCGATCATCCGGCGGCCGTCCGCCGGAGAGCTCACTGAGGTCGATCCGGGCCCCCGTCCCGCTGCCCCCCCACCGGCCGAACCGCTACCGACAGGCATGAGACAGGGCAGAATCCTGGTCGTGACGATCACCGCGCGCGAACTGAACCGGTCCACCCTCAGCCGTCAGCTGCTGCTGGAGCGCGAGCCGTTGACCGTTCCCGAAGGTGTGCGCCGTGTGGTCGCCCTCCAGGCCCAGCACCCGGCCTCCCCGTACATCGCCCTGTGGAACCGGCTCACCGGCTTCACCCCCGCCGAGCTCGACGCCGCCTTCACCGCGCGATCGGTGGTCAAGGCGACGCTGATGCGGATCACCCTGCACGCGGTGCACGCCGATGACTACCCGGCCTTCCGCGCGGCGATGCAGCCCACCCTGTACGCCTCCAAACTCGGCTCCCGCTTCGCCGAAGCCGGGCTGACCCCGGCGGACGCCGAGGAGCTGGTGCTTGAACTGCTGGCCTTCGCCCGCCTGCCGCGGACCTCGGCCCAGATGCAGGCGTGGGCGGAGGAGCGGCTCGGGTCCGAGAAGAAGGACGGGGCGTGGTGGGGGCTGAAGGGCTATGCGCCCCTGCACCACGCCCCGACGGACGCACCATGGGCGTTCGGTCACCGGCCGTCCTTCGTCGCAGCCGGAACGGAGCCCGTAACCGGGGGCCGGGCCGTCGATCCACTGGCGCTGCGGACCCTGATCCTGCGCTATCTGGCCGGGTTCGGGCCCGCGTCCGTAGCGGACGTGGCGCAGTTCGCCATGGTGCAGCGGACGGCCGTCCGCGCGGCGCTCACGACCATGGACGACGCCGTCGAGCAGCTCCGCGGACCGGACGGCAGCACCTTGTTCGACCTCCCCGGCGCCCCACGGCCGGCCGCCGAAACCCCCGCCCCTCCCCGGCTCATGGCCATGTGGGACAGCACCCTGCTCGCCTACGCCGACCGCGGCCGGGTCATACCCCCCGACTACCGCGCCCTGGTGATCCGGCGCAACGGCGACGTGCTGCCCACCCTGCTGGTGGACGGCCATGTCGCCGGCGTGTGGCGCCCCACGGCCGACGGCATCGAGGCCACGACCTTCCAGCCACTGTCACCCGCCACCTGGGACGGACTCGCCGCGGAGGCCCAGTCCTTGACGGGTTTCCTCAACGGCCGCGAGACGGCTGTCTACAGCCGGTACCACCACTGGTGGGCCAAGCTCCCGGAGGCCGAGGTACGGATGCTGTAGCCGACGCTGTGGGCCGAGCTCCGGAGG
This sequence comes from Streptomyces sp. NPDC127177, assembly GCF_042672475.1. Classification (NCBI taxonomy): domain Bacteria; kingdom Bacillati; phylum Actinomycetota; class Actinomycetes; order Kitasatosporales; family Streptomycetaceae; genus Streptomyces; species Streptomyces sp. NPDC127177. Next base: position 32,231 of record NZ_JBHXUW010000003.1, read on the forward strand.
CCGAGGTACGGACGCTGTAACCGACGCCTCGGAGTCAGTGAAGCCCGCTCCGTTCGGTCCCGCCCGCAGCGCGCGCGGTGAGGTCCTCGTCCGTGATCCGCCGGACCACACGGCAGGGCGCTCCGAGTGCGACGGTCATCGGCGGAACGTCGCGGCTGACGACGCTGCCCGCGCCGATGACCGATCCGTATCCGATCCGGACACCGGGCAGGACCACCACGTTGCTGCCGATCCACACCTTGTCCTCGATCACGATCGGTTCGGAGAAGCGGCCGAAGTCGGCTCGGCGCGCGGGATGCACCGGATGGCCCGTCGTGGTCAGCGTCACGCTGGGAGCGATCATGACGCCGTCGCCGATGCGGATGGCCACGTCGTCGACGAACGTCAGGTTGACGTTGCCGAAGAAGTCGTCGCCGATGTGGACGTTGCTGCCGAAGCCGGCGTGGAACGGCGGTAGCAGGACCGTGCGTTCACCGACCGAGCCGAGGATGGCGACGAGCAGCGACCGACGTCTCGCGGCATCGCGCGGGGGTGTCCGGTTGTACTCGAAGATCTCGTCCGTCCGGCGCCCGGAGTTCTGGAAGGCCGCCTCCGACTCGGTGTAGACGAGACCTTCGGCGATCCTGGCGAGTACTTCTTGGTTGTGCGCGTCCGTCACAGCGGGACGCTCCCTTCATCCGGTCGTCCGGTCGTCCGGTTCCTCGGGCACAGGCGCCCAGAGCCTATGCGCGGCTACGGGTGCGTGCCCGGGGTTTTGTCAGCCGTCCGGTTCCAGCTCCGCGGCCCGGCGTGCGCACTCCCGGGCGATCGTCGTGTTCGGGGCGAGCGCCCCTGCCGCGCGATATGCCGCCGCTGCCTCGCGGGTGCGGCCGAGGCGGCGAAGCGCGTCCGCGCGGACTGCGGGCACGGCGTGGTTCCCGGCCACTTCCCTGGGGTCGCCCAGGGCGTCGACGGCTGCCGGCTGCGCCTGCGGGCCGCCGCGCATGCCGCCGGCGACCGCGCGGTTGAGCGCCACCGCCGGGTTCGCACGCAGGGCGAGGAGGCCGTCGTACAGCGCCACGATCGCCACCCAGTCGGTCGCGGCCGGCACCCGGGCGCGGGCGTGCTGCGCGGCGATCGCGGCACGGAGCGCGTACGGGCCGCCCTCCGCGACCGCCCCGTGGGCGAGGGCGACGCCCTCGGCTACGAGCGCGTGGTCCCACCGCGCCCGGTCCTGGTGCTCCAGCGTGACCGGCGCGCCGTCCGCGTCGAACCGTGCGGCGCGCCTCGAATGCTGGAGGCGCAGAAGCGCGAGCAGCCCCCGCGCCTCCGGCTCGTCCGGTGACTCGGCGGCACCGGCGATCCCGGCAACCTCGCCCAGCACGTCGCCGTGGGCTCGCTGCGTCTGTCCGAGGACGAACTCACCTTCCTGAACCCGGGGCTCACCGGGGAGGGGGACGGCGGCTCGTCCTCCGGTCCCCTCCCCGGCAGCCCGCTCTAGAGCGGGCCGGACCGCTTTCCCAACCCGTCGGCGTCCGCGGCCGGGTCCTCGCGCAGGCCCGCGGTGGCCGGGGTCAGCAGGCGGGCGAGGAAGGACCGGGTGCGGACATGGCTCGGCGCGCCGATCACCCGGGCCGGGGTGCCTTCCTCGACGATGACCCCGCCGTCCATGAAGACGACGCGGTCCGCCACCTCCTCGGCGAAGCTCATCTCGTGGGTGACGACGAGCATGGTCATTCCCTCGTCGGCCAGTGAGCGCATCACGGCCAGGACGTCCCCCACGAGTTCCGGGTCGAGGGCCGAGGTCGGCTCGTCGAAGAGCATCAGCTCCGGGTCCATGGCCAGTGCCCGCGCGATGGCCACCCGCTGCTGCTGACCGCCGGACAGCTGTGCCGGGTAGGTGGACTCCTTGTCGGTCAGGCCCACCCGGGCCAGCCGTTCGCGGGCGATCCGGGAGGCCTCCGCCTTGTCGCGTCCAAGGACACGTCGCTGTGGGAGCGTCAGGTTCTCCAACACCGTCAGGTGCGGGAAGAGGTTGAACGACTGGAAGACCATGCCGATCCGCCGGCGCACCCTGTCGATGTCCACGTCCGGGTCGGTGACTTCGGTGCCGGCCACCGTGACCGTCCCCGAGGTCGGTTCCTCCAGCAGGTTCACGCAACGCAGCAGCGTGGACTTGCCCGAGCCGGACGGTCCGATGACGCACACCACCTCGCCCCGGCCGACCGTGAAGTCGATGCCCGCGAGCACTTCCAGCGTCCCGAACGACTTGTGCAGATCCCGTACTTCGATGGCCGGTGTGTTCGCCGTCGCCGCGCCGTCCGCCGCCCCAGGAACGTCCTTCACCGCGTTCACCTCGCCCTCGCCGTACGCGCTTCGAGCCGCCGGACCAGATGGCCGAGCGGCAGGGTAATGATCAGATAGCAGAGCCCTGCGATGAGGATCGGGGTCAGGCTGCGGTTCTGGTTCAGGGCGTCCCGGCCGAACTTGGCCAGCTCGTACTGGGAGAGCGACAGGCCCAGCAAATACACCAGGGACGAGTCCTTGGTCAGCAGGATCAGTTCATTGGTGAGCGGAGGAAGAACGATGCGCAGGGCCTGCGGGATGATGATGGACACCATGGCCCGGCCCTGCGACATGCCGAGCGAACGCGCCGCTTCCATCTGCCCCTTGGGAACCGCCTGGATTCCGGCCCGAATCGTCTCCGCCATATAGGCGGCGCCGACCAGGCCCAGGGCCAGCATCACGGTCACGTACTGGTTGAGCGCCACCTGGAAGGCCAGCGGGACGCCGAATCCGAGGGCGATGAAGACCAGCAGGGTGGGGACCCCGCGGAAGAACTCGATATAGGCAATGGCCAGCCAGCGGTACGGAGGTACGTGCGACAGCCTCATCAGTGCGAGGACGAGACCGGCGACCAGCCCGAAACTGAAGCCGAGCAGCGTGTAGATGACGGTGTTGACGAGGGCGGTGGTGATGATGTCGGGGAACTGCGCCTTGGCCACGCCCACATCGAAGAACGCCCGTCGGATCTCACCCCAGTCGGTGGCCAGGGCGACTACGAGCAGAACGGCGGCGAGGACGGCGTACTGAACACCACGAACGGCTCGGGTCCGTTGTCGGCGAGATAGGGACATCGGTAGAGGGTTCCTCACTTCTTGGGAGCGGCGGGGAACCACTTCTTGTAGATGCGGTCATAACTGCCGTCGGATTTGGCCTCACTGATGGCTGAGTTGATCTCCTTGCGCAAGGCGTCGTTTCCGGTGCGCACCGCGATGCCGTACTTCTCACCGGTTGCGAACTCGGCGGTGACCTGGGTATCCGGGTTCTTCCGCACGTATTCGAAGAGCACACCGTTGTCGCCCACCGCGGCGTCGATCTGTCCGGTCTTGACGGCCGTGAGCAGCAGGGCCAGGTCCTCGAACTGGACGGTGGTCACCCCCGCCGCGTGCTTCTGCGCGTACGTCTCTCCTGTGGTGCCCTGCTGGACTCCGAGCTTCTTTCCCTTGAGGCTCGCCAGCGAGGTGAAGGAGGAACCCTTCTTGGCGATCAGGGCCTGTGTGGCGTCGAAGTAGCCGGCGGAGAAGTCCAGGTTCTTCGCGCGCACCGGCGTGATCGTCATGCCCGCCGCGGCCAGGTCGCACTTGCGGGTGTTGAGGTCTTCACCGCTCTGGATGCCCTCGAAGGGCGTGTCCACGATCTCCTGGGTGACTTCGAGTTTCTTGGCGACCAGATCCACGAGGTCCACGTCGAAGCCGACGATGGCGTTGCCCTTGCGTATCTGGAAGGGTTCATACGGCAGATGTGTGCAGGTCGTGAGCTTGCCGGATTTCACCAGGTCCACCTCCGTGCCGCCCGATGCCGAGGGCTTGGTGCTCGTGCAGCCCGTGAGTACGGCAACGGCGGTGGCGGCGGTGGTCGCGGTGGCTAGAAAGCACAGCACGGAACGATCGGACACGACATCTCCCAAGTGCGGTCGGCCAACGAACCCACCTCGTCGGTGAGTTGCGCCGATCTTGTCATCGGAGGGGCTCGATGTCGCCTGTTGATGTCCGGTCCCGACCCGATCCCCACACCCTCACCGCCGTCCGGCACCGCCGTCCGACCGGCCCTCGGCCTGGCACCGCCCGGCCTGTGTCCACCGTGGCCGAGAACGGATGTCATGCACCCGCCCGACCGGGGACGCGCCCGCCCGGCCACGAGAGCGGCCGTCCTCCCCCGCCCCACGTGAGCTGCCTTCCTCCCCGCGTCCTCCCCCGGCACCACCGCCCGGTCAGGGCCCCCGCAGCGCCCGCCCGGTAGAGTGTGCGAGTCGTCATCATGCCCGTTCAGGGGGAAGCCGGTGCGAATCCGGCACTGACCACGCAGCCGTGACCGCCCTGGCCGGCGGGAGTCGGAATGCCCTGTACGTGTCGTGACCGGCTCGTGCCATCGGGACCCCGGTGGCCGGCACCGTCGAGGTATACGGAGCCGGAGCCTGGTGCCTCTGTGTGCCTGTGCCCGGTTTCCCACAGGAGAGGCCCCGCCCGCCATGACCGTACGCCGCAGCGCAGCTGTGCTCGCCGCCACCGCCACCGTGCTCTGCGCGGCCGCGGCCACGGCCCCGTCCGCGGTCGCCGCGCCTTCCCCCTCCCCCTCTCCGTCCGCGGCACTGCCCTCGGGGCTGTACGGCACCACGGACCCGACGTACGACGGGGTCTGGCGGCAGTCGCTGGCCTTCGTCTCGCAGCGGGCCGTGGGGGTCACACCGGCCAAGAAGGCGGTGGACTGGCTGGTCGGCCAGCAGTGCGACAGCGGGGCGTTCCCCGCGTACCGCCCCGATCCCTCGGTGCCGTGCACCGACAAGACCATGGTCGACACCAATGCCACGGCGGCCGCCGTGCAGGCGCTGCACGAGGTCGGCAAGCACACGGACCTCGTCGCCGACGGGGTGCACTGGCTGAAGTCCGTACAGAACAAGGACGGCGGCTGGGGCTACACCGCCGGCGGGGCCAGTGACGCGAACTCCACCTCGATCGTGATCGGCGCCCTCGCCCGCGCCGGACAGCGCCTCGGCGACGTGACGACGGACGGCGGCAAGACCCCGTACGACGCCCTGCTCACCTTCGCCATCCCGTGCGGCGGCAAGGACGGCGGGGCCTTCGCCTACCAGCCGGACAAGGCCGGCAAGCTCGTCGCCAACGGCGACGCCACCGCGGCGGGCGTGCTCGGCGCGCTCGGCAAGGGGCTCGTCGTCGGCAACAACGCCGCGGTCAAGGCCCCCAGCTGCAGCAAGGCAACCCCGCTCAAGCCGGAGCAGGCCGCGCAGAACGGGGCCCACTACCTCGCCGGGGCCCTCGCGAAGACGGGGCACCTCGACCTGGCGCCGATGCCCGGGGCCGACGACGACAGCCCGCAGCCCGACTTCGGCAACACCGCGGACGCGGTCGTCGCCCTGTCCGCCGCCGGTCACAAGGACAAGGCCGCCTCTTCCGTCGACTGGCTCGCGAAGAACTCCGCGGACTGGGCGAAGCAGAGCGGTCCCGCCGCCTACGCGCAGTTGGTCATGGCCGCCCACTCGACCGGGGCCGACGTGCACGACTTCGGCGGTGTCGACCTCGTCGCCCGGCTGAACGCGACCGGGCCCGCGCCCGCCGCCGTGAAGAAGCCGACGGCGAGCCCCACCGAGGACGAGGAGAAGAAGGACAGCGGTGACGGCGACGGCATCGGCGGCGTCTGGTGGTTCGTCGGGATCGGTCTCGTCGTCGGCGCGGGCATCGGCTTCCTGATCAGCGGCCGCCGCAAGAACCAGCAGCTGTGAGGGGCGCCGGAAGGGCCGCCGCGCTGCTGGTGGTCCTGGGCGCCGTCCTGGCCGTGCTCGGCGCGGGCACGGCCCAGGCGGCGGGTTACCGCTACTGGTCTTTCTGGGAGGGCTCCGGCAGCGGATGGGCGTACGCCACCCAGGGGCCGTCGCTGCTCCGGCCCGACGACGGTTCGGTACAGGGTTTCCGCTTCTCCGTGAGCGCCGACTCCCAGGACGCCTCGAAGCCGCGCCGCGCCCCCGACTTCGCGAAGATCTGCGCGGACACGCCCGCCGATGACGGGACCAAGCGGGTCGCGCTCGTCATCGACCCCGGCACCGCCGCCGACGCCCCGGACGGCGAGACGCCGCCCGCGCCGCGTACCGCCTGCGCCCGGGTCCCGAAGGACGCGAGCAGCGCGGAGGCGCTCGCGTCGGTGGCCAAGCCGCTGCGCTACGGGAACGACGCGCTGCTCTGCGCGATCTCCGGCTACCCGGCCAAGGGCTGCGGTGAGCAGGTTCCGGGGAACGGGGACAGCAGCAGGCCGGCCACCACCGCCGCTTCCGCGCCCACGTCAGCGTCGGCCGCCACCGGCAGCGGTGGTTCCGGCGGCGGCCCGTCCGCCGGGGTGCTCTTCGGAGTCGGCGCCGTACTCCTGCTCGGCATCGCCGCAGTCGCGCAGGCCCGCCGCCGCCGCGGATGAACGGCCCCACGGACGGCGCCGGGAACGCCCGGCCGGCCGGTGGCGCCGGGCACTCGGCCGTCCGCTCCGCCGACGCCCCGGACCGCGCCTGGCGCGCGCCCGCCGCGACCCGGAGCAACGCGCTGCCCGCCGGGGCCTGGTGGCTGTGGGCGCTCGGGCTCGCCACCGCCGCGTCCCGGACCACCAACCCACTGCTGCTCGGCCTGCTGGTCGGGGTGGCGGGATATGTGGTGGCCGCGCGCCGTACGGACGCGCCGTGGGCCCGTTCGTACGGGGCGTTCATCAAGATCGGGCTGTTCGTCATCGGGGTGCGGCTGCTCTTCTCCGTCTTCCTCGGCTCGCCGATCCCGGGCACGCACGAGGTGTTCACGCTCCCAGAGGTACCGCTGTCCGACTGGGCGAAGGGTGTCCGGATCGGTGGCCGGGTCACCGCCGAGCAGCTGCTCTTCGCGCTGTACGACGGGGCGAAACTGGCCACGCTGCTGATCTGCGTCGGCGCGGCGAACTCCCTCGCCAACCCGGCCCGGCTGCTGAAGTCGCTGCCCGGTGCGCTGTACGAGGCCGGGGTCGCCGTCGTCGTCGCGATGACGTTCGCGCCGAACATGGTCGCTGACGTGGTGCGGCTGCGCACCGCCCGCCGGCTGCGCGGCCGGCCGACCGGTGGTGTCGGGGCCGTGCTCCAGATCGGGCTGCCCGTCCTGGAGGGCGCGCTGGAGCGCTCGGTCGCGGTGGCGGCCTCGATGGACGCGCGCGGCTACGGGCGCACCGCGCAGGTGCCTGCCACGGTCCGGCACACCACGAACGTCCTCACTCTCGGCGGGCTGCTCGGCGTCTGCGCCGGTACGTACGGTCTGCTGGCCGCGCAGGGTGCCGTGTACGGGCTGCCGCTGCTGGTCGCGGGGCTGGTCGCCGCGATGGCCGGGCTGCGGCTCGGCGGGGCGCGTTCGGTGCGGACCCGCTACCGGCCCGACCGGTGGGGCGTGCGGGCCTGGCTGGTCGCGGGGTCCGGTGCGGCGGTCGCGGTGGCGATGATCCGGGCGGGCGGCACGGACCCGGCGGCGCTGCATCCCGGAGTCGTACCGCTGATCGCGCCGGTGCTGCCGTTGTGGCCCGCCGCCGCGGTGCTGATCGGTCTGCTGCCCGCGCTGGTCGCACCCGTCCCGCCCTCCCCCACAGGCTTCGAGGAGCAGGTGTGATCCGGTTCGACGATGTTTCGGTGCGGTACGAGGGGGCCGAGCGCGCCACCCTGTCGGGGGTCGATCTGACCGTCCCGGAGGGTGAGCTGGTGCTGCTCGTCGGGCCGTCGGGGGTCGGTAAGTCGACATTGCTGGGCGCCGTATCGGGGCTCGTTCCGCACTTCACCGGCGGCCGGCTGAGCGGGCGGGTCACCGTCGGCGGGCGCGACACCCGTACGCACAAGCCGCGTGAGCTCGCCGATCTCGTCGGCACGGTGGGTCAGGACCCGCTCTCCCACTTCGTGACCGACACGGTCGAGGACGAGCTGGCGTACGGCATGGAGTCGCTGGGGCTGGCCCCGGACGTGATGCGGCGACGGGTCGAGGAGACCCTCGATCTGCTGGGTCTCGCCGGACTGCGCGACCGGCCGATCGCCACGCTCTCCGGCGGTCAGCAGCAGCGGGTCGCGATCGGTTCGGTCCTCACCCCGCACCCCCGGGTCCTGGTGCTTGACGAGCCGACGTCCGCGCTGGACCCCGCGGCGGCCGAGGAGGTACTCGCGGTGCTCCAGCGGCTCGTCCACGACCTGGGGACGACGGTCCTGATGGCGGAGCACCGGCTGGAGCGGGTGGTGCAGTACGCCGACCAGGTCGTCCTGCTGTCCTCGCCGGGTGCGGCCCCGCTGATGGGCGCGCCCGCCGATGTCATGGCGGTGTCGCCGGTGCATCCGCCGGTCGTGGCGCTCGGGCGGCTGGCGGGGTGGGAGCCGCTTCCGCTCTCGGTCCGGGACGCCCGGCGGCGGGCCTCGGGGATGCGGGACCGGCTGGCGGGCACGGCGCCCGCGCCGGTCGGCGGTGCGGCCTCGCCACCGTCGCCGGAGGCGGCGCGGCCGCCGGCCGGGGTTGTCGCCGCGCCCCGCCCCGCGGCGCCCCGGTCCGCCCTGGCCCGGCTCTTCGGCCGCCGTCCGCAGGAGACCACCGCAGCCGGGCCCGTCACCGACGCCACCACCCGGATCGAGCGCCTCGGTGTGCGGCGCGGCCGGGTCGAGGCACTGCGCCGGGTGACGCTCACCGTCGCCCCCGGCGAGACGGTCGCACTGATGGGACGCAACGGTGCCGGCAAGTCCACTCTGCTCGCCGCCCTCGTGGGCATGGTCGAGCCCACCTCCGGCACCGTCCTGGTCGGCGGCCTGACCCCGCACCGCACACCGCCGCGCGAGATGGTGCGCCGGGTCGGCCTCGTACCGCAGGAACCGCGCGATCTGCTGTACGCGGACACGGTCGCCGCCGAGTGCGCGGCGGCCGACACCGACGCGGGCGCCGAGCCGGGCAGCTGCCGGGCGCTGGTGTCCGAGCTGCTGCCAGGTGTACCGGACGACACCCATCCCCGTGATCTCTCCGAGGGGCAGCGGCTCGCCCTGGCCCTCGCCATCGTGCTCACCGCCCGGCCCCCGCTGCTGCTCCTGGACGAGCCGACCCGGGGCCTGGACTACGCGGCGAAGGCCCGGCTCGTCGGGGTGCTGCGCACACTCGCCGCAGAGGGCCACGCCATCGTCCTGGCCACCCATGACGTGGAGCTGGCCGCAGAGCTGGCCCACCGGGTGGTGATCCTCGCCGACGGGGAGGTGGTGGCCGACGGGCCGACCCCGCGGGTCGTGGTCTCGTCCCCGGCGTTCGCCCCGCAGGTCGCCAAGGTCCTCGCCCCGCAGGAGTGGCTCACGGTGTCCCAGGTGCGCGCGGCGCTGGGGGGTGGCGCGTGAGCGGCACGGCCCGCCGGGGCGCGCGGCCGGTGCGGCTCGGGCCGCGTGCCGTCGCCGCGCTGGTGCTGATCAGCGCGATCGGCGTGGTCGCCTTCGGCTGGCCGCTGCTGGCCGGGGCCGATTCGGGTCTCGCCCACTCGCAGGACGCTCCGTGGCTGTTCGCCGCGTTGCTGCCGCTGCTGGTCGGGGTGGTGGTCGCGATGATCGCGGACGCCGGGCTCGACGCGAAGGCGGTGGCGATGCTCGGGGTGCTGGCCGCGGTCGGCGCCGCGCTGCGGCCGCTGGGGGCGGGCACGGCGGGCCTTGAACCGATGTTCTTCCTGATGGTGCTGAGCGGGCGGGTGCTCGGCCCCGGCTTCGGCTTCGTGCTGGGCTCGGTGACGATGTTCGCCTCCGCGCTGCTGACCGGCGGAGTGGGTCCCTGGATGCCGTTCCAGATGCTGTCGATGGGCTGGTTCACGATGGGCGCGGGGCTGCTTCCCGCACCGGACCGGCTGCGCGGTCGCGCCGAGCTGCTGATGCTGGCGGCGTACGGGGCCGTCGCGGCGTTCGCGTACGGGACGGTCATGAATCTGTACGGCTGGACGATCGTGCCGGGCCTCGGCTCCGGCATCTCCTTCCATCCCGGTGACGCGCTCGGCGACAACCTGGTGCGCTTCCTGGCCTACTGCGCGGCCACCTCGCTCGGCTGGGACCTGGGCCGGGCCGTGCTGACCGTCGTGCTGACGCTGACCGTCGGCGCGGCGCTCCTGAAGGCGCTGCGCCGGGCCACCCGCCGCGCCGCCTTCGAGGCCCGGGTCACATTCGAGGTCCCGGACGAGTGAGGGCACCCACAGGACCTCGGCCCGGTCCCGCGGTCTCCGACTGGAAGACCGACGCGGGCGCCCGGATCAAGTGGGGTGTGGACTGCATGAGCTCCCGCTACGGCGGCCCGTGCGGCGCCCGGTCGTGCCGGCAGGCCAACAGCTACTACTACTGACCGGCCGGGGGCTCCGTCCGGCAGTGGGCGAAGGCCCCGACCGCAGCGCGGCCGGGGCCTTCGCCGTCGGCGTAGGGCCGTCAGCGCCGGGCCGCCGCGTCGAACCAGCGCACGATCTGCGGGCCCGACTTCAGATACGTCTCGTTGTGACTGGCCGGTCCCTGGTCGATCACCGGCGCCTCGACGCCCCGCTTCGCCAGATCGGCCGCGCAGTTACGGGCGTTGGCGATGGGTACGTCGGTGTCGCCCGACGAGGAGTAGAGGCGTACCGGGACGTCCGGCTTCCAGGCACAGGTGCCGTCCTGTGCGCGGACGGCGGCGAGCAGGGCCCCGGTCGGGTGCTGGACCTGCCGGTAGTAGTCGTCGGTGAGCAGTTCCCTCAGTGTCGCGGGGAGCGCCGGGAAGATCTCCTCCTCCGTGTGGTGGGTGTCGAAGAGGCCCTCGACGACGTCCGCGTACGGCTCCCGGAATGCCTCGGACGGGTCCTTCCACAGCGGGTGGAGCCGGTTCTGCGCGGTGAGGAAGTACGTCATGTAGAAGATCCCGCTCGTGTCGTTGACGCTGCCGTCGAATAGGCCGGGCATCTCGGCGTGTTCGATGTCGTACGGCCCCGAGACGGGGGCCAGGGCCCGCAGGGTGAAGCGCCGGTCGGCACCGCCTTCGATGGCCTTGCCCACCGCCATGGCGACCTGGCCGCCCTGCGAGAAGCCGCTCGCGTACACGTCTCCGGTCAGCGGACGGCCCAGCTTCATGGCGGCGGTGCGTGAGGCGCGGAGCATGTCGATCGAGGCGGTGACGGCGGAGCCGGTGTCCATGTACGGGTGGAATCCGGGGCCTTCGCCCAGGCCCAGGTAGTCGGGGGCGGCGACCGCCCGCCCGGCCGATGCCTGGAGGTAGGCGGCGTAACGGCCGGAGTCCTCGCTGACGGAGGGCGCGTAGTCGCGGTCGACCATCGTGCCGTGCGTGTCGGAGACCAGGTCAAGCCGGTGGGCGCCGCCGTCCGGGAGCACGAGGAGGCCGGTCGCGGTGGTGGGTCCGCCCTGCGGGGTGACGGTGCGGTAGGTGAGGCGGTAGGCCCGGACGCCGTGTCTGACGGTGTCCGTGTCCATGCCCGCCGTGGCGAGGAAGTCAGCGACGCCGCTCCGGCCGACGCGTGCGACGGGGGTGATCGCGATGAGCCCGCCGCGGGCGTCGTGCCGCCCGGCGGCCGGTACGGATGTGTGCTGTCCGGGCGCCTGCCGGTCGGTCACCGACTGCCCGGCCGCGGCGGCGGGAACCGTACTCAGTGCGGCGATGACCACCACGGTGGCGGCCGCCAGAAGTCGTCGTGTGCCGTTCGTCCGGGCCGGGTTGGTCGCGTTGTTTTCCATGGCCATGACGCTAGGCAGCAGCGCCCGTCGCCGACATCCGCGTACGCCCCCGGCCCAAGGGTGTACCTGACAGCACCCTCGGGCTGGGGCATGCCCCCGCCGGGCTACAGCCGCTGGATGATCGTGCCGGTGGCCAGCGCACCGCCCGCGCACATCGTGATCAGTGCGAACTCCTTGTCGCCGCGCTCCAGTTCGTGCAGGGCGGTGGTGATCAGCCGGGCCCCGGTGGCGCCGACCGGGTGGCCCAGCGCGATCGCGCCCCCGTTGACGTTGACCTTCTCCAGATCCTGGTCGAAGACCTGCGCCCAGCTCAGCACCACGGATGCGAAGGCCTCGTTGATCTCCACGACGTCGATGTCCTTGAGGGACATCCCGGCCTTCCCGAGCACGGCCCGGGTGGCGTCGATGGGTCCATCGAGGTGGAAGTGCGGATCGGAGCCGACCAGCGCCTGGGCCACGATCCGGGCTCGCGGCTTGAGTTTGAGCGCCCGCGCCATGCGCTTGGACGCCCACATGATCGCGCAGGCGCCGTCGGATATCTGCGAGGCGTTGCCCGCGGTGTGGATGGCGGTGGGCATCACCGGCTTGAGCCCGGCGAGCCCCTCCATCGTGGTGTCACGCAGCCCCTCGTCGCGGTCGACCAGCCGCCACATGCCCTGGCCGGCGGCCTGCTCCGCCTCGGTGGTGGGCACCTGGACCGCGTACGTCTCGCGTTTGAAGCGCTCCTCGGCCCAGGCGACGGCCGCCCGCTCCTGCGACCTCAGGCCCAGCGAGTCGACGTTCTCACGGGTGAGTCCGCGCTTGCGGGCGATGCGCTCGGCGGCCTCGAACTGGTTGGGCAGGTCGACGTTCCACTCATCGGGCCACGGCTTGCCAGGACCGTGCTTGGAACCGCTGCCGAGCGGCACCCGCGACATCGCCTCGACCCCGCAGCTGATGCCCACGTCGATCACCCCGGCCGCGATCATGTTGGCGACCATGTGGGAGGCCTGCTGCGAGGAGCCGCACTGGCAGTCCACGGTCGTCGCGGCGGTCTCGTACGGAAGCCCCACGGTGAGCCAGGCGTTGCGCGCGGGGTTCATGGACTGTTCGCCGGCGTGGGTGACGGTGCCGCCGACGATCTGTTCGACGCAGTCGGCGTGGATGCCGGTCCGGCCGAGAAGTTCACGGTAGGTCTCGCCCAGCAGATAGGCGGGGTGCAGATTGGCGAGTGCGCCTCCGCGCCTGCCGATCGGGGTGCGTACGGCTTCGACGATGACGGGTTCCGCGGCCATGAGCTCGTCCTCTCCTCGCACTTCCGCAGAGGCGTCCCGGCGCCCACGGAAGGAACTAGTACGCGTTCTAGTTCTGCGTGCAGTCTTATGAGGATTACCCCCGGTACGCAAGGGTCTTGCACGGACCATGCCCACGCTTCACGGGCAGCACCCACCACAATCCAGCCCGGTTCACCGATGCTTCACGCAACAGATCCGGCCACGCCCCTTGTCAGTTGTAGAACTCGTTACTACCTTTCGGGCAACTTCTGATGGGCCGTCAGGCATTGCCCGGGCGGCTCTCGGACCGACCTGGAGTTGCCGATGCCCTGCCCCCATCTGCCCGAAGGGTTCGACTTCACCGACCCCGACCTGCTCCAAGCCCGCGTCCCGCACCCGGAGTTCGCCCGGATGCGGGAGACCGCGCCGGTCTGGTGGTGCACCCAGCCCGCCGGCATCTCCGGCTTCGACGACGAGGGCTACTGGGTCGTCACCCGGCACGCGGACGTCAAGTACGTCTCGACCCGCCCCGAGCTGTTCTCGTCCAACACGAACACCGCGGTGATCCGCTTCAACGAGACGATCAGCCGCGACCAGATCGACGTCCAGAAGCTGATCATGCTGAACATGGACCCGCCGGAGCACACCCGGGTCCGGCAGATCGTCCAGCGCGGCTTCACGCCCCGCGCCGTCCGCTCCCTGGAGCAGGCGCTGCGCACCCGGGCGCGATCCATCGTCGAGACGGCGCTGGCCGCCGCGGACGACGAGGGCTCGTTCGACTTCGTCAACAACATCGCCGTCGAACTGCCGCTCCAGGCCATCGCGGAGCTCATCGGCGTACCGCAGGAGGACCGGACCCGGATCTTCGACTGGTCCAACAAGATGGCCTCGTACGACGATCCGGAGTACGCGATCACCGAGGAGATCGGCGCGGAGGCGGCCATGGAGCTCGTCTCGTACTCGATGAACCTCGCGGCGGCGCGCAAGGAGTGCCCGGCCAAGGACATCGTCTCCCAGCTGGTCGCCGCGGAGGGCGAGGGGAACCTGCTGTCCGACGAATTCGGCTTCTTCGTCATCCTGCTCGCCGTGGCCGGAAACGAGACCACGCGCAACGCCATCAGCCACGGCATGCACGCCTTCCTGACCCATCCCGAGCAGTGGGAGCTCTACAAGCGCGAACGGCCGGGGACGACCGCCGAGGAGATCGTCCGCTGGGCGACGCCCGTGGTGTCCTTCCAGCGGACCGCCACCCAGGACGTCGAACTGGGCGGACAGCGGATCAAGAAGGGCGACCGGGTCGGGCTGTTCTACTCATCGGCCAATAACGACCCGGCGGTCTTCGAGGAACCGGAGCGGTTCGACATCACCCGCGACCCCAATCCGCACCTCGGCTTCGGTGGCGGCGGCCCGCACTTCTGCCTGGGCAAGTCCCTCGCCGTGATGGAGATCGACCTGATCTTCAACGCGATCGCGGACGTACTGCCGGACCTGCGGCTCGTCGGCGATCCGCGACGGCTGCGGTCGGCCTGGCTCAACGGCATCAAACAACTCCAGGTGAGCACCACGGCCGGCTGAGACCGGGCTCCGCCGGGGCGCGTACCGGCGCCAGTCCGTACCCCCGTGCCGGCGCCCGTCCGCACCCCCGCACCGGCGTCCGTCCGCACCCCCGTACGGGTGCCGGACGGGCGTACCGGGATCATGGCGGGCATGCACGCCCTGCTCTCCGCCTTCACGCCGATCTGGCTGCTGACCGCCGCCGGTTACGCGGTCGGCCGCAGCGGCCTCCTGGGGGCGCAGGCCGAAGCGGTGCTCGGCCGGTTCGTCTTCCACGTCGCCATGCCCGCCGCCCTGTTCAGCATGGTGTCGGGGGCGCGGCCGTCCTCCTTCGCCCATCCGTCGATGGTGGCGTTCGCGGCGGGCACCGCGCTGGTGTCCGCCGCGGGTTACGCGGTGGCCCGGCGGTTCTTCGGACGTGGGCGGGCCGACGGCGCGATCAGCGGCATGGCGGCCGGTTACGTCAACTCCGCCAATCTGGGCATCCCGGTGGCGGTGCAGGTGCTCGGCGACGCCTCGTTCGTCGCGCAGGTCATCCTGTTCCAGGTGCTGCTGGTCTCCCCCGTGATCCTGACCCTGCTGGACTCCGGCACTCGGGCGGACGGCGGGCGCCCCGGCGACGGGCTGCGGCGGATGCTCACCATGCCGGTCCGCAATCCGATCATCATGGCCTCGCTGCTCGGAGTCGCCGTCTCCGTGGCCGGGGTGCCCCTGCCCGCCGCCCTCACCCACTCCTGCGATCTGCTGGGGGCCGCGGCCGTGCCGACGGCCCTGGTCACGCTGGGGCTGTCCCTGCACGGCGGCCCGAGCCAGGGGGGCGGAGGTGCCACCGGCCGCGCGGAGGCCGGGGCCGCGGTCGCCCTCAAGACCCTGGCGCAGCCCCTTATCGCCTACCTCGTCGCCGGTCCGCTCATGGGGTTGCCGGACCACCAGGTGCTGGCCGTGGTGCTCTGCTCGGCGCTGCCGACGGCGCAGAACGCCTTCATCTACGCCCGGGAGTACGGCCTGGACACCGGCCTCGCCCGTAACTCGGTGGTGGCGTCCACGGTCGTCTCGATGCTCACGCTGTCCTTCGCCGCATGGGCTCTGGGGCCCACCCGCTGAACCGCGGGCCCGTTCGAGTGGCGGGCGGGGACGGGCGGGCGGATGCTGGGAGCGCGACGATCCATATGCCGAAGGGGTGCCGGGGACGTTCTCGTCCCCGGCACCCCTTCGGCGCGTGTGTACGTCAGCCGGTGGCTAGACCTTGCCGGCCGCCGCCTCACCGCTCACCTTCGGTGCCGCTTGCGGCACCATCGCCGTCCCGTCCCGCGGGCGCGTGATCGACGGGGGCCCGGGGGCCTCCCCGGCGGGCTCCTGGAGTTCGCGCGGTCCGGACAGCACATAGGTCAGCCCGAAGCCGAGGGCGACCACGGCCGCGCCGCCCACCGCGTCGAGCACCCAGTGGTTGCCCGTCGCGACGATCGTGGAGAGCGTGAACAGCGGGTGCAGCACCCCCAGTAGCTTCATCCAAGCCTTCGGCGCGAGCATCACGATCACCACACCGCACCACAGCGACCAGCCGAAGTGCAGCGAGGGCATCGCGGCGTACTGGTTGGTCACCCCGGTCAGCGTGCCGTAGTCCGGCTTCGCGAAGTCCTGCACGCCGTGGACCGTGTCGATGAAGCCGAGCCCCGGCATCAGCCGCGGCGGGGCCAGCGGGTAGAGCCAGAACCCGACCAGGGCCAGGAGGGTGGCGAAGCCGATGGAGCTGCGGACCCAGCGGTAGTCCGCGGGGCGGCGTACGTAGAGCACCCCGAGGATCGCCAGGGGAACGATGAAGTGGAACGTCGAGTAGTAGTAGTCGAAGAAGTCCCGCAGCCAGGTGATCTTGACGACCTCGTGGTTGACCCAGTGCTCGAGGTCGATGTGCAGCCACTGCTCGGCCGCGTGGATCTGCCGGCCGTGGTGCTCGGCGGTGGCACGGCCGGCCGTCGCGGCCAGCCTGACGTGCTGGTACGCGGAGTAGACGACCCTGATCAGCAGGAGTTCCAGCAGCAGGTTGGGGCGGCTGAGCACCCGCCGCCAGACCGGCAGCAGCGGCACCCTGCTCCAGCGGGCCGGGACCGGGGCCGCGTAACCGGTGGGAATGGGCTGCTGCCAGTACGGCGAGGTGCGCGGGAGGAACGGGGCGACGCACGCGGCCCCGAGCGCGGCGATCAGCAGCACGTTGTCACGTACCGGGAACACCGCCTCGATGTTCGGCAGCAGCATCTTGCCGGGCAGCGTGATCACGAGGACCACGACGGCCGGCCACACCATCCGGTCCGACGCGCGCTTGCCGACCCGGCCGACGACGGCGAGCAGCACCCATAGCAACTGGTGCTGCCAGGCGGTCGGTGAGACGGCGACGGAGACACAGCCGGTCACGGCCACGGCGAGCAGCAGCTGACCGTCGCTCGCATAGCGTGCGGCGCGGCGCAGACCGAACCAGCAGACGGCGGCGGCCAGCACCAGGAAGAGCACGATCTCCAGCGGGCCCTCGAGACCGAACCGGAGCAGCGCACCGTGCAGGGACTGGTTGGCGAGGCTGTCCGCCTCCTGGTCGCCGAGGCCGGCCCCGGCCACGTGGTGCACCCAGTACGTCCACGAGTCGTGCGGCATCGCCGCCCAGGCCAGTGCCGTACAGGCGGCGAACGCGCCGCCCGCGGTCACGGCCGCCCTGCGTCTCCCGGTCAGCCAGAGCAGCGCGGCGAACAGCAGCACGGTCGGCTGGAGGGCTGCCGCGATCCCGATCAGGACGCCCGAGGCGCGTTCGCCGCGGACCACGAAGCAGCCGACGAGGACGAGGAGGACCGGCAGGATGCTGGTCTGGCCGAGGTGGAGGGCGTTGCGGACCGGCAGCGAGAGCATCAGCAGGCTGATCGCGACGGGTGCGGCGAGCAGCGCCGTGCGCCGGCTGACCGGGGTCGGCAGGGCGCGCGCCGCGATGACGCCGAGCGCGGCGACGAGCAGCAGCGAACCGAAGGTCCAGGCGACTCCGAGGCTCTGTTCGGCGGTGCGGGCCAGTGGCTTCAGCACGAGTCCGGCGAAGGGGGTACCGGTGAACCGGTCGGCGTCGTACAGCGAGCCCGTCACATGAAGCACACCGTTCTCACCGATCCAGGTCTCCAGATCGGTGAGCCGCTCGCCAGGCGGCTGCCGCAGCACCACCGCCATCTGCCGGACGGCCAACGCGGCCACAACCAGCCAGAGCACGGCCCGGGCCGCGCCCGTCCTCGCCCCTGTCGTCGCATCTCCGCGCACACTGTGATCCGCATTCGCCACGCTGCGCCGACCCTCCCGCCGTCTTGTACCGACCCTCGATCCGGGCATGCTGTGAAACCTTCGCATTGCGCTATGAGGTAGACACAATCAACCCCCTCTTCGCCTGACTGTCACCCCGCTTTTGTCCGAAAGAATGCTCGGCGGGGCAATCCGGACAGCGCACGGTGCCCGGAACCGGGCGGGTCACCGCCACGTCTGAGCCCGTGATCAGGGCTACGGGGGAGGACCGGCGCATGCGGTGGGCAGGAACGGATCAAGGAGCACGGACCGGACCGCGCGCATGGGCGGTCCGCGCGCTCTCGCTGGTCATGATGGTGGTGTCACTGCAGTTGGGCTCTCTGATCGCACCGGCGTATGCCTGCGGTTGCGGAGCGATGGTCGTGGACCGGAACAGCCGGATGACGGTCGACCGGGAGACGTCGGCCGTCGGCTGGGACGGCAGCACCGAGCAGATCGTGATGCAGCTCACTGTCCGGGGGGACGCGCCGGAGGCGGCGTGGATCATGCCCGTGCCGCACCGTGCCACGGTCGAGCTCGGTGACGCCGCGGTCTTCTCCGAGCTCGAGACCCTCACCGCGCCGGTCCGCGAGACCCGGCACTACTTCTGGCCACGCTCCGGGGACTGGCCGTTCGGCGGTCCGGACAACACGTCCGGTGACGCCGCCGCCCCCTCGGCCGCCGCCCCGGTCGGGGTGGTGGGCCGGGAGCGGCTCGGCCCCTTCGACGTGGCCCGGCTGACCGCGACCGATCCCACGGCCCTGGAGGGCTGGCTGACGGACAACGGCTTCGATCTCCCGGACCGGCTGTCGACGGCGCTGCGGCCCTACGTCGAGAAGAAGTGGGAGTACGTGGCGATCCGCCTCGCACCGCAGGAGAAGGGCGGTCCGCTGCTCGGCCGGCTCGACCCGCTTCGGCTGCGATTCGCCAGCGACGAGCTGGTCTATCCGATGCGCCTGTCCCGGCTCGCCACGACGCCGCAGTCACTGGGTCTCTACGTGCTGGCGGACCACCGCATGGAGCCGCGCGGCACGATCGGCGGGCAGCGGCCGGAGGTGACGTACGCGGGACGGGTCGACACCGGGGGCGACAGCGGCGAGTACCCGGCGCTGGGCGCGCTGACCGGCGGGAAGCCGGTGTTCGTCACGGCGCTCAGCCAGTCGTTCCCGCGTCCGGAGCTGATCGACGGCGACCACGAGCTGCGGGCCGCGGCCGCCGACACCCCGTACCGGACCACGTACTACCGGGACGAGCTGCTGACCGTGGGCCCCTTCCCCGCCTGGGTGCTGTCCCTGCTCGGCGGCGCGGTCGTGGTGGTCGTGGCAGTGCTGCTGGTGCTGCGGGCCGGGCGCCGGCGCCCGGTGGCGCCGCCGCCGCCGGTCACCGCACCGCCGCCGCTGCGGTGACCGGGGCACGGGCCGCTCAGTCCGCCACCGGGGTGTCCGCCTGCCAGCCCGTGAAGAGCGGGACCTCGCCGGCGCCGTCCAGGACCACGATCCCGAACGGGCGGTCGAAGGCGATGTGCCGGCAGCGCTCGGGGCCGGGCGCCGCTCCCCCGGGTGCGGCGAGGACCGTCACGGCAGCGGCCTGCACGCCCTCCTCGGCCACCTTGACCACGGTCTCCTGCACCACCTGGCCGATCGTGAGCCGCTCGGGCGAGATCCCCGAGAAGTCGGCGCCGCCGCTCGTCGCGAGCCGAATGCCGAGCGCCGGCAACTGATCGGTCACCCGAACATTCGTACGCAAGGTGAATCGCGGGACCGCGATACTCAGGACGTCCGCGTCCAGCGGGGTGCGCGACGCCGCCGGCGCCCAGCCCGCGGGCAGTACGTCAGCCGCTCCCGCGCCCGGCTCACCCAGCACCAGCCGGACCCGGGCCGGGGCGCCGCCCGCCCGCTCGGTGCGGCAGCGGAGCTCGACGACATGGGCGCCGCCCACCGTCCAGCCGTCCCACGGCCCCGGTGTGCCGTACATGGTCGGCACCTCGCGGACCACCCCGGACGCGTCGGTGAACGGCAGGTCCTCGGTGTCGCCCGGCTCGAACGGCTCCTCCCAGCGCGCCTTCAGCGCCAGCACGTTGACGAGCACCAGCAGCATCTCGTCGCTGATGTCCAGGGGCAGCCGCTCGATCAGCCCGCCGGTCGCCTCCCGCACCCAGGCGTCGACCTCTGCGGTGTCCATCGGGCCGAACCCGATGTCAGCCAGCGCCTCCCGGTACGCGCGGTAGACCGGCACCCGGCTCCACACCCGGGTCGCCACCCCCAGCGCCTCGGTGGCCGCCAGCTCACGCACCCCGGCCGTCACCGCATCGGCGGCCTCCTGCTCCGCAACCCCCAGCACCGCCCGGAGCTCGTCCGCGGTCTCCCCGCGTGCCCCCGCGGCGACGACGGCCAGTGCCAGCCAGAGCCCGGCGGGCGAGCACACGAAGCTCCCGCCGCCCGTCCCGGCGAGCTCGCGTATCCACCGCTCTCCGAGCCGCCGGACCGCCCCGGCGCCCGTCGTCGATCCCGTCTCCTGCGTCACCGATGCCCCCTGCACCCAATTCACTTCTCCGCACGGTTGTGCGGAAGACAGAATGAACCAATGACGTGGACCGTGACGCCCGAACGCTTCGACTCGCCCGACGCCGCGCTGCTGCGCCGGGACTACTACGGCGAGGTCGCCGGCCGCTACTGGGGGCGGCCCGCGACCGTCGCGGAGATCGACGAGGGGCTCACGGACGACGGCGCGCGGCTGCTGGTCCCGCCCACCGGTGAGTTCGTCGTCGGCAGGTTCGACGGACGGGCGGCGGCCTGCGCCGGGCTGATCGTGACGGAGCCCGGGGTCGCCGAGCTGACCAGGGTGTTCGTGCGCCCCGATGTGCGCGGCACGGGGGGCGGCGGGCTGCTCATCGCAGCCGTCGAGAGCCGGGCCCGGGACCTCGGTATCCGGCTGATCCGGCTCGACACCCGTAATGACCTGGTCGAGGCGCGCGGGCTGTACGCGAAGCACGGATACCGGGAGGTCCCGGCGTTCCACCACCGCAACCAGTACGCGGAGCACTGGTTCGCCAAGGAGCTGCGCACCAGCGTGTGACGGACCCCGCGCTCAGGGCGCGTGGTGGTCGCGCCTCGGTTCCGGGCTGTGCGGCCGTTCCCTGCTCGAACCGCTCGTCTCGGCCGTGAGCTCCGACACCAGGGCGACCAGGTCGGTCGGCCGGTCCGGCCCCCACCAGTCGCCCAACAGCTCCGCCAGTGACTCCTCCCGGGCCCGCGACAGCTTCACCACGGCCTCCGCGCCGGGTTCGGTGAGCACCAGCTGGACGCCCACCCGGCGGGCCAGCCCCCGCTCCTCCAGCTGCCGGGCCGCCTCGCTGATCACCCGCAGCGGCACCGGGGCGACCTCGGCGAGCCGGGCGGGCTCGACGGTGCCGTGCCGTTTGATGCGCAGCAGCATCCAGCTCGCGGCGGGCAGCAGATCCAGACCGGCCGCCTCGGTGATCTTCACGTAGACCTCGCGGCGCCCCTCTCTGGTGGCGAGGACCGACAGGGCGCGGGCGCACTCGTCGTACGAGGAGCGCTGGACCGGGTTGGAGGCCAGGGTCTCGGTGGAGTCCGGGGCGGTCACCGAGCCGCGCAGCTTGTCCTCCTTGAGCAGCCAGGCGAAGACGAAGGCGACCAGGACGACGGGCGCCGCGTAGAGGAACACATCGGTGATCGACGTCGAGTACGCGCTGAGCACGGGCCGGCGCAGGGTGGGCGGCAACTGGCCGACGGCGCGGGGGTCGGCGGCCAGTCCCTTCGCGCTGACCCCGGGCGGCAGCGACTGGCCGGCGAGCGCCGCACCGAGCTTGGTCGTGAGCCGGTTGGTGAAGATGGTGCCGAAGATGGCGACACCGAACGAGGCGCCGATGGAGCGGAAGAAGGTCGCACCCGAGGTGGCGACACCGAGGTCCTGGTAGGACACCGCGTTCTGCACGATCAGGACGAGGACCTGCATCACCAGGCCGAGCCCCGCACCGAACACGAAGAAGTACAGGCTCATCTCCAGGGTGCTGCTGTTCTCCGTGAGCCGGTGCAGGAGCAGCAGGCCGATCGCGGTGATGCCGGTGCCGAGGATCGGGAAGATCTTCCAGCGGCCCGTACGGCTGACGATCTGGCCGGACCCGGTCGAGGTGATGAGCAGGCCGAGCACCATCGGGAGCATGTGGACTCCGGACAGCGTCGGCGTGATGTCGTGCACCACCTGGAGGAACGTCGGCAGATAGGTCATCGCGCCGAACATCGCGAAGCCGATGACGAAGCTGATCACGGCGACGAGGCTGAAGGTCCTGATCCGGAACAGCTTCAGCGGCAGCACGGGTTCGACGGCACGCCGCTCGACGAGCACGAAGGCGATCAGCAGCAGCACGCTCGCCACGGCGAGAGCGATGATCTGCGCCGAGGCCCAGGGCCAGGTGGTGCCGCCGAGCGAGGCGACCAGCACCAGACAGGTGGCGACCGAGGCGATGAGGAAGGTGCCGAGGTAGTCGATCGTGTGCTTCGTCCGGCGGACCGGGATGTGCAGCACGGCGGCGATCACCACGAGGGCGATGACGCCGATCGGGAGGTTGATGTAGAAGACCCAGCGCCAGCTGAGCTGTTCGGTGAAGAAGCCGCCGAGCAGCGGTCCCAGGACGCTCGTCGCGCCGAACACCGCTCCGAACAGTCCCTGGTACTTGCCACGTTCGCGCGGCGGGACGATATCCCCGACGATCGCCATCGACAGCACGATCAGACCGCCGCCGCCGAGGCCCTGGAGGGCGCGGAAGCCGATCAGCTGCGGCATGTTCTGGGCGATGCCGCAGAGCGCCGAACCGATCAGGAAGATGACGATGGCGATCTGGAAGAGCCGTTTGCGCCCGTACTGGTCGCCGAGCTTGCCCCAGAGCGGGGTCGCGGCGGTCGACGCCAGCAGATAGGCCGTCACCACCCACGACAGATGCTCCAGACCGCCGAGGTCACTGACGATGGTCGGCAGCGCGGTGGAGACGATGGTCTGGTCGAGCGCGGCGAGGAGCATGCCGAGCAGCAGCGCCCCGATCGCCACCAGGACCGACCGCGTGGACCGTTGCTCGCCGGGAGCCGGGGCCGGCGGGCTCGACTGCTGGGCCATGAAACATCTCCTCGGATCCGCTACAACCCCATCCTGTCCGTTTCGCACCGTTACGGCCTGCCGAGGAGCCGGATGATTGGGCTTACTGGCGGCGGGCTGCATAATCGCAGGCAGTTCAAGGGGAGGGGACCCACAATGGCCGGACATATGTGCCCGGAGTGCGGTACGGACAACAGACCCGGCACCGGTCCGGGATGCGCCTGCGCGGAACGCGGGGCGCAGCGCGGCGCCGGGCAGCAGCGGCACGGCGGCGGACAGGGGCGGGACGCCGGCGGGCAGAGGCGGGACGCCGGGGAACACGGCGCCGACGGGCCGCGGCAGGCCGCCGGGCACCATGGCACTGACGGGGCGGGGCAAGCCGCCGGGCAGCACCATGGCGGCACCGAGCGGGAGCAGCGGGCCGCCGCGCAGCACCGCATCGTCGAGGAGCACCACGCAGAGCGGTCCGCCGAGTTCGCGGCCGCGGAGGACTTCGATCCGCTGCGCATCCGGCCGTACGTGGCCCTGGGGGGCGGGGAGACGGTGGCCGACGGGTACGGACCGACCGGGGACGAAGCGGCCGAGGGGTACGGACCGACCGGGGACGCGACGAGGGGCCATATGGGGGACGCGCCGGAGAAGCGAGCGGGGGAGCCGGCAAACGGGCGAGCGGAAAACACGCCGGAACGCCACGCGGGGGACGCGGCCACCACGATGCCGTTGTTCCTGGACCCGGCGGGCCCGCTCCCGGACGCCGTGGAACCCGTCGGCCCGGGCGGCCGCCCGGGTGCCGCGGCCCTCGCGTCCGGCGCCGATCCCGTACAGCCCAGGCGCCGGAGGCCCTTCGCGGCGATGGCCGTGGCGGCCGCCGTCGTGGCGGTGGTGGGCACGGCGGCCTTCGTCGGCGGGCTGTTCGACGGGGATACCGAGGGGAGCA
The DNA here is from genome assembly GCF_042672475.1 of Streptomyces sp. NPDC127177. Taxonomy (NCBI): domain Bacteria; kingdom Bacillati; phylum Actinomycetota; class Actinomycetes; order Kitasatosporales; family Streptomycetaceae; genus Streptomyces; species Streptomyces sp. NPDC127177. The sequence goes on from NZ_JBHXUW010000003.1 coordinate 56,136, forward strand.
CCGATCTGGACCCGGTCCTGCCCTCCACCGTGACCAGCCTCCCCGAGGAGAGCGCCGCGCCGTCGCCATCAAGGACTCCGTCGCCGTCCGTCTCACCGTCCCGGTCGGCCGCCGTGTCACCGTCGGCGTCCTCGTCCGCCTCGCCGTCGACGTCGGCGTCCTCGTCGGCGAGCGCGCCGGCCTCCGACTCCTCACCCACCGGCCGGTCGAGCTCTGCCCCGGCGTCCTCCCCGGCGGCCACGGAGGATGCCGGGGGCCCCGAGCCGGTGGCCCCACCCGCACAGGACGGCCCCACGCTGCGCCGGGGTGACCACGGCCCGGAGGTGGCCGAGCTGCAACGCCGGCTCCAGGAGGTCTGGATGTTCCGCGGCCCCGCCGACTCGGACTTCACGGACCGGGTCGAGCGGGCCGTCAGCGGCTTCCAGTCCTCGATGTACGTCCAGGGCGACCCGAAGGGGGTCTACGGACCCAGCACCCGACGCGCACTGGAGGCGGTCACCACAGGTCAGGGACGCGACTGACCCGCGCCGGGCGACCGCTGCGGGCGGGGATTCGCTTTCCTGGACGGGTTTTTGTATCGTGATGGAACAAAGTGGCCCCCAAACGCACTCCCTGACCGGCGGGCGGGGGCCGCTTGATCTCTTTCCCGCGGCGCCCGCCTTTTCGCGCCTCGCCCCGTCCGACCGCGTTGCCCGCCCGATCGCGTCGCACGCCTCCCCGCGTCGGCGCCTCCCGCGCAATTCGCTTCCCCGCTCTGGAGCCCGCCCATGCCGGCCACCGTCCTCACCGCCCGCGCCCTCCTGCTCGACATGGACGGCACCCTGGTGAATTCCGATGCCGTCGTGGAGCGCTGCTGGCGGCGCTGGGCACTGCGGCACGGTCTGGACCCGGAGGCAGCGCTCAAGGTGGTCCACGGCCGGCAGGGGTACGCCACGATGGCGGTGCTCCTCCCGGACCGCCCGGTGGAGCAGAACCACGCGGACAACCGGGTGATGCTCGCCGAGGAGACCGCCGACACCGAAGGCGTCGTCCCGATCGGTGGCGCCGGCGCCTTCATGGACGCGATCACCGCTCTCCCGCACGCCCTGGTCACGTCGGCCGACCGCGCACTGGCCGAGGCCCGGATGACCGCGGCGGAGCTGCGGATGCCCGACCTGCGGATCACCGCCGAGAGCGTGGGCGCCAGCAAGCCGGACCCGGAGGGCTTCCTCAAGGGTGCGGCCGGACTGGGCTTCGACCCGGCGGACTGCGTCGTCTTCGAGGACTCCGAGGCGGGCATCGCGGCGGGCCGGGCAGCGGGCATGCGCGTCGTGGGCGTGGGCCCGCGCGCGGCCGCGCTCGCCCCGGACGCGCACGTCGCGGACCTGACACAGATCCGGGTCGAGGCGGCGACGGACGGCTCGATCCTGCTGCACATCAACGCCTGACCCAGCCGCTTCCGCGCCCCCTCGGCTCAGCGCCCGGCAGCGGCCGCCGCACCGCGGCGCCCGGTGACGGGCGCGTCCGCCGCCTCGCGGTGGAGCCTCCCCCGCGCCACCAGTTCCAGCACGGTGGCGACGGCCGCCGCCTGTACGGCCATCAGCGCCACCAGCACGAACAGCTGTACGGCACCTGCCTGCACCGGTGAGGCGCCGCCCAGCAGCATGCCGACGAAGGCCCCGGGCAGCGTGACGAGTCCCACCGTCCTGGTCTGGTCGAGCCCCGGCAACAGCGCGTCGGACGCCGCCGGCCGGGCGATCTCCAGCCGCGCGTCACGGTCCGGGAAGCCGAGCGCCATCGCCGCCTCCACCTCCCCGTGCCGGGTCGCCAGTTCGTCGAGCGCCCGACGTCCGCCGAGCACGGTCGCGGTCAGGGCGCCCCCGATGAGGATGCCGGTCACCGGGATCAACGCGATGCCCCGGACCGGCACCAGCCCGGTGAGCAGCAGCACCGCGACCACCGGCACCACCCCCGCCCCGATCGGCAGGGCGACCCATCGCCACGTGCGGTTATCCGTGACGCGGTGACCCGCGGTCCATACCGCGACGCCGAACATCAACGCGATGAACGCGAAGGTCGGCGCGAAGGCGTGCACCACCCAGCCGATGAGCGAGGAGACCGCGGCGAGCTGGGCCGCCGCCCGCAGCCCGGCGAGCACGATCTGTCGCGACCGGCCGAGCGAGGCGAATGCGGCGATGCCCGCGGCCGCCGCGAGCAGCAGGGCGAGGACTATCCCGAGCGTGATGTTGACCGGTAGCAGCACGCCGCCACCTTAGGACGGCCGCGAGCACCGCTCAGTCGCACACCGGGCCTTTCGGACCCCGGGGTTGGCACGCCCCCAACTCGCATCTTTCCGGCCGAAACTGCCGCCGCATCAGTCGCGCACGCCCGCGCACACACTTCCGCACGCCCCCGCACACCGAGCCCCTTCGTCAGACCCCTTGATGTGACGTGCCCATGTCGCCACTCTGTTACCTGGCGCCCACCCCACGGAAACCTGGCGCCGCCACGATGGCCGGGCCGTTTCGGACGACCCGTTCAATATCCCCCCACATCAAGGGAGTTCGCATGTCAGGTGTCTACGCGCGTCGCATAGCCGTCCTCGCCGCCTCTGCCGCCCTCGCCGCAACCACCGGCCTCCTCACCGCCCCCAGCGCCCAGGCGGCCATGCCCACCCCGGTCGCCGCCTCCACGGCGCGCACCTATCTGAGCCAGCTGACCGTGCAGGCGGAAGGTTCCTCCAGCGGATACAGCCGGGACAAGTTCCCGCACTGGATCACGCAGTCGGGTGCCTGCGACACCCGCGAGGTCGTCCTGGAGCGCGACGGCACGAACGTCACACAGGACTCCAGTTGCGCCGCCGTCAGCGGGAGTTGGTACTCGGAGTACGACGGCGCCACCTGGACCGCCTCATCCGACGTGGACATCGACCACATGGTCCCGCTGGCGGAGGCCTGGCGGTCCGGCGCATCCAGCTGGACCAACGACCAACGTCAGGCGTACGCGAACGACCTGACCCGCCCCCAGCTCATCGCGGTCACCGACAACGTCAACCAGTCCAAGGGCGACAAGGACCCGGCGAAGTGGCTCCCCTCGCGCGCCGCCTACCAGTGCACGTACGCACGCGCCTGGGTGCACGTGAAGCACTACTACGACCTGACCGTCGACTCGGCCGAGAAGAGCGCACTGCAGTCCGTGCTGAACGGCTGCTGAACGATCACTGAACGGCGGCCGGGCCTTCCCAGGCCCGGCCGCCGCGGTCTCACCGGGCGCCTCGCTCTCACCGCGCTCACCGCTCCCACGAACGCCTGGCCCTCACCGGACGGTACGGAGTCCCTTATTCCGAGGGCGATTTCTGGTCGATCACATGCCGACGGCGATCACATAGGGCCCCGGATTCCGTTCGGCCGGCCGGGAACAACCTCGTACGCACCCAGCGGAAACGCGTGTGGCTCAACAGCCCCGGATGTTCAGCTGGTGAGCAGGGGACTTCCGGTCACCTCTTGTTAACTCCCGCACAGCCGTGTCATAAATCAGCCGCCGGTGGCGCACACGGCTGGTCTCCGGCTCAGAACGACAGCGGGAAGGTAGCCGTCAAGGACAACAGCAGTGACGGGGACCCGGTGAAGGCGGAGTACTACCGGATCAGCAACGTGGGGACGAAGAAGACCCTGTGGAACCACTCCGGCCCCGGCACCACCTCGTACTCGGCCGACGGCGGGACCATCTACGAGTTCAAGGTCTGTGACGAGAACTACGGCGCGCCGGACGACTGCTCGGGCTGGAAGTTCCCGTAGGCGGAAACCCCGATCCACCACTGCCGCACCAGTCCGGCCGGGCTGGTGCGGCTCCCCCTTTTTCCCAAGACAAGAGGCACGTTTCTGTGGACCGGAAAGACCTGTCAGGGCTTCACGTCAGCGACCTGCGCTACCAGGTCGGCGGGCGGACCCTCCTCGACGGCGTGGAGCTGTCCGTGTCCCGGGGCGAGTCCGTCGCCGTGACCGGCCCGAGCGGGTCGGGCAAGTCGACCCTCCTCATGTGCATTCTGGGCCTGATAAAACCGCAGGCAGGCACCGTGACCGCAGCCGGCAAGGACATCACGGGGCTCGGATCCGCGCGGCTCGCCAAGGCGCGCCGGGAGACGCTGAGCATGGTGTTCCAGTTCGGCGAACTCCTCCCCGAACTGAGCCCCGTGGAGAACGTCGCCCTGCCGGTCCTGCTCGACGGAGGACGTCACAACGACGCGTACCGGCGGGCGGAGGAACTCCTCGCCGAACTCGGGGTCCCCACCGGCTCCACCCCCACCGGGATGCTCTCCGGCGGCGAGCGCCAGCGAACCGCCGTCGCCCGCGCCCTGATCACCGAGCCCGCCGTCCTGCTCGCCGACGAACCGACCGGCGCCCTCGACCCGGAAGCCAAGGAGTCGGTCGCCGCCCACCTGTTCACCGCGGCCCGCGACCGGGGCTGCGCCCTGCTGCTCGTCACCCATGACCTCTCGGTGGCCGACCGTGCCGACCGGCGCCACGAACTGCGCGGCGGCATCCTGGCCGAAGCGCGGGCCCTGTGATGGGGAACCGAATCCGCACCGCGCCCACACTGCTCAGGATCGGCCTCGCGGCAGGCCGCTCCACGCCGGGTGACCGCTTGCGGTGGTGGGGCCTGTTCGGTGCCACGGCCGCCGTCGCCTTCGTCGTCCTGGCGACCGTGGCCACGGTCGCGACCTTCGACGGCCGGGAGGCCAGAGCGGACGCGAGGGGGCCGGTGGTCGCCTTCGGCGAGAACGCCCATGCCCGTCTGCTGTACCGGCAGGGCGGCGACTCCGTCGGCAGCAGGCCCGTCTCCCTCGTGTTCGTCCGGCCGCTCACCGCAGACGCTCCGGTGCCCGCCGGTGTGACCCGCTGGCCCAGGCCGGGCGAGGTCCTGCTCTCGCCCGAACTCATCCGTACCGGGGCCGGGGAGGGGATCCTGACCCGCTACGGAAGGTTCGCCGGCACCATCGGCGCGGAGGGCCTGGTCACTCCGTCCGAGCGGATCGCCTATGTCCGCGTACCGGATGAGTCGCCCACGAACGACCGCAGATGGTGGCCCGTAATCGCCTTCGGCGGCAACGGCGGAGCGACGGGAGAGATGGTCGATCAGCCGGCCGTGACCTCTCCCCTCCTCGCACTGTGGGCCCTGGCCGGGCTGCCCGCCCTCGCTCTGACCATCGTCGCCGCGCGGGTCGGCTCCCGCACCCGCGACCGGCGGAGCGGTCTGCTGCAGGCGCTGGGCGGTACCTGGCGCCACCGCATGATCGTCAACGTCGGCGAAGCGGCCGTCCCCGCCGCACTGGGCACGCTCACCGCACTCGTCCCGTACGCCGTCGCGTCCGCGCACAGCACACGCCTGGCACCCACCGGATACATCCTCGATCACCGCGATGTGGCGGGTGCCTGGCCCATGGCCGTAGCCGCGGCCGTGGCGTGCCTGCTGGTGGTACTGGCCCTCGTGGTGGGCACGCACCGCGTTCACCGGGACGGCACGTCCACCCGCCCCACCTCCTTCGGCGACCGCGTCCCCGCATGGCGCCCGGCCCTGTGCGGTGTCGGCGTCGCCCTGGTCCTGACGAGCCAGTACGTACCCCGCAAGGCGCAGCTCATCGTCTTCACCTCGGGAACCGTCGTGATGTGGGCCTTCCTCTCCTCCGTCGTGGCCCTCCTCACCCGCGGCCTGGGGTCCTGGATCGCCGACAGCGGGAAGCGGAAGGGCCATCCGGGCCGTCTGATCGGCGGACGGTGGACGCACGGGCACCCCGGCGTGATCGTCCGTCTCGCCCTGGCGATGGTGATCGGCATCGGCATCGTCGCCCAGATGCAGGTGTGGACCAGCAGGCTGGGAGTGCGCTCGAAGGCGGCCGTCGCCACGCACCAGCGGATCAAGGACACCGTGATCGAGGTGAATCCCAGCAGCATGACCGCAGGTCAGACGGACCGTTTTCGTTCCTCCCTGCCGGCCGGCTCGATTCTGCTGACCCGTACGTTCCATGATCCGGGATCACCCGGAGAACCGTGGGTCACGGTCGGAGGCACCTGCCGCGACCTGCGCGTGCTGCGCGTGGAGTGCCACGGCGAAACGGCGGCGCCGTCCGGAGGCAACGCCCAGGCGGAGGAAATGCGGCACTGGTACGGCGACTTCAGCTTCGTACCCACGCCCCGGGCCGGCGTGAAGGCGGACGGCACCCAGTCCTTCCTCGTCGTGACCCCCGCCGCCGGGCAGCTCGCCGCGGTGAAACGCGCCGCCTTCACCCTCCCCAACCCTGCTGTCCAGGTGACGGAACTGGGAGGGGGCTGGCTGGGGTCCTCGCGGTCCCGTCTGCCGAACTGGATTCAGCTGTTCGGCATCACGGGCATCCTCTTCGTCCTCCTGGCGGGGGCGGTGAGCGCGGCGGCGGAGTTCGTGCGGATCCGCCACGCTCTCGCCCCGCTGTCCGTCCTGACCGGCCACCGGCACGTGTTCCGCTCAGTGGCCTCGTGGCACCTCACCGTGCCCCTGCTCATCGCGACCGTCGTCACAGGCGTGGTGACCGCATGGCACTCGGTCTTCTTCATCGCCCTGGTGAAGGAAGGCTCCGTGTCCTGGACCGTCCTGGCAGCCGGCGTCTCGGTGTGTGCCGCGGTGTCCCTGACCGTCGGATTCCTCGGTGCACGCGCGGCAGCCCGCGAGGCGGAACGGTGGAAGCCCACCGCCGACTGAGGAGGCGTCCGCCGCCCGGAACCACCCCGAACTCCCCCGTCGTTCCGTACGGTACGAACCCGCCGTACGAATACCGCGTACGGAACCGTCCGTACGGAACGACGCGAGGAGCACCACATGGCTGCCGGGCTGCGCCTGGGACCACTACTGCGGCACGTCGACTGGGAGACCGCGTCCACCGCGACCGTCTGGGTCGAGGCGGACCGGCCGTGCGCGGCCGTGGTCCGGTGCGCGGACGGGGCCTCGGGCTCGTCCCGGACCTTCGCGGTCGCCGGACACCACTACGCCCTGGTGGTGGTGTCCGGTCTGACACCCGGCTCCACCACGGAGTACGAGGTGCTGCTCGACGACCGCCGGGTCTGGCCCCCCGATGACCACCGCTTCCCGCCGAGCACGATCACCGCCCCGCCGGTCGCCGGGAGCGGCGGGGGCGACGAGGAGGGCGCCGAAACCCCTTCGGTCCGGGTCGCGTTCGGATCCTGCCGCTGGGCGGCTCCGCCCGCGGGCGGTCACACGTCCGTCCGGTCCGATCCCGTCGGGCCGGACGCCCTGGACACGCTCGCGGCCCGCCTCGCAGCCGACCCCGACGCCCCACGCCCCGACGTGCTGCTGCTCCTGGGCGACCAGGTGTACGCGGACGAGACCTCGGAGGCGACCCGGCGCAGGCTCTCGGCGCGGCGTGATCTGGACGAGCCACCGGGCGCGGAGGTCGCCGACTACGACGAATACACCTGCCTGTACGACGAGTCGTGGCGCGACCCCGAGGTGCGCTGGCTGCTGTCGACGGTCCCCAGCTGCATGATCTTCGACGATCACGACGTCATCGACGACTGGAACACCAGCTCCGCCTGGCTCACCGAGATCCGCTCGAAGCCCTGGTGGCACGAGCGGATCGTCAGCGGACTGATGTCGTACTGGGTCTATCAGCACCTGGGCAACCTCTCCCCGGCCGAACTGGCGGCGGATCCGCTGTACACAGCGGTGCGCGAAGCCCCGGACGGCACCGAACCGCTCCGCCGGTTCGCGGCGGAGGCAGATGCTGACCCCACCCGTGACCGCTGGAGCTACCGGCGCATTTTCGGCCGAGTACGGCTTCTCATGGTGGACAGCCGCGCGGCCCGGACCCTCGACGAGCAGGAGCGGGCGATGCTCCATCCCGGGGAGGCGCGGTGGCTCCGCGAGGCGGCACTCTCCGGACGCGGTTCCTACGACCATCTCCTGATCGGCACCTCGCTGCCGTGGCTGCTGCCGCCCCTGATACACGACGCGGAGCAGTGGAGCTCCGCCCTGTGCCGGGGTGAACGGGGAGGGCCGGACGGCCGCTGGGCACGCGTCGGCGAGTATCTGCGGCAGCGCGCCGACCTGGAACATTGGGCCGCGTTCCCCGATTCGTTCGGGCAATTGGCTGAGCTGATACGGGAGGTGGGCAGCGGCCCGGATGCTCCGGCGACGGTATGCGTGCTGTCGGGCGATGTGCACCATGCGTACGTCGCGGAACCCGCCTGGCCGACCGCGGTCGCGGGCGGGGCCCCGGATGCCCGTGTCCTGCAACTGACCTGCTCTCCCGTGCACAACTCCGTCCCCGGCCCCGTCAAAGCAGGCTTCCGTTTCGGCTGGAGCCGGGCGGGGCGCCGGCTCGGACGGCTGCTGGCGCGGCACGGGCGCACCGGCACACCGCCGTTGCGGTGGCACAGGACGGGCGGTCCGTGGTTCGGCAATCAGTTGATGACCCTCACACTGCATGGCCGGAAAGCTGCGCTGTCATTGGTTCAGGCCAAGTCGAGGAAGACAGGGCCCCAGCTGGAGACCGTGTTCGATCGCGCATTGACCGACGGTGGACCGTCCAGTTTCAGCCAGTCAACTAAACGTTGAACTTGCAAGTATTGGTGAGGTTTGCCTAACCTGTGGCGCCCAGTCGGTTCACGTCCCCACCAGACCGAAGGAGCCCTCCCCCCATGTACACACGCCTCAACCGGGCCCAGCCCCATGCCCTCGCGCTCTTCCGAATCGTCGTAGGCCTGCTCTTCGCCTGCCACGGTGCCGCCTCGGTCTTCGGCGTCCTGGGCGGTGCCATGGGCGGCGGATCGATACCCGCCGGCACCTGGCCCGGCTGGTACGCGGCGGTCATCCAGCTCGTCGGCGGCAGCCTCGTGATGCTGGGCCTGGGCACCCGGATCGCCGCCTTCGTCTCCTCCGGCTCCATGGCGTACGCCTACTTCAAGGTCCACCAGCCCGAGGCGCTCTTCCCGCTGCAGAACGGCGGCGAGCCCTCGGCCGTCTTCTGCTGGGTGTTCCTGCTGCTCGTCTTCACCGGCCCCGGCTCCCTGGCCCTGGACCGGCTGTTCACGTCCCGCTCGGCCGCCCAGGACGTAGAGGAGGAACGCACCCCCGAGCCGGCGTCTCCGATCGCCGCCTGACCCGTAAGAACCCCGTACGAACCCGGTAAGAACCCCGTACGGACCCCGTGCGGACCCCGTGCGGACCCCGCACGTGGTTCGTACGGACCCCGTCCGAACCGATGCGCCCGCGCCGACCGGGCTCGTCGTGCCACCTCGCGTACTCCGGGCATCCGCTCCCCGGTGTACGCGAGGTGGTCTCAAAGCCCACACAAGTGACCCACGAGCCTCATGTGACATACCCGTGGGGTGCCCAACATCACGCATATATATGGATCTCCAGGTGAACGGCAGGCGTACGCTGTACAGCTGGCCCTGCCGCTCCTGCCGCTCCCCTGCGACGTCGCGGCGTTGTCACGAATCGGGGAGTAGAAGGTGCTTGAGAGTGTGGGTGCGCTGACCGGCAGCCCATGGATCTACGCGGTGGTCGCCCTCTCGGTGCTTCTGGATGTCTTCCTCCCCGTACTGCCCAGCGGTGTCCTCGTGATCACGGCCGCCACGGCAGCCGCCGCGGGCACGACGACCGTGGCCGCCGACGCGGCGGGCGCCGCCCGTCAGGTCACCCAGGTCCCCTCGCTCCTGGCCCTGATCCTCTGCGCGGCCAGCGCCTCCGTGCTCGGCGATCTCGTGGCGTACCGGCTGGCCTGGCGCGGTGGCGCACGCCTGGACCGGGCCATCGCCCGCTCCCGCCGCCTCACCTCGGCGCAGGAACGTCTCGGCGCGGCCCTGAGCCGCGGCGGCGGCGTCCTCGTCGTCATCGCCCGCTTCGCCCCGGCCGGCCGCTCGGTCGTCTCGCTGGGCGCGGGCGCCTCGCACCGCAAGGTGAAGGAATTCCTGCCGTGGTCCGCCGTGGCCGGTGTGGCCTGGGCCGGTTACAGCGTGGGGCTCGGCTACTTCGGCGCACAGTGGCTCGGCGCGAGCTGGCTCGGCACGGCGATCTCGGTGCTCGCGCTGTTCGTCGCCGGCGCCTTCGCCGCACTGCTGATGCGGCGCCCCGCTGCCGCGGCCGCCGCAGCCGCCGCCGCAGCCCCGGCCACGGTCCCTACGGCGTCCTGACACCTCCCCGCACTTCCAGACCGTCCAGCAGCCTGGCGGTCGACGCGGCGATCTCGTCGACGGCACGGTCGAAGACTTCCCTGTTGTGCGCGGCCGGGGCACGGAAGCCGGACACCTTGCGCACGAACTGCAGGGCGGCGGCGCGGATGTCCTCCTCGGTGGCCTCTTCCGGGAGGGCGGGCGGGCGAAGGGTCTTGATACTGCGGCACATATCTCAAGTGTGGACCGTGCCACTGACAACGTCCCGGCCACCGGACCGGGACATCGCAGGACCGCCGACGCGTGCCGGACGCCGCCTTCGAGCGACCGACGCCCGGCGGACGCCACTCCGACCGGCCGGCGGCCGTCGGACCTCGTCTTGAAGCGACCGACGGCCGTCAGGCGACCGTCTTCGAGGGACCGGCGACCCTCAGGCCCCCGTCTTAAGCGACCGACGGCGTCAGGCGACCGCCTACAAGGGACCGGCGGCCCTCAGACGACCGCCTTCGAACGATCCGTGCACAGGGCCCAGATCACGAAGGTGTCGATGGCGAGGGAGACGATCGCCCAGACCGGCTGGTAGGGAAGCCACATGAAGTTGGCGATCATGTTGAGCGCCGCCAGCACCACGCCGATTCCGCGGGCCCAGCCGTTGCCCTTGAGGATTCCCCAGCCGACGACGACGAGGACGACACCGAGGGCGAGGTGGATCCAGCCCCAGGCCGTGACGTCGAACTTGAAGACGTAGTCGTTGATCCGCGTGTAGACCTCGTCGGAGGCGATCCCGGCGATGCCCTTGATCGCCCCCATGACGCCGTCGACCATGAGCAGGACCCCGGCGAACATGACCCCGCCCGCGGCCCACGGGCTGATGTCCGGGTCAGCCGCACGCGACTGGGAGGGGCCCGAGGGGCCCGGCGGGGGCGCTGACTGTGCCATGGGAACTCCTCGGCAGGTGGGACTGCGCATCAGGCCGGCAGGTGGAACTGCACGTCGGACCCGCAGGTGGACTGAACGGTCGGACCCGCAGGTGGAACTGCACAGTCGGGCCGACAGGTGGAACTGCACGTCAGACCGACTCTGCTCGGCACCCTCCGGCGCGGCCACTTGGGCGCAGCCGAACGGGTGAGGCGGCGCCGGCCCCGGCAGCCGCGCCGCCCACGGAAATCCGTTTGGCACGGGCACCCGCCGGACAGCATCCTTTCCGGTCGGAGGTGGTGACGATGACCGACGTCGTACTGAGGCTCACGGCCCGCGATCTGTTCCCCGGCGACCTGGAGTCCTGCGGGTGGTCCGGCTCCCCGCTCCACGTGGAGAACATCGCGGGCCAGCTGGAAAGGGCCCGGCGCGGCGAGGTGGACTACCTGGCGGTGTGTCCCCCGTCCGGTGTCCCCGTGGCGATCGGCGGAGTCGACTACCGCGCCCAGGAGGGCGCGGGCACGCTGTGGCAACTGGCGGTGCACCCCTCGCTCCAGTCCTGCGGGATCGGCACGTTCCTCATCACCGCCGCCGAACAGCGGATCACCTCCCGCGGCCTGCGAAGGGCGGAACTCGGCGTGGAGGAGGAGAACCCGCGCGCCCGCGCCCTGTACGAGCGCCTGGGGTACGTGGCGTACGGCCAAGAGCCTGACGCCTGGGACGAGTTGGCCCCGGACGGCTCGCTCCGCCGCCACGAGACGATCTGCGTACTGATGGCCCGGGACCTCGACGCATCCCCGTCGGCCGGACAGGCGACGAGGCACCACCCGGGCTCGGCCTCATGATCGAGACGGAGCGGCTCGCCTTGCGACCGCTTGCGACCTCGGACGTCGACGCCTTCGTCGATCTGCACGCGGATCCGCAGGTCAGCCGGTTCGTCGGGACCTACTCCCGTCAGCAGGCGCTGGAACGGCTGACCCTGATCGAGCGGCAGTGGGCCGAGCGCGGTCACGGCCTGTGCGCCGTGGAGCTCCGGGCGAGCGGCGAGTTCATCGGCCGGTCCGGTCTGCAGTACTGGCAGCAGTTCGACGAGGTCGAGCTCGGATGGACGTTCCGGGCCGAGCACTGGGGACGCGGATACGCCACCGAGGCGGCCCGGGCCTGCCTGACCTGGGGCTTCGCCACGCTCGACGCCGACTACTTCACCGCGCTCATCCGTCCGGGCAACACGCCGTCGGTGAAGGTGGCCGAGCGCCTCGGCTTCTCTCCGCGGCGCCAGGACGAGCTGAACGGCAACCCCGTCACGGTGTACGCGCTGGACCGCCCCGCCGCCGCCGAAGGGTGACAACCGGCCGGCGGCATTCAGCGTGTGTCCCGGACGTCCAGCGACGGACACACGACTGGCGGCGGACGGGCCGGGCAGACAGAGGGCGGAAGGCAACGGACGGCGGAAGGTGGAAGACAGCAGCATGTCGCTCCCGCCGGAGCAGCCCGGCGCCGGCGGCCGACAACGACACGGACACCAGCACTGGCACTGGCACCGGCACCAGCACTGGCACTGGCACTGGCACTGGCACTGGCACAACCGAACGCCCCCTGAGGAGTTGAGATGCAGCATCGCGGGACACCCGGTCGCCCGAGCGCGCGCTGACGTTGCAGGTCGTGATCGACCCGTCATCGCGTGCTGCCTCCGACTCCGTACGAAGCCGCGGCACAGCGAGCCCTTCTCGCCCGATGCGCCGGTGCACCTCATCGTGCACCGGCCGGCGAGCGTTGTCCGCCGCAGCCCAAAGGGGTCCCCGTGCCACCCATCCTTCCCACCCGCGCCTCCGGACGTGCCAGGACCATCCGGTGAAGGCGGCGGACGACGGCTCCCGGACTCCGCCTGACCTGTGGCGGGACGCCGACTTCCGGCGACTCTGGGCGGGCCAGACCGCCTCCCAGTTCGGCGAGCAGGCGGGACAGGTGATCCTGCCGCTCGTCGCCGTGGTGTCCCTGGACGCGGGACCCGGTCAACTCGGCGCCCTGCGTGCGGCGGAACAGGCGCCGATCCTGCTGCTCTCGCTCTTCGCGGGCGCCTGGGTGGACCGCAGACGCTCCCGCTCGGTGATGGTGGTGGCGGACTGCGGCCGGGCGCTGACGATGGGGGCGGTGGCGGTCGCGTACCTCCTCGGCGTCCTCGGGCTCCCCGCGCTGCTCGTGGCGGCTCTGCTCGTCGGCGCACTGAGTGTGTTCTTCGACGTGGCGTACCAGGCGTCGCTCGTACGGCTGGTGGAGCGCGGCCGACTGGCGCAGGGCAACAGCGCGTTGGAGGGCAGCCGATCAGCGGCGCGCATCGGCGGCCCGGCCCTTGGCGGCACGCTGGTGTCGCTGTTCTCGGCGACGGCAGCCACCCTCACCGGTGCGTTCTTCTTCGCGCTGTCGTCCGTCGCGATCTGCCGGATCCGCAAGCGCGAACCGCTCCCCACACACCCCGACGGCCCCACCCGTATCTGGCGTCAGATCCACGAAGGCCTGCATTTCGTCGCGAGCAACCCCTCCTTGCGCGCGGTGGGCCTGGCCTCGGCGCTCTACCAGTTCTCCTTCGCCGCCCTGATGACCGTCTACCTGCTCTACCTCCCCCGCGAACTGCACCTCTCGGGCACAGCCGTCGGACTGGCGCTCGCGGCGGCGGGTCCGGGGGCGGTGGTGGGCTCACTGCTGTCGGCGAGGCTGCCTGAGCGTCTCGGATACGGCCGGGTGCTGGTGTCGGCGGCGATGCTGGCCGACGGCATGATGCTCGGCGTACCGGCACTGCACGGCTCCGGAACGGCCACGCTCCCCGCGCTCATGGGGCTGAACTTCCTCTTCGGGACGTTCAGTCAGCTGGTCAATGTAACGGTGATGGCCGTACGGCAGGCCGTCACCCCCGTCCGGATACAGGGCCGGGTCGTGGCGACGATCAATTTCGCCGGTATGGGACTGACGCCGCTCGGCTCGTTGCTCGGCGGCCTGCTGGCCGGGGCCTGGGGCCTGCGAACAAGCCTCCTGGTGACCGCCGTCGCCCTGGCCCTGTCCCCGGTGTTCATGGCCCTGTCTCCGCTGGCGCGCCTGGGGAGGTCCCTGCCGGCCGGTCTGCACGACTGAGCGGTGGTCACAGCCGGTTGATCCGGTACAGATCACGTACGCAGGCATTGGCCAGGGTGGCGGCGAGGATGACGCCCGAGCACACCAGCAGAATGTGCTGGCTGGTCCAGTGCTTCGAGGCCACCGCCACCAGCAGATACGCGATCGGGATCGCGATGCGCTCACCCACCGCGTTGAAGGCACCGAGACGCCCCAACTCCGCGTCGGGTACGTGCTGTTGCATGATCGTGGACCAGGCCACGATCGCGACATCCATCCCGACCCCCGCGACAGCGGCAGCGGCCAGTACGCAGACGAGGGGCAGCTCCAGCCCGAGAGCGGCCAGGGGCAGCATGATGCCCGAACTGGTCACCACACAGATCAGCATCAACCGCCGCGGCTTCCAGACCAGACAGACGAACGTACCGACCAACAGCCCTGCGGCAAAAGCGCCTTGCACCAGCCCCCAGGAGCGCGCACCCGCGTAGCTGTCCGCCGCGACCAGCGGCCCGAGCAGCTGGTATCCACCGAGCCATGCCGCGACAACCGCCGTTCCGGCCACGGTGTAACTCCACAGCCAGGTCCGCGAACGGAAGCCGGCCCAGCCGTCCCGCAGCTCACCCACCACGCCGCCGCCGGAGGAGACGGAACCGGCGAGCCGCAGCCCGAGCAGAAGGAGGGCCGCCACGGCGAACGTGGCAGCATCCCACCCGAGCGCCCAGGCAGGCCCCGCCAGCGCCACGACGAACCCGCCCACCACCGGCCCGATGATCTTCACCGCGTTCCCGGGCACCCGGACCAGCGCATTGGCCTGCTGAAGATGCTCCTTCGGCACGAGCCGAGACGCGATCCCCTGGGCGGCAGGCGCGATGAACGCGGCCGACACCCCGGAGAGACACGCACAGACGCTGATCGCGAGTGTCGTCGCCGCACCCACCGCCACCAGCACGGCAACGGCCGCCTGCGCCAGCCCGGCACCGAGGTTCCCGAGGAACAGGATCCGGCTGCGGGACATCCGGTCCGCAAGGACGCCGCCGAGCAGGAGGAAGACCAGGGTCGGCACGGTGTTCGCCGCGAGCACGATCCCGAGCGACTGCGCACCCCCGCCGCGCCCGATCACGGCGAACGCGAGAGCCACTGGCGCCATCGCCGAGCCAGTCGCCGACACGAGATGGGCCAGCAGGAACCGCCGGAAGACGGGTATCCGCAGGGGCGACGCGACGCGAGCCCCAGGCTCCGGCGGAGTGGTGGCGGTGGCGGTGGGGAGGGGACTGTCCATGAAACTCCTGCCGTCGCAGCGCCGGTGAATCCGGGCCGACCGGCGTACTCGGGAACGGGATGACGGCCAGGGGATTGTTGGACGGACCGGCCGCCCGGCCGCCCGGTCGACCAGCCGACCGCCCTCGGCTGACGTGTCGACCGCCGAGTCCGCCGGGTCCGCCGAGTCCGCCGAGTCCGCCGGGTCCGCTGAGTCCGCTGAGTCCGCCGGGTCCGCTGAGTCCGCTGAGTCCGCCGGGTCCGCCGGGTCCGCCGATCGGATCGATCCACAGATCACCCACCCGGCCCGTCTCCGGCAAGGAGTACCGCGAGACTCACAACAGGACAGCCGAGCAGGACCGCCAGCACCCGACGCTGCCGCTCCGTCAGGGAAGAGGGGACCGTGAGGAAGACCGCCACATCCGCATCGGTCCGGGCACAGAGCTCGGCCGCTTCGCGGACCTTCCCGTAACTCATGAGAGTCCGCGAGGAGTAGGGCAGGCCCATCTTCTCGGCCCCACCGCCCGAAACACCCCTCCGTTGCACGATCCGCCCCACGACCCGGCCGCCGAGCGCGGTCACATCGGCGACCGCAGAATCCATGAGGTCGGCGAAGTCCTTCTGCTTGGCGGAGAAGTAGCCGACGACCACCACATCGGCACCCGCGACTGCCGGAGATCCGGTATCCCCCGAGACCGAGCGGCCACGAGCTGCCTGCGCGGACCCCGCCCCGGAAGCGGGACGCGGTTCCTGGCTGCGCCCGCGCATGCGACTGCGTCTGCCGTGCTGATGCATGCCCCACAGGCTAAGCGTCTGCCTCCGACGGCGATAAGAGATATCCCGCTGCCCGCCACCGAACAATGGCCACCGAACAAAGTCCACCGGCCAAAAGCCACCAGCCGCAGGCCACCAAACGCAGGGCCCCAAACGCAGGGGCACCAAACGCAGCCGGGCGGAGCTACCGCCGGTCAGAATGGCCCGGTGAAGAAGGAGATCCCCCTGCCCGGCGGCCGTATCACCCAGGGCGTCGTGCGGGTCGGAGACACGGTCCGGCGCCCCGTCGGCGCATCCTCGGCGTTTGCCGCCGCACTGCTCGAACACCTGAAGACCCAGGGCTTCACCGGCGCCCCGCACCACCTGGGCCACGACAGTGCGGGCCGCGATGTCCTCACGTACGTTCCCGGCTGGGTGCCGGCCCGGTTCCAACGGTGGACCGACCCGCAAGTGGTGGCGGCCGGAGCCTTGTTACGGGGACTGCACGACGCCACCCGCTCCAGCGCACTGGCCGGAGCACACCAGGTGGTGTGCCACCACGATCCGGGCCCCAACAACACGGTGTTCCGCGAGGACCTCCCCGTCGCCTTCATCGACTTCGACACCGCCGCCCCGGGCGACCCGCTCGAAGACCTCGGCTACATGGCCTGGACATGGTGCATCACGTCCAAGCCCGATGCCCCGCACGCCGCCGCACAGGCCGCCCAGGTGCGAGTTCTCGCCGACGCCTACGGGCTCCCGGACCAGGCGCGTGCGGGCCTCCTCGACGCGGTCCTCGCCCGTCAGGCCGGCAACGCCGGCTGGTGGCACGCGCAACGGCACGCACCGGGACCCAGGATCGCCACGGTGGATCAGATCGCCGAACGAGTCGCCTGGTCCCACCGCGAGCACACATTCACAGCCGCCCACCGCCCGGAGTTCATGGCAGCTCTGCGCTGAGCCGCCCACCGTCGGCCCGCAGCAGGCTCCGCAGCACGCAGACGACTCTCCCGGGTTCGCTGACGAACGGCGAGTGACTCGTGTCCCAGGTCAGCACGGTGGAACAACGCCTGCTCATCGCCAGTTGCACACCGGGATCGACCGCACGGTCCCGAGTGCAGACGACGTAGGTGGAGGGCGTGCTCCGCCACGCTTGACGCAGCGGCACACCACGGCCGCACCCGGGCCCCTGCACCCGCAGCAGGGACGCCGCCCAGGCCGCGCGCTCACCGGAGGCATCGCCGTAGAACACCGCCACGGCGAGCGCCGGATCCACATGCGTGGCGCCGCGCGCTTCCCCACCCCCTCCCCCGTTCCTCACGACCGCGGAGACGAGGAGGTCGGTCGAACCGCCGAGCGAGGCAGCACTCTCACCTTCCGCTGGCACGAACGCAGCCAGATACACCAGGTGCCCCACGCCCGTCAGACCGGTGATGACCGAGCCGCCGTAGGAGTGGCCCAGAACCAACGGCGGCTCGCTCATGGAGTCGACGACCGCCTGCACGGCTTCGGTATCGGCATGAAGCGACCCGCGATGCAGCTCAGGCACGGAGACTTCGACTCCGGCAGCTCGCAACGCCCCCGAGACCAGATCGAAGTGGCGCGGTTCGTGGTAGAGACCGTGCACCAGAACCACGCTGTTCATGAGGATCCCCGGGCGCGGGACCATCCACGCGCACGCCCGTCGCGCACTGGGCTGTCGCGCACTGGGCTGAGGAGCACTCGGCTATCGCGCACTCTCGGTGAACCGTACGGACCAGGCGTAACCGCTGAGGTTGTCGTGCGAAACGCGCCGGACCTCTCTGACCTGGCATCCGTCATGCGCGTACTTATGGGCGAACCGGTCGAGGCGCTGCGCGTCGGTCAGATCTTCCATGGACAGTGGCGCTCCGACTACAAGGTCTTCGTGAAGGACTGGATCCGGCGCATCGACGTCCGCGCAGGCCGGGCAGTGGTGCGTTTTCGGTAGGGCCATGGGCCCAGTGTGCTCCCTACTCGGCCGACCTGACGCCACGAGCCGGATCGGCAGCTCGGCAGGGCGCCGTCGCCCGGCTTTCAGTTTCCCGATGCGCGCAGCTGTTCTCTGAGGCGCGAAGCATCCGCGGCGGGCGTTTCTCCGTAGAGGAGCCGGTAGTCGCGAGAGAAGTGGGGGGCGCTCCGGTAGCCGACCGCGGAGGCGGCCTGCACTGCGGACTCTCCGAACACGACCATACGGTGGCGGGCCTCACCGAGCCGAAGGCGCTTGAGGTACTGCATGGGAGTCATGGACGTCGCCTCCCTGAACCGCCTGAACAGCGTCGCTTGGCTGGTCCGGACCGCCGCGGCGAGCGTGCTCATCGACCATGGTTCGGCCATCCGGTCCGTGAGGAGGCGCACGACGCGTGGTGCGACGGGGTCGTGGTCGTCGACCGCGGTGAGGACCCTGGGCGCCTGATCCGTCTGCAGGAGACGAAGGACGATCTCCCGTGCGACCAACGGGCCGAGGATCGGGATGTGTTCGGGTTCGTCGAGCAGGGCGACCAGGCGGGCGAACGCGTCGGCCAGGGCGGGTGACCATCTGCCGAGTCGATCCACCGCCTGCGACGGACGATCGCCGCGCGGCATCGCGGCGGCGACTTCCGCGACGAGGGCCGGAGCGAGTTCCCACCTGGCCGCCAGAAAACCGCGCTGCCCGTCCGCCTCCACGACACCGGAGACGACAGGGAGATCGACCGGCGTGATGATGAACCGGTCGCTGCCCCAGACCTGGTCGTCGTCGCCGACGATTGAGCGCTTCCGTCCGGCGAGGACGACCGACAAGGACGGTGTGTAGCGCTGGTACCCGAGCCCGGTCGGGGCGGTGACGTGGCTGAGCCGAAGCCCGAGCTTTTCCGCCCGTGCCCGGTCTTCCGTACGCCGCAACACAACATCGGCCGCACGGTCGAGGGCTTGGGCAGTCGCTTCGTCCATATGGCCATCCAACCTCATCCCGTCCGACAGGGCCCTGCGCGATCCGGCAAGGGAATGACCGTTTCAGGCAAGAGAAACGATGACCTGGAGTACGAGCATGGAGGCATGCGAACGAATGAAGAACTCCTCTCCTCCCTCCCCGCCGACAACGCGCTCGCCGGGCGCACAGCACTGGTCACCGGGTCATCGGGCGGGATCGGTGAGGCCATCGCCCGGGTCCTCGCCGCTTCCGGCGCCGAGGTCGTCGTCAGCGGCCGCGACACCGGTCGGGCACAAGGCGTCGTGACCGCGATCGGCAAGGCCGGTGGGCGGGCGCACGCCCTCACCGCAGACCTCGGCGCCGAACCGGCCGAGATCCGCGCCTTCGCCCAGCGGGCCGAGGACGCACTCGGCGGAACCGTCGACATCCTCGTCAACAATGCGGGCGTGTACCCCGGCTCCCGGAGCGAGACGGTCACCGACGACGAGATGCAGGCACTCTGGGCAACCAACATCCGCGCTCCTCACGTTCTCGTCGCGAGCCTCGCACCGCGCATGGCGGAACGCGGATCCGGCGTCATCGTGAACATCGGCTCATGGATGGCCCGTGTGGGCGTCCCGTACAAGGCTCTGTACCCGGCGACCAAGGCGGCGGTCGAGCAACTGACCCGGGCATGGGCGGCGGAGTACGGCACGCGCGGCGTCCGGGTGAACACCGTCGCGCCGGGCGCCACTGCCACGCGGGGCACCTCGAAGAGCGCGGATCAGCTCGCAGAAATGGCGAAGGGGACCCCCGCGGGCGCCCCCGTGCGCCCCATCGACATCGCATACGCGGTGCGGTATCTCGCTTCCGACGAAGCGCAGTTCATCCACGGGGCGACGCTCGACGTGGACGGCGGGATCGCGGCAACCCGGCTGCGATGACCCCTCGCCGGCCTCGTACCGCCGCCGGGACGCGTACCGAGTCGCGCCCGCAGGACAGAAACGGCGACGGCCGACCGGAGCGTTACCGAGACCCGCGCCCTGCTCACCCGTATACCCGGCGAAACCCAGCGGCCGGTCGCGCGATCACGCACGCCCGAGCGACCCGTCGAACACTCCGTAATGGAACTGTCACAGCCCTGCACGTCGCTCTCACCTGCGCTGCAATGCCCTCACGGCATTTCGTCCACCGGGAGAGACCATGAGCAACCCGTATCAGCCCGCCGGGCAGGGCCCGAGCCCGTACATCACCACCCCGCTTCCAAATGCGCGACCTCGCATGTTCGGCTCCACCCTCGCCAAGGTCGTCTGGATCCTGCTCCCGCTCGTGACGATCGGCATCGGTGCGGCGATCCCCTTCGTCGTCGCCACGGTCAAAGGGGTCATCAAGCCCTGGGTGGCCATCACTTACGTCGTCGTCGAGGTGGCCGTCCTCGGCATCGCTACGGCGGTGGATTCCGATGGCGACAACTCGTTCACAGGCCTGCTGCTCATCCTGTTGATCGCCACATCGGCCACGCACACAGCCCTCCTCGACAACGAGAAGGTGACCATCGGCAAGTAGCCTCAGCCGGAGGCAAACAGCACGTCCAACCTGCCGGCGCTACCGGGGATTCGGCACGTAGCCAAGACCAACCGGCCTCGGCACGCAGCCGAGGCCAACCGGCACCTCAGGCGGCCCGTCCCTCCGTACACCGGCAAGCAGCTCTGGCAGCTGCGGCGGCGGCCACAACGGCTCCGCGGCACCAGTCAGATCATCCGGCGTCCACCATCGCCGGCGCAGAATACTGTCTGCCGCATCAGCGGCAGCAAGGTCACCGGCCGGATCTCGGTGAGGAGCATGCGCGAGGAAAATGTGCTCATGCTGCCGGACGGGGACTCCGGCTCGGGTGAACCGTGCTCCCAGACGCAGAACACGGTACCGATTTCGACATCGACGCACCCGGTCTCCCCGCGCAACTCATGCTGAGCTGTCTACAGCGGCGTCTCACCCGGCTCCATGCCACCGCCCGGCATCGCCCAGTGGACACGGACCTCCTCGTTGTCATAGCGGAACACGAAAACCGCTCCGGCGGAGTCCAACACCGCGACTCCCGCCGCCTGTCTGGGTATCCGCATCGGCACACCCTGCCAGAGCGATCACACCCGAGCCGACGCAGACGCCGAAGGCCCCCAACCATGATCGGTTGGGGGCCTCTGCACTGGTGGGCGCGGGCAGTTTCGAACTGCCGACATCTGCTTTGAAAGCCTGGCAGCAGTCCCTAAATCGTTTGAGCTGGTCGAGAGGCACACGACGGCACTGCGCCCGACGCGTATGCCTGAGCCCTTACGCACTCCGATTGGCCGGGGCTGACCGCTCGTTCTGGCACGGATCTGGCACGCAGGCCCCCGCTGGCCCATGCAAGGATCGCAAGCATGCTCACCATCGACGTCAGTTCTGTGACCGACGAGCGCGGACTCCATGCAGCACTCGCGCGGGCACTGCACTTCCCTGGCTTCTACGGCATGAACTGGGCCGCATTCTGGGATGCGATCACCGGCCTGGTCGAGATCCCAGACCACCTGCGCTTCGTAGGCTGGGAACACCTGAGCAACCGTGTTCCGGGCGGGGCCACCATGCTGCGACAGGCGATAGACCGCTATCAGCAGCAGTACCGGCCGCAGTTCCTCGCCGAGTACACGTAGAGCACTGTAAGCCCCTCGATTCGAACCATCGGCGTGACGGTCACTGAGGTCTGTCGGCCTGCCCACGCGGGGGCTGGGGACCAGCAACGGTTGCTGATAGTCGCTGTGGTTGCGTACTTCTCTGCTGTACCGCTGGCCGTGGGGATGGACCAATACGGGATGGTGGAACTGTGAGTGCAGGCAGCCGCGGAGTGCTGGGGGCCGTGGGCTCGGCAGCCGATGGAGTCGAGCAACTACGCACCGGCCTGGTCGAGCCAGCCATCGCCCTCGGCTGGCAGGTAGCCGTGCCCCTGACGCCCACTGCCGGCCGATGGCTTAGGGCGAACGGCGAGTTGGAACTCCTGGAGACACTGACCGGCCTGCCCGTGCGGGATACACAACGCCTGCCGACTGAGCCTCGCCCACAGCGTGAGCTGATGCAGCGGATGGGCCACTCGTCTGTGCGCGCCGCGCTGATCTACCAACACCTGGTGAACGGCCGCGACCACGCGATCGCCGCTCACGTCGACGAGCAGATCAGAAAGGCCCGGCCAGCAGAGCCCGACGACGTATCTGGCACGTAAGTGGCACGACTCCCACTCCCTCGCCGGAATCACGGAGGAACGAACAAGGCCCAGGCTCTCGGCTTACCGCCGATGACCTGGGCCTTTTCTGTATGTCCTGCTGGTGGGCGCGGGCAGTTTCGAACTGCCGACATCTGCTTTGTAAGAGCAGCGCTCTACCCCTGAGCTACGCACCCGTGGATGAGGCAACAGCGTACATGGACTACGGCCCCTGGTCACAAACGGTTGCCGGCCCCAGCAGCCGGGGTGGGCGGGGGTGTGTGGGAGGCGGGGGATATCCCTACCCCGCATACGGTAGCCGTCCCGATTCCGCCGGGAGTCGGTGCCCGCATACCTTGAGCGAGAGCGCAGAGCAGTGAAGCGACCGGCGCACGACCTGGGGGAACGATCACCGTGGCATTCCGAACCGGCACCCGCACCCGCACCCGAAGCCGCACACTCGTCGCGACCGGCGGGGCGCTGATTGCCGCCGTCGTTCTTACGGGCTGCGGCAGTACGGACGCCGATGACGCACCCGTCGAGCACAAGGCGTTCGCCTTCAGCGGGAAGAAGCTGACCATCGATACGGACAACACGAGTCTGGAGCTCGTGCCTGCCGATGTGAAGGAGGTCGAGGTGACCCGGCAGGTCGATGGGTGGGTGGTGCTCGGGAGCGGGCCCGAGGCCCGGTGGAAGCTGGAGGGCGACACGCTGACGCTGAAGGTGAAGTGCGATGCCATGATCAGTAACTGCGCGTCCAGGCACCAGGTGAAGGTGCCGCGCGGGGTGGCGGTCACCGCGCGGGGGGACAACGGGAAGATCGAGGCGTCCGGGTTCGACACCCCGCTCGTCCTGCGATCCGACAACGGCAAGGTGACCGTGCGTGACTCCAGCGGGGCCCTGAAGCTGGGAAGCGACAACGGCGCCATCGTTGCCGAGGGGATCTCCGGTTCGTCCGTGACGGCCGACTCGAACAACGGGTCCGTGCGGCTCGGGTTCACTGCCGTACCGACGTTGGTGGACACCGTCAGTAACAACGGGAAGGTCACCATCGAGCTGCCGGGTGACAGCACCACGTACGCGGTGAGTGCCAGGACCGACAACGGGAACACCTCGGTGGAGGTACCCCGCAGCGACGACAGTCCTCATGTGGTGAAGGCCCGGAGCAACAACGGGGAAGTCACAGTGCGAAGCGCGAACTAACCGGCCCGTGTGTTCGTCCTTACCTGGTGGGAGAATGTACCGGGCAGGGCGAATCGGCACGGGAGAGGGATGTGACGGCGACACACGCGAAGCCGCAGGCGAGAGCGGGTGCGAGTTCCGCCGTCAGAGACGTCCGAGATGTCCTCGTGCTGATGCTGCTGCCGGTGCCACTACTCGTCCGCGCGCTGCCGGCGGCCTTCGCCGGTGGCGGTACGCGGCGCTGGTTCGGCGGGCGCGGCGAGGGGCAGCGGGCCGAGGCGCAGGCGGCGAAGGATGCCGCCGCCGAGGCTTTCTACGAGCTGGACACGGCCCAGCGCGATCTGCAGATCTCGATAGAGACGATCACCGCGGTGGACAGCTCACCGGCCGCGCGCAAAGCCGTCGACGACTTCGCCGCCCTGGGGCGACGCATCGACGAGGCCAGTCACGCCTACATCACCGCCGTCGACGCGCACGATCTGGACCGCGACGATCTTGAGCCGTCGATCGCCACGCAGGCCAGGAGCCAGCTGTCCTCCGCCAAGGACGATCTCGTACGGGTCAAGGGCGAGCTGGACCGTTTCGCGGCCGGTCTGGGGCCGCTGCTGGGCAGTGCCGAGACCCAGCTCGCCCGGCTCGCGCCCGCTGTGGAGCGGGCGCGACAGGCGCTCCTGTCCGCGAGCAATGCTCTCGACAAGGTGCGGGAGTCCGGACTGCGAGCGGATGATCTCGCGGCGCGGCTCGCCGCCCTCGCCCCCGAGCTGACCAAGCTCAACCAGGGCGCCGGCCGGCACGGCGTGGCCGAGACCATCCAGCGCGCCGATCAGGTGCTCCGGGATGCGGAGGCCGTGCGGGCCGAAGCGGACCAGTTGCCCGAGCGGGCCGCCGAGATCGATCGTCGGCTGGTGTCGCTTCGTACGCGCGCTCAGGCTCTGACCACGCGGTCGGCTTCCGTCGAGCCCGTGCTCAGCGAGTTGCGGCGCCGGTTCTCCGCCGCGTGCTGGCAGGATCTTCAGCCGGTGCCCGAGCAGGCGGCGGTCAATGTGCGCCAGGCCGAGGAGAAGCTGAAGGAAGCCGTGAAGGCGCGTGACGAACAGCGCTGGGCCGATGCGACCTCCCGGCTGAGCACCGTACGGGCCCTGCTCAACGCCACGGACGAGGCGGTGTCCGCGGCCGGTGACCGGCTGCAGCGGCTTGACGCCGTCGCCAAGGACCCGCAGCAGGAGATCCAGCGGACCCGGTTCGCGATCCGGGACGCCCAGCGGCTGGCCATGGCCGGGCGCAACACCCCCGATCCGCGCCACGCCCGCCCCCTGGACGACGCGGTGGCCCGGCTCGACCAAGCCGTCACCGGTCTCGAAGGGCGTCATCCCGACTACTGGCACTTCCTGACCGTGACGGAAGGCGTACGGCAGAGCGCCTCTCGCGTCGTCTCCGAGATCCGCGGGGAACTGGGAGCCGGGACCTGATCAGTCCCCCTGAGCCTCGCCACTGAGCCTCCCCCGTGGGCCGCCCCCCCTGGCCTCCCCTTTGGGCCGTCCGCCTGTGCCCCCTCGGGCCGCCCCTTGGGGTGGTCTTCTTGTGCCGTCCCCTTGTGTCGTCCCCTTGATCCGTTCGTCCGGCGCTGACGTGCGCCTCGCCTCCCCCGGAGCCATCCTGGTATTACCCGAAGGAGGCCCACTCCATGGCCAGTCACGTACTGCGTCCCGCTCGAAGGCCGGCTGCTCACCGTAAGACCAAGGTCGCCCGGATCGATGAGCACCTGCCCGTCGACCACCGGCTCAGCCGCGTCTACCGGGGCGGGGCGGGGCTGATGGGTCTGGTCCTGCTCGCCTTCGGCATTCTCGGGCTGATCGACAAGATCGGCTTCTTCGACACCGGCGGCGACACCGTCGCCGGTCTCAGCACCAATGGCGCCCTCAGCGTCCTGTCCATCTGTGTGGGGCTGCTGCTCTTCGTCGGCATGATGGTCAGCGGCAACTTCGCCTCGACGCTCAACATGGTGCTGGGCATCCTCTTCATCCTCAGCGGATTCGTGAATCTCGCGCTGCTGGACACCGGGCTCAACTTCCTCGCGTTCAAGATCCAGAACGTGCTGTTCAGCTTCGTCGTCGGTCTGCTGCTGATGATGTTCGGGATGTACGGGCGGGTCAGTGGCGGGCTCCCCCACGACAATCCGTACTGGCGGAGCCGCCATCCCGAGGAAGCCGCGGACGAGGAGCGCCTCGAACGGCGACGGAGGCCGGTCGAAAGGATGCCCGTCGTGGTCCGGGCGTCCTCCACGCCGCCGTCCTCCACGCCCTCGGCCTCCGCTCCCCCGTCCTCCACACCTCGTCCTCGGAGCGCCAGGCTCAGGGCCTTTCTGGCCCGCGGCCGATAGCCTGAGCACATGCCTCGTTACGAGTACCGCTGCCGCTCCTGCGGACACACGTTCGAACTCCGTCGCCCGATGGCCCAGTCCTCGGCACCCGCCCCCTGCCCCGCCGGGCACGAGGACACCGTGAAGCTCCTCTCCACCGTCGCCGTCGCTGTGGGCGGCTCGGCGGGTTCCGCGCCCGCACCCGCGCCGTCGGACGGTGGAGGCGGTGGCGGTGGCTGCTGCGGTGGGGGCTGCTGCGGCTGAGCCGACGTCGGCGGGCCGCGCCCCACGGCCCGCGTTCGCTCGTTCGCTCGTTCGCTCGCTCGCTCGTCAATGCTTGCGCGAGGATCAGGAACGCTTGCGCCCGAGCGTCAGGAACGCTTGCGCGAAATCGTCAGGCCGTCCGAGACCGTGAGCAGCACGCTGTCCATCCGCGGGTCGGCGGACACGTGGTCGTTGAACTCCTTGATGGCCGCTGCTCCGCCGGTCGCCTGCGGCTCGGTCACGCGCCCGTGGAAGAGCACGTTGTCCGTGGCGATGACGCCGCCCTGGCGCATCCGGGGCACCAGTTCCTCCCAGTACGGGATGTAGTTGCCCTTGTCCGCGTCGAGGTAGGCGAAGTCGATGTGGGGTTCGGTGGGCATCGCGCGCAGTGTGTCCAGGGCCGGGGCGATCCGCAGCTCGATGCGGTCGGCGACGCCCGCCTTCTCCCAGGCCTCGCGACCGTAGGCCGTCCACTCCTCGGAGACGTCGCAGGCGATCAGCCGTCCGTCGGCGGGCATGGCCTGCGCCATGGACAGGGCGGAGAAGCCGGTGAAGGTCCCGACCTCCACGATGTGGCGGGCCCCGGTCAGCCGGACGAGGAAGGCCAGCAGTGGGCCCTGTTCCTCCGCCGACTGCATGCCCGCGTGGTCCGGCAGCTTGGCGTACGTGGTCTCGACGAGCTCGCGCTGAACCGCGTCCAGCGGCGGGTTGTGCGCCAGCATGTACGCGTACAGCTCGTCAGTGATCTTGGTTTCGTTTCCCTTGGTCATCGCTCAACTTCCTGGTCGGCCGAGTTCCCCCCGGCGGGCGAGAACGCGGTGACTGTAGCCGCCGGATGCAGCCGGCTCGAGTGAATTCGGCGGCGTGGCGGGCGGGATGGCGTTCCTGTCGCAGCCGCGTGGCACGGCGTTCCCGTCTCACGCGGCCCGGCGTTCCCCTGTCACGCGGCCCGGCGCAGTCCCGACGTCAGAAGGAGGCGTCGCAGGATCTCCTCGCCCGCGGCCACGCCCCGCTCGGCGGTCGCCTCCACGTGCGGGGCGCTCCAGTCGGCCTCGGCCAGTTCACCATGGCCCGGGCGCCAGCCGTGGTCGGCGGCGAGCAACAGGTCGGCGTCAAGGAGGGAGTCACCGGCGGCGAGGGTGAGCGTTGCGCCCGTGCGGCGGGCGACCTCGCGCATCGCCGCGCTCTTGGTAAGCGGGCGCGGTACGGCGTAGATCTTGCGTCCCTGGAGCGAGACGGTCCAGCCGCGCGGCTCCGCCCACTCGGCCAGCTCCTGCCTCCAGTCCGGCGGGAGCAGCGCACGGTCGACGACGAGGTAGGCGAAGAGGTCCTCGGCGACCCGTTCCTTGAGCAGCCAGGCGGGATCGGCGGCGGACACGAGGTGGGCGCGGACCTCCGCCAGCGAGGCGCACTCGTCGGCCAGCCGGCCGGCCACGGTCCGCTGCCAGTCCCGGTCGGACTCGCCGTCCACCAGGATGTGGCCGCCGTTGGCACAGATCGCGAACCGGGCCGCGGGTCCCGGTAGGTGAATGCGGTGGTACTGCTCGCGGGTCCGGGTGGTGGTCGGTACGAAGACCGTGGTGCGGGCCAGTTCGGCGAGGAGTTCGGCGGCCGTCTCCGTGACGTACGAGAGCGGCTTGTGGTCGTACACCTCGACACAGAGCAGCCGGGGGGCCTCCGCGTCCGGCATCGGGAGTTGGAGGGCCGCCGCCGAGTAGATGAGCGTGCGGTCGAGGTCGCTGGCGACCAACGTCACCGGGGAGGCCGGGCGGACGATCGGCTGGTCGGATGGCTGAGCCGGTGGCTGGACGGTCGGCCGAGAGGGTGATTGAGGGGATGGCTGGACGGCCGGCCGAGCAGGTGGCTGAGGGGATGGCTGGACGGCCGGCCGACCAGGTGACTGAGGGGATGGCTGGGCAGTCGGCTGCGCGGTCGTCGGGGAGACCATGGGGGAGGTCACTTGGAGTCCACCGCCTTGCCGTCCGCGCCGGTCGCCCCGCGCGTGTACTTGGGGTGGATCAAGCCGACGCATGTGTACGGGAGTTCGTCGACCTCCTCGACCGGTACGCCGCGCTGCTCGGCCAGCAGCCTGATGTGTTCCAGGTCCGAGCCCGCGCCCCGCTTGGCGAGGATCTTCCACGGGACCCGGCGCAGCAGCACCCGGGTCGTCTCGCCGACGCCCGGCTTGACCAGGTTCACGTCGTGGATGCCGTACTCCTCGCTGATCCGCTCCACCGCCGCCCAGCCCTCCCAGGTGGGTGCGCGGTCGGCGGTGAGCAGCTCCTTCACCTCGGCGTCCACGGCATCGACGACCTCGTCGAAGCGGTCGGTGACGGTGTCGAGGAAGTGGCCGGACACATCGGATCCGGCGAGCTCGCGGTAGAACTTCGCACCGTGGAAGTCGTCCGGACCGACCAGGTCGGAACGCAGGACCGTACGGGAGATCAGCCCGGAAACCGTGGAGTTGAGGCAGGCTGACGGGATCAGGAAGTCCTCGCGGGTGCCGTACGTGCGGACGCAGCCGCCTGGGTCGGCCAGGACCGCGATCTCCGGGTCGAAGCCCTCGGTCCCGGCGGCCTCTTCGAACTCGGCGATGGCTGCGGCCAGTTCGCGCGTGATGGCACCCTTCCCGGTCCAGCCGTCGACGAAGACGACGTCGGCCGGGTTGTGGTGGGCGGCCAGCCAGCGCAGGGCGTTGGCGTCGATGCCCCGGCCGCGCACGATCGACACGGCGTAGTGCGGCAGCTCGACGCCGTGCCGGTGCTGGGCCCAGCGGCGCATCAGTACGCCGACGGGGGTACCGGCCCTGGCCAGCGAGACCAGCACGGGCCGCGGGCCGCGCTCCGCCAGGACCGTCTCGGTGACGGTGCCGACGGCGCGGGCGATACGGGCGGCCGACAGGTCCAGGGCCGCCTTGAACAGGTCCTGGTACTGGTCGGACGGCTGGTACTCGACGGGCAGCGACTCGGCGTAGTGCGCGCCGCCGCTCTGTATCGCCTCCTCGCGCTCCTCGGTGGGCGCCTCCAGCTCGGTGCCCGAGAGGTCCTGGAGCAGCCAGCCGACCTCGTCCGGCGCGTATGAGGAGAAGGCGGGACCGCGGAGGGGCTCGGGCAGCATGCGGGGTTCTTCCTGGCGTTCGGGGGCGTACGACGGAGTGGGGGCCGCGGGCGGGGCGGGGACGGCGGACGTCTCGTCGGCCGGTACGTACGAGGGGACGACCGCGAGCAGGACCTGGGCGGTGTGCGGGGCGAGCTGCGCCAGCAGGCCATCGGGGGCGTGCAGTTCGGGTGTGTCGGCGGTGGAGTCGACGACGACCACGACGGCGTCGAAGCCGGCGCCCGCGACGTTGTACGCGTACCGGTCACCGGGGCCGTCGGCCGGGTCGTCGTGGGCCGGGAAGACCAGCCGGGTGCGTATCGCGTAGCCCGGGTCGTCCACCGCGAGGACCGGCGAGCGGGTCGTCGTGGAGTAGCGGACCTCGGCGGCCATGCGGTCCTCCAGGGCGGTGCCCAGGCGCAGCGGCGCGTACATCAGCTCCTCGAAGCCCAGGACCAGTACGCGGCGCGCCCCGTCGTCCAGCGTCGCGGCGATGCGGTCCGCCATGGCGGGGAGCGCCGGTTCAAGAATCGCCCGGTGCGCGGGCGTGAAGCCGTGCCGGCCGCCGTCGGGGACGCCTTCGGGCCAGCGCAGGTCCACGCGGGCGGCCGGGCGGGGGGCTGGGCCGGGAGCTGGGCTGAGGGCCAGGAGTGGGGCTTCGGACGTCTGCTGCGCAGCCTCCTCGGCCGTGACCAGCGCCTGCCCCTTCTCCAGGACGCCTTCCGGAAGGCGGACCGTGCCGGAGTTCCTCGCCACCAGGTCGACGCGGGCGCCGATCTCCGCGGCGAACTCGGCCAGTCGCCCGCGGTCCTCCGGCGAGCGCATGTCGACCAGGGCCACGATGACGTAGCGGTTGCGGGGGTAGCGCTCGTGCAGGGCCCGGATGGTGTTGAGGACGGTGTTGCCGGTGGAGAACTCGTCGTCGACCAGCACGAGTACCGCGTCGGACGAGTGCGTATCCCCGGAGCGGGCGGAGAAGCCGACGTCAGTGGAAGCACCTGTGGAAGCACCTGTGGAAGCACCCACATCAGTGGCACCATCAGAAACACCCGCACCACCGGAAACACCCGCACCACCGGATGCGCTCACATCGGCGGCACCACCACAGACTCCCGCACCACCGGAACCGCCTCTGCCGCCCCCGTCTCCCGCCAGCAGCTCCGGGTCCTCCGGGAGCAGCAGGTGCGAGGTGGCGTGGGAGTGCGACTCCTCGAAGCCGCCCGCCCGGGCCACGCCCTCGACGGGGCGCCGGGTCGAGTGGAGGTACGGTGCGGTGCCCAGACCGTCGGCGACCGCGTGGCCCAGGCCGGTGGCCGTCTCCGCGTAGCCGAGCACGACCGCGCGGCCGGCCCCCGTCTCGCCGAGCAGCTCCCGTACCCGGCGGCCGAGCTCGAATCCGGCGCCGTAGACCACCGAGGGGTACTGCGGCACGTGCTTGCCGAGTACGTGGGACACCAGCAGATGCGCCCGCTTGGGGTTGCGCCGCAGGGCGAGGCCCAGCAGTTCACGCAGCTCACCGTCGCCCACGAGCTCGACGCCCAGCCGCTCCGCGACCCAGCTACCCGACCACACCACGTTCGCCGTCTCTTTCCTCGCTGCGCGACCCGCTCATCAGGGCGCGCTCGGTGTCGTACTCCGTGCCGTATCCAGATCCAGTGTCCTACTCAGGTTCGCACGCGCGTTCATATTCGTTCGCGCCCGTTCATGCCTGTTCGCGCCCGTTCTCCACCTGCCCGGAACACCGCCACCGCGCGGCACGCTCACTCCGCGAGGCTCGCGGCCAGCAGCTCCACGAAGCCGACGTCCTCCCGCGCCACTCCGAAGACCTCGGCCCGCTGAAGGGTGCGCTCGGCCCAGGCCCGGTGCGGTTTCACTTCGTTCATCTTGTTCGTGTACGCGGAACGCAGCACGCCGCCGCCCCCGCGCTCCGGCCGCAGGATGTCCTGGGCGTCGCTGAATTCCTCGTGACTGACCACCGACAGCGCGTGCACGGGCGCGACGTGCGACGGGTGGATGCAGGTCTTGCCGAGCAGGCCGTTCGCCCGGTCGAGCTCGATCTCCCGCAGCAGGCCGTCCAGGTCGTGCTCGATCAGAGCCGTGCGCAGCTCTTCGGCCCGGCCCTCCAGGAAGGGGCTGCGGCGCAGCTGTGGCTTGAACATGCGCTCCTGGAGTCGGAAGTACTCCCACACGGGCCCTGTGATCGTGAAACCGGTGCCGTCCGCCCGGCCCAGCACGTTGACCACGTCGGCGATGACGTCACCGACGATCCGGACGTCGTACGCCGTCATGTCGGGCGCCCTGCGCAGTCCGTACGCCGAGCAGAAGTCGGTGACGCCGAGTCGCAGCGCAAGCACCCTGTCCCGGTACGAGTCCACCGTGGCGGCGATCTTCTGGAGGGCCGCCTGGCGGGTCTCCAGGTGGAGCAGCTCAGGCGATTCGAGCACGGGCATGGCGAAGAGCCGGTGGCCGCCGACGGATTCCGCCTTGGTCAGCGCTTCCATGAACGGCGCGCCGCGCTCTTGCGTGAACTTCGGAAGTACAAAACCGGACAACAAGCGGACGGTGTCGCCGAGCCTGCGCACCAGGTCGGTGATCTGGTGCGGCTCACGGACCCGGATGAAGAGGAGTGGCAGTTCACCGCCGCGCGCGTCCAGTTCGGCGAACTGCGCGACCAGGTTCTCCTCGGCGCCGGCCACCTCGGAGTCGTCGATCGAATCCTCCAGGCACAACACCATCGAGACGACCCCGCGCGCGACCTGCTTGATGACGTCGTCGGCGAGTCTCGGCCGGGTGGCGGGACTGTAGAGGGTGGCTCCCAGAGCGGCCGAGAGCAGGCGGGCCGGCGCGTCGGCGTCGAAGGTGCACGGCTGCTGGAAGAACAGGTCGCCTCTGACAGTGGGTGCGATATGCCCGAAATGACGCATGTGATTCCCCCCGTACTACCTGACCGACCGGACAACGTGTGGCCGGTAATAGTACGTACGGACGGGTGCCGGCAGTTCCCTGGCCACATGAATTCCGGGTAACTCGTCCATTTCACGACGGTTCCGAAGGGTGCGGACGGGGTGGTTCCGACATTCCACGGAGACACGGCTCGCGACCCCGCGTTGTCCGCAGGGGCAGCCAGCAGGCAGGATGACCGCCATGACGCACGCGATGGTGAAAGGCTCGAACGTCCCACTCGACGCCATGGCCGTACGGGCCGTGCTGCGCTGGACCCCGGGCGCCGGGGTTCCCGACGTGGACGCCTCGGCCCTGCTGCTCGGCGCCGGCGGCCGCGTGCGCTCGGACGAGGACTTCGTCTTCTACAACCAGCCCCGCCACCCCTCCGGCCTGGTACGGAGGCTCCCGAAGCGGAGCCTCGCCGAGGGGCTGACGGACACTATCGAGGCCGATCTCAACGCGCTCGACCCCTCGGTCGACCAGGTGGTCATCGCCGCGTCTTCCGACGGAGCCGCCTTCGAACGGGTGCGCGACCTGTGCATCATGCTCTACGACGCCACGGCGACGGGCGGCGAGCCGCTCGCCGTGTTCGAGGTACGGCCGGAGACCGGCGAGGAGACCGCGATCATCTGCGGCGAGCTGTACCGGCGCGGCGATGGCTGGAAGTTCCGTGCCGTCGGACAGGGCTACCCGACGGGGCTGGTCGGCCTCGCTACCGCCTTCGGTATCTCCGTCGACGAGGCGGAGGCCGCGGCCGAGCCCGATCAGACGCCCCTGCCGCCCGCCCCGGCCTTTCCGCCCGCTCCGGCCGCCGGACCGGACGCGCAGGTCACGGTGCAGCACCAGCAGCCCGCATACGGCTATCCACAGCCCGCGGCGGCCCCGCCCGCCCCGGCTCCGCAGCCGGCGGCCTACGGCTATCCCCAGCCGGCCTCCGCACAGCCCGCGTACGGCTATCCGCAGCCCGCCGCGGCGGCAGCGCACGCCCCGGACCCGAATTTTGTCCTGCCGCCGCAGGGCCCGCAGTTCATACGGCCCTGACAGCAGTTCCCAGAGCTCCGACGCGGCGCCCGCCCCGGCCGAGCCCTGACAGCAGTTCCCAGGGCTCCGACGCGGCGCCCGCCCCGGCCGTGATCCGTCCCGATCCAGACGCAGAGCCCAAGGCTGTCCCGTAATCCGTCGTGCGCCCGCCAGAGGGTATGGAACAGACCCCAGGCCCTGTTCCGGAAGCCCCCACCTGCGCCGCGGGCGGACGACGGCACTTCCGAAACGGCATCCTAGGCGCGGGACTTGTACCCGCGTCCCCACTGCATCCCGTAGCCGTACAGCCGGTCCAGCTCCGACTGGAAGCCGTACACGAATTTCACCTCGCGCCGCACGATCAGTTCGTCCTTGACGTTCTCCACGGTGAACACGGCGCACGAGCGGGCCTGCGGGGCCCGTTCGTCGAGTTCGATCTCGATGCGGGGCCCGTTGCCGGGGTAGAGCGTCACCTTGGCGTGCGTACGGTCGAAGGCCGGCGTCTGGTCGTAGATGTAGACGAAGAACAGCAGCCGCTTGATCTGGTCGCGCTGGTCGAGGTTGACGTAGACGGTCTCCCCGGACGGCGCCCCGAAGCGGTCGTCTCCGCTGAGCCTGATGTACGGCGGCGCGTTCAGATCGCCGATCAGGTTGCCGAGCGGCTGCACCACGCCCTTGGTGCCGTCCGCCAGCTCGTACATGCAGCCCAGGTCCAGGTCGACGTTGACCACGCCCTGGGTGTGCGCCTGGACCACATCGGGCTTGAAGAGCTTGAAGGGCCGCAGCAGCCGGCCGCTCTGTCCCGACCGGCCCTCGATGTCCGATGTCCGCATCCGCCACGAGAGGTTGACCCGGAGGTTTCCGGTCAGCGCGCCCTGTTTGGTCAGGGAGACCGTGGCGTGCCGCCTGGAGAGCACGATGGAGTTGGT
The DNA here is from genome assembly GCF_042672475.1 of Streptomyces sp. NPDC127177. Taxonomy (NCBI): domain Bacteria; kingdom Bacillati; phylum Actinomycetota; class Actinomycetes; order Kitasatosporales; family Streptomycetaceae; genus Streptomyces; species Streptomyces sp. NPDC127177. The sequence continues at coordinate 90,241 of NZ_JBHXUW010000003.1, forward strand.
GGCCGCGCTGCCCGACTCGAACTGTGCTTCCCGCCCCGGCCACAGGCTGTCCCAGAACGCCATCTCCAACCCCCACACATCTCGGCCCGACACCCGTCGCATGCGACACATGCGACGCACACACCGCTGCGGGGCGGCTCCGGTCCGGGTCCGGGTGTTCCCCGATAACCCTCGCCGTACGAGCCGCCCCGCAGAGAGCGTTCCTCAATCCCTACCGGGTCACACCCCGGCGGTGACTTCAGCTTTTCCCTCGCCCTCCTCAGCCTCGAGCGCCTTGTTGCGCCGGACCGACGACCAGAAGGACCAGGCGATCAGGACGACGCCCACGAGACCGGTGATGATCTCGTTGATCTCGTGCTGGATCGTGACGAGCAGGATGACAGCCAGCGCGCCGATCGCGTAGTGGGCGCCGTGCTCCAGGTAGACGTAGTCGTCCAGGGTGCCCTGGCGGACCAGGTAGACCGTGAGCGAACGGACGTACATGGCGCCGATACCGAGACCGAGCGCCATCAGCACGATCTCGTTGGTGATGGCGAACGCACCGATCACGCCGTCGAACGAGAAGGACGCGTCGAGCACTTCCAGGTAGAGGAACATGAAGAACGCGGCCTTGCCGGAGAGTACGACCGCGGACAGCTTCTTCCCCGTGCGCTCGGCTTCCTCCTCCGCCTCGTGCTCGCGTTCCTCCTCTTCCTCGAGCTTGTTCTCGAAGTGGCCGGAGAGCCCGCCGACGATGAGATACGTGATCAGGCCCGCGATGCCGGCGAGCAGGACCGTCTGACCCTTGTCGGCGTGTACGCCGCCGTGCTGGTGCGCGTGCGTCGCGAACGTCATGGCCGTGACGAGCAGGACCACCAGCGCGATGCAGACCGACAGCATGTCGACCTTGCCGAGCTTGGCGAGCGGGCGCTCGATCCAGCGCAGCCACTGGATGTCACGGTCCTCGAAGATGAAGTCGAGGAAGATCATCAACAGGAACATGCCACCGAAGGCGGCAATGGCCGGGTGCGCGTCGGTGACCAGTTCCTTGTAGCGGTCCGGGTCGTTGAACGAAAGATCGACAGCCTCGATCGGCCCCAGCTTGGCGGTGATGGCCACGATGACGACGGGGAACACCAGCCGCATGCCGAAGACCGCGATGAGCACGCCGACCGTGAGGAAGATCTTCTGCCAGAAGGCACTCATCTTCTTCAGGATTCCGGCGTTGACGACCGCGTTGTCGAAGGACAGCGAGATCTCCAGGACGGAAAGGATCGCGACCACCCCGAAGGCTTGCCACCCCCCGTAGAACAGGGCTGCGACCAGGCCGAGCGCGGTAATCGCGAACGACCAGCCGAAGGTTTTCAGAAGCACTGGCTACCCCATCATCTGTGTAACAGGTCTCCCCCGAGGTGTACGGGGCTCCCCCGCGCCGTGCGCGGCTTTACGAAACGTTGACCCCGAAGTCTAGAGCGATGCCTCGCAGTCCTGACGCGTACCCCTGCCCCACTGCACGGAACTTCCACTCGCCGTTATAACGGTAGAGCTCGCCGAAGATCATCGCGGTCTCCGTCGAGGCGTCCTCACTGAGGTCGTAACGCGCGAGTTCCTGGCCGTCCGCCTGGTTCACCACCCGGATGAACGCATTGCTGACCTGGCCGAACGTCTGGCCGCGGTTGTCGGCCTCATGGATCGAGACCGGGAACACGATCTTGTCGCAATGGGCCGGCACCTGCGTGAGGTTCACGATGACCGACTCGTCGTCGCCCTCACCCTCACCCGTGAGGTTGTCACCGGTGTGCTCCACGGAGCCGTCGGGGCTCGTGAGGTTGTTGTAGAACACGAACCATTCGTCGCCGAGCACCCGGCCCGACTGGCACAGCAGCGCGCTGGCGTCGAGGTCGAAGTCGGCCCCCGTGGTGGCTCGTGCGTCCCAGCCGAGCCCGACCAGCACCTGGGTGAGATTGGGTGCGGCCTTGGAGAGGGAGACATTGCCTCCCTTGGCGAGCGTGACGCCCATGGTGTGTGTCCTCCCCGAGTCGATGAACCGTCTGTTGAGCGCGTCCGGCGCCGCACAGGGTGCGGCGCCGGACGGGACGTGCTGGTGCCTGCCCGGTGCGGCGCCCGTGCAGGCGCGGCCCCGGATCGGCTGTCTAGACGTTGACGCCGAAGTCCTGCGCGATGCCGCGCAGACCCGAGGCGTAGCCCTGACCGATGGCGCGGAACTTCCACTCGGCGCCGTTGCGGTACAGCTCGCCGAAGACCATGGCGGTCTCCGTCGAGGCGTCCTCGCTCAGGTCGTAGCGGGCGAGCTCGCTGTTGTCGGCCTGGTTGACCACGCGGATGTACGCGTTGCGCACCTGGCCGAAGCTCTGCTGCCGCGACTCGGCCTCGTAGATCGAGACCGGGAAGACGATCTTGTCGACATCGGCCGGGACACCGGCCAGGTTCACGTTGATGACCTCGTCGTCGCCCTCGCCCTCACCGGTGAGGTTGTCACCGGTGTGCTCGACGGAGCCGTCGGGGCTCTTGAGGTTGTTGAAGAAGACGAAATTGCCGTCGTTGCCGACCTTGCCCTCGGCGTTCGTCAGCAGGGCGCTGGCGTCCAGGTCGAAATCTCCGCCGGTGGTGGTACGAGCGTCCCAGCCCAGACCCACGATGACCGCGGTCAGGTTGGGCGCGGCCTTGGTCAGCGAGACGTTGCCGCCCTTGCTGAGGCTGACTCCCACGAGTCCTCCCATTGGTTTATTGGGGGCCGGCCGGTGCCGGCGCCTCCACGTTGCGTTGGCATCCGATCAACGAGTGGATCCTAGTGACCGGTTCCCGGCCGAAGCAGGCTTTAGACCGGGGGTCGCCCGGAGATCCCCCGGATCTCGGATCAGAGCGAGCCGAGCGCCTTGATGTAGTCGTTGAGGTCGCGCGCGTCGGGCAGGCCGTTGACGACGGTCCAGCGCACCACGCCCTCCTTGTCGATGATGAAGGTGCCGCGCACCGCGCAGCCCTTCTCCTCGTCGAAGACGCCGTACGCCCGCGACGTCTCGCCGTGCGGCCAGAAGTCCGAGAGCAGCGGGTATTCGAGGCCCTCCTGCTCGGCGAAGACGCGCAGGGTGTGGATGGAGTCGTTGGAGACGGCGAGCAGCTGCGTGTCGTCGTTCTCGAACGTGGGCAGCTCGTCGCGCAGCGCGCAGAGCTCGCCCGTGCAGACGCCGGTGAAGGCGAAGGGGTAGAACAGCAGCACCACGTTCTTGGCGCCTCGGAAGTCGGAGAGCTTCACGGTCCGGCCGTGGTTGTCCTTCAGCTCGAAATCCGGGGCCTTGGTGCCGACCTCGATCGCCATGGAGCGCGTCCCTTCACTACGTCGCCGGGCTGGGCTGTCCGGGTGACTCCCCACCCTACGCAGAGGCCCCTGGCGGCCGTGCAGCACCCGCAGAAGGTCACCCCGCGGGTACCGGCGGGGGCGACGGACGTGCGAAGGCAGGGGGGCGACGGACGCACGAAGACAGCGAGGGCGGTGCGCCACGGACGTGCGAAGACAGCAGGGAGGGCGACGGACGTACGAAGGCCCCCGGGCGGCGTGCTGCCGTCGGGGGCCTTCAGGGGCGAAATGCGGTTCAGCGCTTGGCCTTGGCCGCCTTCGGTGTGGCCAGACGGCTACCCGTCCAGTCCTTGCCCGCACTGATGCTCTTGGTCTGGGCGAGACCGGCTGTCTGGGCAGCCTCGTTGATGTCGCTCGGCTCGACGTATCCGTCACGGCCGGTCTTCGGCGTCATCAGCCAGACCGTGCCGCCTTCCTCGAGCAGACCAATGGCATCCACCAGCGCGTCCGTAAGGTCGCCGTCCTCGTCGCGGAACCAGAGCAGGACGACGTCAGCGACGTCGTCGTAGTCCTCGTCGACGAGTTCCTGGCCGATAGTGGCCTCAATGCCCTCACGGAGCTCCAGCTCGACGTCGTCGTCGTAGCCGATCTCCTGGACCACCTGTCCGGGCTCGAACCCCAGGCGTGCTGCCGGGTTGGTCCGCTCCTCCGCGTGGTCCGCGGTCGCGCTCACGGGTTGCCTCCTGATCATGTTTCGGAAAATGCTTCAGCCACGCGCGTACGCGGGGCGCTGGCCGTAGTCCACACGGGAGCGGCGGATCGCGCAAGTACCCAGCGCACGAGACCGCCTAAACGGTGACGTTTCGTGCCACGTCGCCGCACTGTCGGCGGGTCCGCTGCTGGAGCCTGTGCGGCCCTCCACACCCTTTACGTCCTTGAACAGCTTATGCCGTTTCGGTCCGGCATTCGGAGTCGAACAGCGTTTGGGAACACTTGGACGCCTTGGGCGTATGGTTGCGGTTTCGCCCGACCCATCCTGCCCGACGCGCCTCGGTTCTCCGATACCCGCCCTGCCGCGGCCCATCCGGACCTCAGGGATCCGGTCTGCCGGCAGCCGCTGGTTACCTCTCGGTAGAGGTGACGTTTGCGCCCTCGCGGTACACGATGGGACGGCGTACGTGTACACAACCCGGGGGCGTGACTCCCTCAACCAGGCCCCGAAGCGCAGCACCGAACAGCGAAGGAACAGCGTGGCTTCCGGATCCGATCGCAACCCGATCATCATTGGCGGCCTTCCGAGTCAGGTCCCGGATTTCGATCCCGAAGAGACCCAGGAATGGCTCGACTCCCTCGACGCCGCCGTCGACGAGCGGGGCCGTGAGCGGGCCCGCTATCTCATGCTCCGGCTCATCGAGCGTGCCCGCGAGAAGCGCGTCGCCGTGCCGGAGATGCGCAGCACGGACTATGTGAACACCATCGCCACGAAGGACGAGCCGTTCTTCCCGGGCGACGAGGAGATCGAGCGCAAGGTCCTCAACGCGACCCGCTGGAACGCGGCAGTGATGGTGTCGCGGGCGCAGCGTCCGGGGATCGGCGTCGGTGGCCACATCGCCACGTTCGCCTCCTCCGCCTCGCTCTACGACGTGGGCTTCAACCACTTCTTCCGCGGCAAGGACGACGGTCTGGGCGGTGACCAGATCTTCTTCCAGGGGCACGCCTCCCCCGGGATCTACGCCCGCGCGTTCCTGCTGGACCGGCTGAGCGAGGCGCAGCTCGACGCCTTCCGCCAGGAGAAGTCGAAGGCGCCGAACGGCCTGTCCAGCTACCCGCACCCGCGGCTGATGCCGGACTTCTGGGAGTTCCCGACCGTCTCGATGGGTCTCGGCCCGCTCGGTGCGATCTACCAGGCGCGGATGAACCGCTACATGGAGGCGCGCGATATCGCGGACACCTCCGGTTCGCACGTGTGGGCGTATCTGGGTGACGGCGAGATGGACGAGCCGGAGTCGCTCGGCCAGCTCTCGATCGCCGCCCGCGAGGGTCTGGACAACCTGACCTTCGTCGTCAACTGCAACCTCCAGCGCCTCGACGGCCCGGTGCGCGGCAACGGCAAGATCATCCAGGAGCTGGAGTCGCAGTTCCGCGGTGCCGGCTGGAACGTCATCAAGCTGGTCTGGGACCGCTCCTGGGACCCGCTGCTCGCGCAGGACCGCACGGGCATCCTGGTCAACAAGCTGAACACCACACCGGACGGCCAGTTCCAGACGTACGCCACCGAGACGGGCGCGTACATCCGTGATCACTTCTTCGGTGACGACGCCCGGCTGCGGGACATGGTCAAGGACATGTCCGACCAGCAGATCCTGCACCTGGGCCGCGGCGGTCACGACCACCGCAAGGTCTACGCGGCGTACGCGGCGGCCAAGGCCCACAAGGGCCAGCCGACGGTGATCCTGGCGCAGACGGTCAAGGGCTGGACGCTGGGGCCGAACTTCGAGGGCCGCAACGCGACCCACCAGATGAAGAAGCTCACGGCCGAGGACCTGAAGCGCTTCCGGGACCGGCTGCACATCCCGATCGCGGACAAGGATCTGGAGGACGGCAACCCGCCGTACTACCACCCGGGCCGCGACTCGGAGGAGATCCAGTACATGCACGACCGCCGCAAGGGTCTGGGCGGTTACGTCCCGACGCGTGTGGTGCGTGCGAAGCCGCTGGTACTGCCCGAGGACAAGACGTACGCGACTGCGAAGAAGGGCTCGGGTCAGCAGTCGATCGCCACCACCATGGCGTTCGTCCGCATCCTGAAGGACCTCATGCGGGACAAGGAGATCGGCAAGCGCTTCGTGCTGATCGCACCCGATGAATACCGCACCTTCGGCATGGACGCGTTCTTCCCGAGCGCGAAGATCTACAACCCGCTCGGTCAGCAGTACGAGTCGGTGGACCGCGATCTGCTGCTCGCCTACAAGGAGTCGCCGACCGGCCAGCTGCTGCACGACGGCATCTCCGAGGCCGGCTGTACCGCCTCGCTGGTCGCGGCGGGTTCGGCCTACGCCACACACGGCGAGCCGCTGATCCCGGTGTACGTCTTCTACTCGATGTTCGGTTTCCAGCGGACCGGCGACCAGTTCTGGCAGATGGCCGACCAGCTCGCGCGAGGCTTCGTGCTGGGCGCCACCGCCGGCCGTACGACCCTGACCGGTGAGGGCCTCCAGCACGCGGACGGCCACTCGCAGCTGCTCGCCTCGACCAACCCGGCCTGTGTCGCCTACGACCCGGCGTTCGGGTACGAGATCGCGCACATCGTCAAGGACGGTCTGCGCAGGATGTACGGCGGGACGCCCGAGGAGAACGAGGACGTCTTCTACTACCTCACGGTCTACAACGAGCCGATCCAGCACCCGGCCGAGCCCGCCGACGTGGACGTCGAGGGCATCCTGAAGGGCGTGTACCGCTACAGCAGCGGCGAGAAGGGCGAGATCCCCGCCCAGATCATGGCGTCCGGTGTGGCGGTCCCGTGGGCGGTCGAGGCGCAGCGCATCCTCGCCGACGAGTGGAACGTCAGGGCGGACGTCTGGTCGACGACCTCCTGGAACGAGCTGCGGCGCGAGGCCGTGGACGTGGAGCGGTACAACCTGCTGCACCCGGAGGAGGAGCAGCGCGTGCCGTATGTGACGCGCAAGCTGTCCGGGGCGCAGGGGCCGTTCGTGGCGGTCTCGGACTGGATGCGGTCGGTACCGGACCAGATCGCGCGCTGGGTGCCCGGTGCGTACCAGTCACTGGGTGCGGACGGCTTCGGCTTCGCGGACACCCGCGGGGCGGCCCGCCGGTTCTTCCACATCGACGCCCAGTCGATCGTCCTGGCGGTGCTCACCGAGCTCGCCAAGGACGGGAAGATCGACCGTTCGGTGCTCAAGACGGCGGTCGACCGCTACGACCTGCTGGACGTGGCCGCGGCCGATCCTGGGGCCGCGGGCGGCGACGCGTAGTTCACGGGGACGCGGGGCGGCTGGACCGGAAGGGTCCCGCCGCCCCGCGGCGTTCCGTGGGCCGGACCACCCGGTCTCAGTTCTCCCAGACCTTGAAGGCCCGTACCTGGTACGGGGACTGCGGCACCCAGGTCCCGCTGCCCGGGTAGGTCTCGAACTCGCCGGTCTCGGCGCACTCGGCGGACTGGTAGGTGGTGACGGGCCGGCCGGTGCGGTTGACCAGGGCCTGGGCGGTGGTGCCGGCCTTCAGCGGTACGCAGCTGTCGATGTCGATCGTGGACAGTTCATGGACCTGCCGGGCGCCGGTGAAATCCGGTTTCGCCCAGAGGCAGAGCTGGCCGCTGCGGCAGTCCTCGGTCCGGCCAGGTGCCGCCTGGGCCGCCGGTGCCTGTGGGATCAGCGCGGTAGCGGCCAGAGCGGCCGCGATCACGGTCGTACGCATGTGCATCAACCCCCGTGGTGATGTGGATCTTCCACAGCCACCCTGAGCCGGGCGAAAGCCGTACGGGAAGGGGCCGGGGCCCGGACCACCCTGATAGGCGACAGCCCCGCCGGAACGTTCCGGCGGGGCTGTCGTACGCGGTGTGTTGACGCCGTGGGGCGCCGGGGCGGGTCAGGTCAGATGTGACCGGCGCCCGCACCCGCCTCGGCGTTCTCGCCGCGCTTGGTCAGGGTGGCGACCAGTGCCGCGATGACGGCGACGATGCCGGCGACCATGAACGCGGTGCTCATGCCCGACACAAACGTGTCGTGGGCGACGCCCGCGATCTTGCCGGCGACCTCCGGCGGGGTGCCCGGGGCGATCGGCGGGATGCCGACCTTGACGGCCGAGGACGCCTGGTCCAGCTGCTCGGGCGACAGCGGCGGAAGCTGCGCCGCCTTCCAGTTCCCGGCCAGTTCGGCGTCGACCCTGGAGGCCATGATCGCGCCCAGGACTGCCGTACCGAGGCTGCCACCGACCTGCATGGCGGCCTGCTGGAGACCGCCCGCGACGCCGGAGAGCTCCATCGGGGCGTTGCCCACGATGACCTCCGTGGCGCCGACCATGACCGGCGCGAGGCCGAGGCCGAGCAGCGCGAACCAGATCGACATGGTGACGGTGCCGGTGCCGACGGTCAGCTGGGACATCCCGAAGCATGCGACGGCGGTGCAGACCATGCCGCCCACCAGCGGGACCCGCGGGCCGAACTTGGTGATCAGCAGGCCCGCCAGCGGCGAGGCGACGATCATCATCGCGGTCAGCGGCAGCAGGTGCAGACCCGCATCGACGGCCTTCATGCCGTGCACGTTCTGGAGGTAGAAGGTGACGAAGAACAGCCCGCCCATGAAGGCGAAGGCCATCAGCACCATCAGGACCGTACCGGCGGAGAGCGGCACGGAGCGGAACATCCCCAGCGGGATCAGCGGTTCCCGGACACGCTGCTGGACGAGCGCGAACGCCACGAAAAGCAGGACGGCGCCGAGCAGGAAGCCGACCGTCTTGGGGTCGCCCCAGCCCCACTCCGAGCCCTTGATGAGCGCCCAGATCAGGCAGAACATCGCGGTCGACAGCAGCACGATGCCGGCGATGTCGAAGGAGCGCGGAGCGTTCTCGGCCCGGTGGTCCTTGAGGATCAGCACGCCCAGCACGAGCGCGATCACGCCGACCGGCACGTTGATGAAGAAGACGGACTGCCAGCTGACGTGCTCGACGAGGACGCCGCCCAGGATCGGGCCACCGGCGGTCGAGGCGCCGATCACCATGCCCCAGATGCCGATCGCCATGTTCAGCCTCTCGGCGGGGAACGTGGCGCGCAGCAGGCCGAGCGCGGCCGGCATCAGCAGGGCACCGAAGAGGCCCTGCAGCACCCGGAAGGTGATCACCAGGACGACGCTGCTGGAGAGGCCGATGGCCCCGGATGCCGCGGCGAAGCCGACGACACCGATGAGGAAGGTCTGGCGGTGACCGAACCGGTCACCGAGCTTGCCCGCGGTGATCAGGGAGACGGCGAGTGCGAGCATGTAGCCGTTGGTGATCCACTGGACGTCGGCGAGCGAGGCGCCCAGGTCCTTCTGGATCGCGGGGTTGGCGATCGCGACGATCGTGCCGTCGAGCGCGACCATCATCACGCCGATGGCCACGGAGAAGAGCGTCAGCCAGGGGTGGCCGCGCAATCCTTTGGCAGATGCGGGAACTGGGGCGTCCTGAGGCTCCCGCGGTGCCTTTTCGACGGTGGTCTGACTAGTCATACCCGGAGATTAGTGTCAGTCACTGACAGTTGACAAACCTTTTCACAAGCCGGTAACTGTCACGTAGCTCACACGCACGCTGGGCAGGACAAAGCAGGAGAAAGAGGGACCAGCTCAGTGACCGATCGGCAACCAGCCGCCGAGCATCCGGCCGGGCTGCGCGAGCGCAAGAAGCGACGCACCCGGGACGCCCTGCTCCATGCCGCCCTCGATCTCTTCACCACCCAGGGGTACGAGGAGACCACCGTCGACGAGATCGTGGACGCGGTGGAGGTCTCCCAGCGCACCTTCTTCCGCTACTTCGCGGGCAAGGAGTCGGCCGCCTTCGCCGTCCAGGAGATGGTGGAGTCGCGCTTCATCGCCGAACTGCGCCAACGGCCCGCGCCCGAAGCCCCCTTCGAGGCCATGCGACGCGCGGTCCTGTGCGCCTGGAGCAGTATCGGTGAGGCCATCGAGGCCATCGTCCCGGTCGAACTCCACATGCGTACGTACCAAATGATCGAGTCCACACCCTCGCTGCTCGCCGCCCATCTGCGGCGCAGCACCGAGCTGGAGAACCAGATCGCCCGGGTGATCGCCGAGCGTGAGGGCCTGGATGTGGAGCGCGACCCCCGGCCGAGGGTCGCCGTCGCCGCGTTCTCCGGGGTGATGCGGGTGGCCGGTCAGCTGTGGGGACAGGGGCCGGAGACCAGCGTGGACTCGCTGCGGGCGCTGACCGAGGCGCATCTGGACCAGCTGGGGCCGGCCCTGGCCGGGGACTGGCGCGCGCCCGCCCCGGAGGGGCGCGCCCACCCGTCCGGGACGGTGTGCCGTACGCCTCAGACCTGACATATGGCCGAGGTCACAACAGGCGAACCGGCGCGGCCGGATGAGAGACTCGAGGGACGCGAAGCTCGGCGGAGCGTGCGGGAGGCCCGTACGGAGCGTGAGGGAAGCGGCGTTCCATTCCCGAAAGCCGGGTGATGTGCGTCACCCGCTTAACGGCCTCCGGCACGCGTCTCCTAGTGTGGGCGGAAGTGACTTCCTTCGATTCCTCCCCGACGCTCACCGCATGGCGCACTCTGCTCGCCATCGCGGTTGTGTTCGTGATGCTGGCGACCACCGGCTGGACCGCGGTGCGTCATCAACGCTCCGACGAGCCACGCACTGTCGCACTCGCTTCCTGGGCCAAGGGTTCGATAGCGGGACACGCGCTCCCGCCGGCCGACGCCCAGCCGTACAAGCTGGCGCACTTCTTCGCCACGCTCACGGCCGCGCAGCGCACCGGTCTCGCGGACAAGTACCCGCTGGTGGTGGGGAATCTGAACGGCGCACCGGTCACCCTGCGCTACCGGGCCAACCGGCTCGCGCTCGTGCAGGCGCGCACGGCCGAGCAGGAACGGGCGCACGACACCAGGCTCTCCCCGGACGGCCGAGCCGCCGCGCTGCGCCGGGCGGACCGCTTCCGGTCGATGCTCGCCGACGGGCGGCACTTCCTCTCGTTCGACCCGTCCGGCCAGGGCCACGCCGCCGAGGTCTTCGGCGATCTGGACCGGGCCGAGCGGGTCTCGGTGGTCGTCCCCGGCGTCGACACGAACCTGCTCACGCTGGAGCGGACGGGGGCCAAGACCAACGCCGCGCCGGTGGGCATGGCCAAGTCCCTGTACGCGGCCGAGCGGTCCGCGGGCTCCGGTGTACGGACCGCCGTGATCGCCTGGGCCGACTACACCGCGCCCGCCGGCCTGGGCATGGACGCCGCCCTGGGCAGACTCGCCGAACGCGGGGCCGTCCGGCTCGACGCGCTCGTCGGCGCGCTCCCCGGCACCGCACCCGTCTCGCTGTTCTGCCACAGCTACGGCTCCGTCCTGTGCGGGGTGGCCGCGGACGAACTGCCCGGCCGGGTGACCGACATCGCGGTCGCGGGCAGTCCCGGGATGCGGGTCGACAACGCCGGCCAGCTGCACACCAGGGCCAATGTGTGGGCGATGCGGGACCGCGACGACTGGATCGAGGACGTGCCGAACCTGGAGCTCGGCGGGCTCGGCCACGGAGCCGATCCCGTCGATCCGGGCTTCGGCGCACGGGTCGCGTCGGCAGGTGGCGCGATCGGTCACAGCGGCTATTTCGAGCCGGGTACCGAGAGTCTGGACAACTTCGCCGCGATCGGTGTCGGCACCTACGGCGCGGTGACGTGTGCCCAGGCCGACGACGCCTGCCACCAACGAATTTCCGGCGGCGAGACAGCCTGACGCGCGTAGAAAGCCGCGCGCGATCCGCGACCGATCACTGATTGCGGTGTACGCCGAGGGGCGACGTGCGGGCAAGTGCCGCATACGATGAGGCACATGGGTGATGTGCTGGCCGGAATTCAAGCCACCTGGGAGTTCGACACCGACTCCGTGCTCATCCGCTTCGAACGGGGTATCCGCACGCCGAGACTCTTCCAGAGCCTCCGTGAGCGCCGCGTCCCGCATACGGCGCTGTCGTCGGTGACGCTCACTCCGGGCAAGCGGGGCACGGTGGTGCTGCGTGCCGTGCCGAGACCCGGTGCCGATCCACTGCTGGAGGCCGCGGCCGGACAGCTGGGGGACGGCTGCGACCCGTACCGTCTGGTGCTCCCCGCCGAACGCGAGACGCTCGCCGAGTACTACGCGGACGAGCTGCGGGCCAGGCTGGGACCCGACGCCGGGGAACCCGCCGACCGCTTCCTGGTCGCCGCGCCGGAGGCACCGATGCGCTTCAAGGCGTACGACGGCCGGGCCAGCTTCGACGGGGACCGGATCTCCTTCCGGTGGTTCTGGACGGGCGCCTCGTCGGAGAAGTGGAAGGCGGGCGACCAGACGTTCCCGGTCACCGAACTGAGCGGCGTCGAGTGGCGCTCACCCGAGGCCTTCGAGGGCTATCTGAGGCTGGTCCCGCGAGGGCTGGAGGCCGCCGGACCGGCCGCGGCCACCGGCGCGGGCCTCGCGGGAGGGGCATTGTGTACGGGCACCGCCCGGAGCGCGCAGCCTCTGGCCGCGCGCCCCACCCGGGTGGACGAGGACCCCGCCGCAGTGATCTTCGGCCTCGGCTACGGCCCCGTGCACGAATCGCTGCCGTTCGCCGCGGCCGTACTTGAGTCTGTGCGCCGCAAGCAGTCGTCCCCCGCCCCGACAGCGCCCCTGGCCTCCGCCGGACGCCGCGACCCCGCCGACATCGCGGAGCGGATCCGCCACCTCGGGGAGCTGCACCAGGCGGGTCTGGTGACGGACGACGAGTTCCGCACGAAGAAGGCCCAGCTGCTCGCCGAGCTGTAGGGCCTGCTCCCCGGGCCCCGGTGGCGCCCCGGCCGTACGGCCGGGGTCATACGCCCGTACGGCCGGGGTCATACGCCCGTACGACCCCGGCCGCCCCGGAACCGGAACCCCGGGATGACGCGGGCGGACGGTTTCGCTGCCTACCCTGATCACGCCATGGCCACTTCCTCCCCGCCCCCGTCCCCGCCGTCCCCGCCGGCGGACGGTCTGCTGAGCGCCGCCCGCCGCAACCTGCGCGAGATCGCCCACGGACTGTCCCACCCCTCCCATCCGCCGACCCCGCCGCTGGCCGGCGCCCGGAAGCGGTGGCAGCGGCTCCTGCCGTACGTGGTCGTCCTCGCGCTCGCCACGATCCTCATCCCGGTCACGATCACGGTCCTGACCGATCAGTACGCGCTGAACGGCGGTGCGGCGGCCGTGCTGGCCGTCGCGCAGGCCGCCCCGCTGCTGATGCTGGCGCACCGGCCGCTCCAGGCCTGGTGGATCGTCTTCCCGGCCAACATCCTGGGCGCGGTCGTGCTGCTCGGACAGGACGCCGGGCAGCGCGACGCCTGGCCGTGGACACCACCCGGCCAGGTCGGCTACCTCTTCCTGCTCCTGGCCCTGGGCCTGCGAGAACGCCGGCAGACCCTGGTCGGCGTCTGGCTGGCGACCGGCGCCGCGGGACTCCTCCTGTACCCGCTCTCCTCCGACCACAGCACCGACAACTCGCTCCTGGTGTTCATCCTCGGCGCCGTGGCACTGGTGATCGGCGCGGCGGTACGGGAACGGGGCGTCGCACAGCGCCGGCTGGCCGAGCAGGAGACCATCAGCGAGGCCGAACGGGCACAGCGGACGCTGCTGGAGGAACGCACCAGGATCGCCCGCGAGCTGCACGACGTGGTCGCGCACCACATGTCGGTGATCACGGTCCAGGCGGACTCCGCCCCGTACCGGCTGAGCGGCCTGTCGGACGAGGTCCGGGACGAGTTCGACTCGATCGCCGCGAGTGCGCGGGAGTCCCTCGGGGAGATGCGGCGGCTGCTGCAGGTGCTGCGCAGCGAGGGCACCGAGGCCGAACGGACACCGCAGCCGGGGCTCGACCGGCTGCAACAGCTGGTCGAGGCGACGGTACGGGCGGGGCTCCCGGCCGAACTGTCGCTGGCCACGGGGCTGAAGGGCGTACCGCAGACGGTCGACCTGTCCGCGTACCGGATCGTGCAGGAGGCCCTCGCCAACGTGGTCCGGCACGCACCGGGTGCCAGGACCCGGGTGTCGGTCGGCTCCGACGGCACGCATCTGACGGTGCTGGTCGTCAACGAACCGCCGGAGCAAACGGGTTCGTCGCTCGCACCACTGGAGACGACGGGGACGGGACACGGACTGGTCGGCATGCGTGAACGCGTACGGTTGACCGGCGGCACGCTGGACACCGGCCCACTGCCGGACGGTGGCTTCCGGGTCGCCGCACGCCTGCCGCTGCCACCGCCCCTGCCACCGAATCCGGAGAACGCGTGACCATCCGTGTGATCATCGTCGACGACCAGGCCATGGTGCGGGCGGGGTTCGCGGCGCTGCTCGCGGCGCAGAGCGACATCGATGTGGTCGGTGAGGCGCCGGACGGGCGCCAGGGCGTCGACGTCAGCCGCCGGGTCCATCCGGACGTGGTGCTGATGGATGTCCGGATGCCCGAGCTGGACGGACTGGCCGCGGCGCGCGAGCTGTTGAACCCGCCGGTGGGCGTGGCGCACGTACCGAAGGTGCTGATGCTCACCACGTTCGACGTGGACGACTACGTGTACGAGGCGCTGCGCGCCGGGGCGTCCGGCTTCCTGCTGAAGGACGCCCCGCCGGCGGATCTGATCTCGGCGGTACGCGTGGTGGCGGCGGGCGACGCACTGCTCGCCCCGTCGGTGACCCGCCGCCTGATCGCGGACTTCGCCCGGCAGCGCCCGTCCGGAGCGAGCCCCAACGGGCCCGCGCTGCGGCTGAACGGGCTGACGCCGCGCGAGACGGAGGTGCTCGGGCTGATCGCCCGGGGGCTGTCGAACCAGGAGATCGCCGGACGGCTGGTGCTGGCGGAACAGACGGTGAAGACGCACTTCGGCCGGGTGCTGGCCAAGCTGGACCTGCGGGACCGTGCCCAGGCGGTGGTCTTCGCATACGAGGCGGGCCTGGTGGTGCCGGGCGAGGGTTGAGGCGGGCGGGTTCGCCGGGCGTCGTCCGGCGATCGAGGACCGGGGTCCGTGTACGGAGCCCCCGGGCCGGCCCCGTACACCCCCTACCCCGGTACCACTCCCCGGTTGGCACCCGGGTGTGACGCCCCGGCCCACATCCCCTCCCTACCTTCCCTCCATCGCGCCGGACAGCGCGCAGAGGCCGGCTCAGCCGGAGAGGGAGGGTTCACGGTCGCATGCGCCGTTACGCAAGGACCTTGGTCGCGGTCGCACTGGCCACCACCGTCGTGGCGGGGACAGCCGGCTGGGCCTCCGGAAACGCCCAGCAGGCGCTGACCGGCCCGCCCCCCGGCACCGCCGCCTGGCGAACGGACCACGTACTGGGACGGGAGCTGCCCGACCCGGAACGGGACACGCCCGCCGAAGTCAGCGCGTTCTTCGACGGGTTGAGCGACAAGGACCGGCAGACGCTGGTCACCCGGCACCCACTCGTCGTCGGAAACCTCGACGGCGTACCGATCGAACTGCGGTACCGGGCCAACGCCCTTGCCCTGAAGGCCGGTCACGATCCCCGGTACGCCCACCTCACGACCGGCGGCCACCGCCGGATCCTCGCGTTCGATCCGCGTGGCCGGGGCCAAGTGGCCGAGGTGTTCGGTGATTTGAGGACCGCGCGACGGGTGTCCGTCGTGGTGCCGGGTTCGGACATCGACGCCGGGACCTTCGACCGCACGAACGACGTGTACGGCACCCCGGCGGGCATGGCCAAGTCCCTCTACTCGCGGACCGGTCCGGGCAGCGCCGTCATCGCCTGGGCCGGGTACACCACCCCCGTCGGCCTCGGCGTGGACGCCGCGACCGGCTCGCTCGCCGAGGCCGGGGCCGACCGGCTGACCCGGTTCGACGACGGCCTGGCCGCCGACGGTGTGCCCACGCCCGCCGTGTTCTGCCACAGCTACGGCTCGGTCGTCTGCGGCCTCGCCGCGTCCCGGCTGCGCGCCACCGACCTGGTCGTCCTCGGATCGCCCGGCATGCGCGCCGACAACGTCCGCGCCCTGCACACCGATGCCCGGGTATGGGCCGCCAAGGACCCCAGCGACTGGATCGACAAGGTGCCGCACGTCGAGTTCGCCGGGCTGGGCCACGGCGCCGACCCGGCCTCCCCCGCGTTCGGTGCCCGCCGGGTGCCCGCCGACGATGCCCACGGGCACACCGGTTACTTCGCACCCGGCACCGAATCGCTGCGGGCCTTCGCCGCCATCGCCGACGGCGTCCCCGCGCAGGCCCGTTGAAACTGGACAAGCAGCCGGTACTACGAACACGATGAACGCTCATGATTGCACCTGTGCGGGGGCAAACCACGAGTGCCGTGGGACGGACCCCGCTCAGGTGCTTCGCACCCTCACCGGCACGGAAGAGACTTCGCCATGAGCTTCGGGGACCCGAACAACCCCTACGGCCAACAGCCTTCGCACGAGCAGCCCGGTCATCCGCAGCAGGCACCGCAGGACGTACCCCCGCAGTACGGCTACCAGCAGCCGCAGTTCGGCCATCAACAGCCGCAGTACGGCTATCAGCAGCCTCCTTACGGGGCATACCCGCCGCCGGGGATGTACGGCATGCCCGGGTCGGGTCTGCCGCCACTGGCCCACTGGGGCGAGCGCGTGGGCGCGTGGCTGCTGGACCTGCTGATCATCGTGGCTCCGATGTACGCGCTGGGCTTCATCGACCTCGCCAGGAGCGACGGTCCGATGGCCGAGGCAGAGCCCGGGCCCTTCTTCGCGGTCGGCCTGCTCTACCTCTTCGCCATGGGCTTCTACCAGCTCTACCGGGAGGGCAAGACCGGTCAGACGACCGGCAAGAAGGTCCTCCGCATCAGCGTGCGCCGGGAGACCGACGGCAGCACGCTGGGCTTCGGCATGGCGTTCGCGCGCAAGCTCGCGCACATACTGGACGGCGTTCCCTGCTACCTCGGCTGGCTGTGGCCACTGTGGGACGCCAAGAGGCAGACCTTCTCGGACAAGGTGTGCAGCACCGTGGTCATCCGGGTCCCCAAGGACTGACCTGGCAAGGCCCGTTGTCCGCTACTCGCGGGCCGCGGAGGTCGAGCTCATGTCCGGGTAGCGGTCGCCCGCCACCCGGCCGGCGATCGGCTCCAGCAGGGCCAGTTCGTCGGCGGTCAGCGTGATCCGGGTCGCGCCGACGTTCTCCAGCAGACGGCTGCTCCTGCGGGTGCCCGGGATCGGCACCACGGTCAGGCCGTGCACCTGTGCGCGCTGCTGCACCCAGGCGAGCGCCACCTGGGCGGCCGAGGCGCCGTGCGCTGCGGCGATCTTGTGGACCGGTTCGAGCAGGGCGACGTTCGTCTTCGCGTTGTCGCCGGTGAACCGCGGCTGGAACTGCCGGAAGTCGTTCTTCGCCAGGTCCTTGCCCGCGTCCGTGAACGCCCCGGTCAGGAAACCCCGGCCGAGCGGCGAGTACGGCACGAAGGTCACGCCGAGCTCCGCGGCGACGGGCACCGCACTGCGCTCGACGTCCCGGCTGAAGAGCGACCACTCGGACTGGAGCGCGGCGATCGGGTGCACGGAGTGCGCCTCGCGCAGCTCGGGGCCGGTCACCTCGCTCAGCCCGAGCTGCTTGACCTTGCCCTGCTGCACCAGCTCGGCCATCGCGCCGACGGACTCGGCCAGCGGCACGGCCGGGTCGCGGCGGTGCATGTAGTACAGGTCGATGACGTCGGTGTTCAGCCGGCGCAGGCTGTTCTCGACGGCCTGCCGGATGTACGCGGGGTCGTTGCGCACGCCCCGGTAGTGCGGGTCCTCGTCGCGCCGCTCGATGGCGAACTTCGTGGCGAGGGTGATCTCGTCGCGGTGCGCCCCGACGAAGGGTGCGATGAACGTCTCGTTGGCGCCGCTGCCGTAGATGTCGGCGGTGTCGAAGAGCGTGACGCCCGCCGCGAGGGCCGTCTCCAGCGTTTCGCGCGCGGACGACTCGTCGGTGTCGCCGTAGAACTCGCTCATGCCCATGCAGCCGAGCCCCTGGACGCCGACCTGCGGGCCGCCGATGCCGAGCTCCACTGTGGCGATCTTGTTGTCAGTCATCAGGTACTGGGCCTTTCCGGCGCCGTGCGGGCGCCCGCATAAAAGTCGATCTTGTAGTCGAGGACGGCCAGGGTGTCCTGGAGCTCCGCTATCCGCGTCCGCACGTCGCGGCGGGTCGCCTCCAGCAGTTCCTGCCGCTCCTCGAAGGTGTGGTCGCCCTCGCGCAGCAACTCCGCGTAACGGACCATGTGGGCGACCGGCATACCGGTCAGCCGCAGCTTGCCGACGAAGGTCAGCCAGTCCAGGTCACGGTTGGTGAAGCGGCGCTGGCCGGTGTGCGACCGGTCGACGTGCGGCATCAGCCCGATCCGCTCGTACCAGCGCAGGGTGTGCGCGGTGAGCCCGGTGAACGCGACCACCTCGCTGATCGTGTACTGGTCCTGCCCCTCGGGGCGCGGGTGCGCCTCCGGGGCCGTCACGCAGATGTCGGTCCTCGTCGAATCGGTCTCCATCACCGTCATGCCCTCCACGCTAGAACCTTGGAGTGCACTCGAAGCAAGCGCAACCGGGTGCGGGTTTCTACGGGGACCGGACAGAACCTACCCTCGTACGCATGCAGAGCCTGGCGATGATCGAGAACTGGCCCGTCCCCACCGCGGCAGCAGCCGTCGTACGAGCGGACGGCACCGTCCTCGGCCGGCACGGTCCGACCGCGCACCGCTTCCCGCTCGCCTCCGTCACCAAGCCCCTCGCCGCCTACGCGGCCCTGGTGGCCTACGAGGAGGGCGCGGTCGAGCTCGACGAACCGGCGGGGCCCGAGGGTTCCACGGTCCGGCACCTGCTCGCCCACACCAGCGGCCTCGCCTTCGACGAGCACCGGGTGACGGCACCGCCCGGAACCCGGCGGCTGTACTCCAACGCGGGCTTCGAGGTGCTCGGCGACCACATCGCCAAGGCCGCCGACATCCCGTTCCCGGAATACGTTCGACAGGCGGTCCTGGACCCCCTGGGCATGACGGCGACCACGCTGGACGGCTCGCCCGCCCGCGACGGCGTCTCCACCGTCGACGACCTGGTGCGGTTCGCGGCCGAGGTCCAGTCCCCGCGCCTGCTCGACCCGCGCACGGTCCTGGAGGCGCAGACCGTCGTCCATCCCGGACTGAAGGGCGTACTGCCGGGCTACGGCCACCAGAACCCCAACGACTGGGGCCTCGGCTTCGAGATCCGGGACTCCAAGTCGCCGCACTGGACCGGCGCGAACTCCTCCCCCGCGACCTTCGGCCACTTCGGTCAGTCGGGCACGTTCCTGTGGATCGATCCGGTGGCGGGAGCGGCCTGCGTGGCACTGACCGACCGGGCCTTCGGCCCGTGGGCCGCCGAGGTCTGGACGCCGTTCACGGACGCGGTACTGGCGGAGCTGGCCGCGTAACGGCCGCGTAACGGCCGCGTCGCGCCGTACGGGGGCCGGGGCGCGGGACGGTCCGCGGTCCCCGGCCCCGCCTGTCCCCTCTCCCGTCTCCTCTTCCGTCGCCTCTTCCGTCGCCTCGGGCCGTTTCTGTCGCCTCAGACCGTCGACACGCGGCCGGCGTACCGCTGCGTCCAGCCGGTCCCGGTACCCGCGGTGAGCACCACGTCGTAGTAGCCGTGCTCCGTGGGCCAGTGCACGACGGTCGAGAAGCCGCCGGGCACGATGTACTTCCGGGTGCCGCCGAGGTAGTCGTTGGCCGTCAGGGTGTAACGGACGGGCTGCCTTCCGTCGTTGTGCAGCCTCAGCCTGACCATGGCGTGCCTGCCCCCGACGAGCTCCGCCTCGACACGCGGGATGCCGATGTGCCTCTTGCTCTCGCGCTCGGGCATCACCTGTCCGGCGAAGGAGCGCAGGAAGCCGTCGGGCCCGTAGACGGAGAAGGCGTACCTGCCGTCGGTCTCCGTGGCATCCCAGGTGTACGAACGAGGGGCCGCCTCCGTCACCGTGTACGGCGTGTTGTCGAAGGCGAGGTACCGGTCGGGGAAGACCTGGAGGCTCACCGCCTTGCCCGCCGGACCGCCTGCCAGCGTCATGGACGCGGTCACCGTGCCGGCGGACCGGTCCTCGGTGAGGGTGGTGTGCGGGTGGAAGGAGAGGCCGCGCGGCGTCATCCGGTTCCGTGACGGCTTGGGCGGTGTCCCGGTGACCGGGTCGGCGATGACGACCGGACCGGGCCGCGGGTGCGCGAAGTCGATCGCACTGGTCAGGTCGCCGGCGATGGAGCGGCGCCAGTCGGTGATGTTCGGGCAGGTGAAGGGCTTGCCCAGATGGGAGGCCCAGGTCTCCAGGAACTTCACCGTCGAGGTGTGGTCGAACACTTCCGAGGCGACGTAGCCGCCTCGTGTCCACGGCGAGACCAGCAGCATCGGCACCCGGGGGCCGAACCCGTACGGAGTGGTGCCGGAGAACTCACCGGCCGTGCCCGCCTCCGGGCGCGGGGGCAGTACGTGGTCGAACTTTCCGTCGTTCTCGTCGTAGGTGATGATCACCAGGGTGTGGTTCCAGATGTCCTGGTTGCTCTGGAGCGTCCGGAGGACCTTGTTCATGTAGCGCTCGCCGTGGACGGTGTCGAAGCCCGGGTGCTCGCTCCACGCGGCGGGCATCACCACCCAGGAGACCTCGGGGAGCGGGTGCTCGGCCCCCGGCTCGCAGGCCGCGACGAGATCGCGGAGCACCGCGTCGAGGTTCGCGTCCGAATCGTCGTTGGGGGTGGTGGCGCCCTCGTAGACGAAGGAGTTGGCCTTCCAGATCTTGCCGGTGCCGGGTTCGAGGTCGGCCGCGTCCGCCGTGCGGGGGTCGAAGGACTTGAAGCTGTTGGTGACGTTGCAGCCGTACTCGCCGACGTAACCGCTCTGGAGGCTGCCCCCGACTCCGTTGCCGCTGTTGTCGGAGTAGACCCGCCAGTCGATGCCGGCCTGCTGGAGCTGCTCGGGGACCGTGGTCCAGCTTCGGCTGTAGTCGTTCTGCTTGGCGTTGGTGACCTCCCCGCCGCCCGAACCGCTCATCAGGTAGTAGCGGTTGGGGATGGTCGGCCCGTGCAGTGAGCAGAAGTTCATGTCGCAGACGGTGTACTGGGAGGCGAGCGAGTACATCCACGGCATGTAGTCGGGCGTGTAGTACCACATGCAGTGGTCGCCCTTGTCCTTCACCCAGGTGTTCCACCGCCCCTCGTTGGCACCGTAGAAGTTGTGGTTGTCGCTCCAGGTGGCGGTCGACTCGGCGGGTCTCACGATGGCGCCGGTGGCGTCGCGCTGCTGGAAGACGTCGGTGCCGTCCTGGAATCTCAGGACCTGCTTGTCGTGGTGCCCGCGCACGCCCGGCAGCTGACCGAGGTAGTGGTCGAAGGAACGGTTCTCCTGCATCAGGATCACCACGTGCTTGAGGTCGGAGATGTCGCCCTTGAAGCCCTTGGGCAGGACGTATTCGGCCGCACCGGCCTGCGCCCCGCCGATCGCTTCGGCTACCGGGCCGACGGCCATCGCGCCGAGGGCGACGGCGCCCGTCTGGAGCATCCGGCGCCGGGTGATGCGGAATTCGTTGGGGTTCGCGCTGCTTTGGCTGTTCGCGCTGGTCTCGCTGGTCTCGCTGGTCTCGCTGGTCTCGCTGTCGAGACAGGGGGGCTCAATGGTGTGGAGAGACATCAGGGGCACCTCCGGGGGAGCGATTCGGGGGGAGGGACGTCGGCGCGTGCCTGCGAAAACTAGGCCGCCGGAGCGAACGGCGGGCGAACCAAGGACGTATTCCTGAGGCACCGGCAGATTTCCACGGCCCTCGGCTCCGGGTCGAGACGCTTCACGGCGATAGCCGAAATTCGCGCCCGGTTGGCCGGTTGTCGGGTCGGCGGACCACTCACGCCGACCTGGTCGTGGTGACGGGCAATCAGCCCGGCAGCTCCCAGACCAGCACCTCGGACCGGCTCGTGCCGCCGATCAGTTCAAGCCCGGTCTCCGCGGTGATCCGCGCCGAATCGCCGGGCGCCAGCTCCTCGTCGCCGATCCGCACCTCTCCGGCCACCACGTGCGCGTACACCAGCGGCGCGTCCGGCACCGCCGTGCGCTCCCCCTCCCCCAGCCGCCGCACATGGAGCATCGCGCCCGCCTCGGGGAGGGCGTACGGGGTGGAGTCGGCGATGCCGGGGACCGTCGTGTACGCGGGCTCGCCGCCCGGCTCCAGCGGTGCGAGCCACATCTGAAGGAACGTCAGCGGGCTTTCCCCGTCGTTGCGTTCGACGTGCCGGACGCCGCCCGCCGCACTGAGGTGCTGGACGTCCCCGGCCCGTACGAGCGTGGCGTGGCCCGTGGAGTCGCGGTGGGTCAGCTCCCCCTCCACCACCCAGGTCACGATCTCCGTGTGGCTGTGCGGGTGCTCGTCGAAACCCGCGCCGGGGGCCAGGCGCTCCTCGTTGCAGGCCAGGACCGGGCCGAAGCGGAGGTTGTCCGGGTCGTAGAAGGTGCCGAAGGAGAAGGAGTGCCGGGACTCGATGCCGGCTTCCTTGTCCCCGCCCCTGAAACGGTCGCCCGAGCGATGTACGGAAATCACCCGCCCACGGTAGCCCGCGCGGCCGACGGCCCGGCTCATCGACTCCCACGCGAAGCGACGTGATCTTGCGCCACCGGCCCCACCCCTCCGGTCGGACGTCCGGATAAGGCAGTCTTGTGTCCGTGCCCCGACCCGATCCTGAGCAGCCCGCCGCGAACGACGCCCATCTCCATGCCGCGACCCTGAAACGACTGGAGCAGTCCTCCGGCCGGCTGGCCGCGAACGCGATCGCCCGCATGGACGAGTCACTGCCGTGGTACCGGGCCATGCCACCGGAGAACCGGTCCTGGATCGGCCTGGTCGCCCAGGCCGGTATCGCCGCGTTCACCGAGTGGTTCCGCCACCCGGAGACCCCGCAGGCCATCTCGACCGATGTCTTCGGTACGGCTCCGCGCGAGCTGACCCGGGCGATCACGCTGCGGCAGACCGTCGAGATGGTGCGCACGACGATCGAGGTCATGGAGGCCGCGATCGACGAAGTCGCCGCGCCCGGTGACGAGTCGGTGCTGCGCGAGGCGCTGCTCGTCTACGCCCGCGAGATCGCCTTCGCGACCGCCCAGGTGTACGCCCAGGCGGCGGAGGCCCGGGGCGCCTGGGACGCCCGGCTCGAATCGCTCGTGGTCAACGCGGTGCTGTCAGGTGAGGCCGACGAGGGCGCCGTGTCCCGGGCCGCCGCGCTCGGCTGGAACTCCCCCGAGCACGTCTGTGTGCTGCTCGGGACGGCCCCGGACGGCGACAGCGAGCTGACCGTGGAAGCGATCAGACGGGCGGCCCGGCACGCCAAGCTCCAGGTCCTGACCGGGGTGCTCGGCAACCGTCTGGTCGTCATCGCCGGCGGCAGCGACAACCCGCTCCAGGTCGCGAAGGCGCTGATCGGCCCGTACGCGGCGGGGCCGGTCGTCGCCGGCCCCGTGGTGCCCGACCTGCTGGCGGCCACCCGGTCCGCGCAGGCGGCCGCCGCCGGACTCAAGGCGTGCGGCGCCTGGCAGGACGCCCCGCGGCCGGTTCTCGCGGACGATCTGCTGCCGGAGCGCGCGATGGCGGGCGACCCTGCCGCGCGGGATCAGTTGGTGGAGGAGATCTACAGACCGCTCGAAGAAGCGGGTTCTGCCCTCCTGGAGACGCTGAGTGTGTATCTGGAACAGGCGAGCAGCCTCGAAGGGGCTGCCAGGATGCTCTTCGTGCACCCCAACACCGTGCGCTACCGGCTCCGACGTGTGACAGACGTCACCGGATGGTCACCCTCGGATGTCCGCTCGGCGTTCACGCTGCGGATCGCCCTGATCCTGGGGCGTCTGGCCGACAGAGATCTCCAGTCCTAGACTTTTGTCGGACATCAACAATTCCCCATACGGTTCTTCGTCCCTGTCCCCACGGGTGTTCCGGACCGTTCACAAGAGAGAGTGTGAGGGTGCTCGTACTCGTCGCTCCCGGCCAAGGCGCTCAGACGCCCGGCTTCCTGACTCCCTGGCTCGACCTCCCCGGTGCCACCGACCGCATCGCGGCCTGGTCCGACGCCATCGGGCTCGACCTTGCCCACTACGGCACCAAGGCGGACGCGGAGGAGATCCGCGACACCGCGGTGGCTCAGCCGCTGCTGGTCGCCGCCGGTCTGCTGTCCGCTGCCGCGCTCGACGCTTCACCGAGCGTCGTCGCAGGTCACAGCGTTGGTGAAATCACCGCAGCCGCTCTCGCCGGAGTCATCGGCGACGAGGCCGCCCTCCGTCTCGTACGCACCCGCGGACTCGGCATGGCCGAGGCCGCGGCGGTGACCGAGACGGGCATGGCCGCGCTGCTCGGCGGGGACCCCGAGGTCACTGTCCCGCACCTGGAGAAGCTCGGTCTGACCGCGGCGAACGTCAACGGCGCCGGCCAGATCGTCGCCGCCGGCACCGCCGAGCAGATCGCCGCGCTCGTCGAGGACAAGCCGGAGGGCGTGCGCCGCGTGGTGCCCCTGAAGGTCGCCGGCGCGTTCCACACGCACCACATGGCTCCCGCCGTCGAGCGCCTCCGTGCGGCCGCCGCGGCTCTGGAGGTCTCCGACCCGGTCGTGACATATGTCTCGAACGCCGACGGCAGGACCGTAGCGACCGGCACCGAGATCATCTCGCGCCTGGTCGGCCAGGTCGCCAACCCGGTCCGCTGGGACCTGTGCATGGAGACCTTCAAGGAACTGGGCGTCACGGCGCTGATCGAGGCCTGCCCCGGCGGCACGCTCACCGGTCTCGCCAAGCGCGCGCTGCCCGGGGTACGGACCCTCGCGCTCAAGACCCCCGACGACCTCGACGCGGCCCGCGCGCTCATCGCTGAGCACGCGGGCGCCTAAGGAGCCCGAGAGCATGTCGAAGATCAAGCCCAGCCAGGGCGCCCCGTACGCACGGATCATGGGTGTCGGCGGCTACCGCCCGACCCGTGTCGTGCCGAACGAGGTGATCCTCGAAACGATCGACTCGTCCGACGAGTGGATCCGCTCCCGGTCCGGCATCGCCACCCGCCACTGGGCCTCCGAGGAGGAGACCGTGGCCGCGATGTCCGTCGAGGCGTCAGGAAAGGCCATCGCCGACGCCGGGATCAACCCGTCGCAGATCGGCGCGGTCATCGTCTCCACCGTCTCGCATTTCAAGCAGACCCCGGCCATCGCCACCGAGATCGCCCACAAGGTCGGTGCGGGCAAGCCCGCCGCCTTCGACATCTCGGCCGGCTGCGCGGGCTTCGGCTACGGCCTGACGCTCGCCAAGGGCATGATCGTCGAGGGCTCGGCCCAGTACGTGCTCGTGATCGGTGTGGAGCGGCTGAGCGACCTCACCGACCTGAGCGACCGCGCGACGGCGTTCCTGTTCGGCGACGGCGCGGGTGCCGTCATCGTCGGCCCGTCCAAGGTGCCCGCCATAGGCCCGACGGTCTGGGGCTCCGAGGGCGACAAGTCCGAGACGATCAAGCAGACCGTGGCGTGGGACACCTTCCACGCCGACCGTCCGGAGAAGTTCCCGGCCATCACGCAGGAGGGCCAGGCGGTGTTCCGCTGGGCCGTCTTCGAGATGGCGAAGGTCGCCCAGCAGGCGCTGGACGCGGCCGGGATCGCACCGGAAGACCTGGACGTCTTCATTCCGCACCAGGCCAACATGCGGATCATCGACTCGATGGTGAAGACCCTGAAGCTGCCGGAGCACGTCACGGTCGCCCGTGACGTGGAGACCACCGGCAACACCTCCGCCGCCTCGATTCCGCTCGCTATGGAGCGGCTTCTGGCGACCGGTCAGGCGAAGAGCGGCGACACCGCGCTCGTCATCGGCTTCGGGGCGGGTCTCGTCTACGCCGCGACGGTCGTTACCCTCCCCTAGGCACACCGGGTCTTTTCGCCCGGAAACCGAACCCAGCACAGATACACACCGAAGGAGCGCCAACATGGCCGCCACGCAGGAAGAGATCGTCACCGGTCTCGCCGAGATCGTCAACGAGATCGCCGGTATCCCGGTCGAGGACGTCCAGCTGGACAAGTCCTTCACCGATGACCTGGACGTCGACTCGCTGTCCATGGTCGAGGTCGTCGTCGCCGCCGAGGAGCGCTTCGACGTCAAGATCCCCGACGAGGACGTCAAGAACCTCAAGACGGTCGGCGACGCCGCCGACTACATCCTCAAGCACCAGGCCTGATCCAGCCGGTTCGTGTGTCGCCACCCGGCGGTGGCGCCGCTGATTCACGACCCTCTACACGTGGAGAAGATTTTCCAGTGAACTCGACCAATCGCACCGTGGTCGTCACCGGTATCGGCGCAACCACTCCGCTGGGTGGCGATTCCGCATCGACCTGGGAAGGTCTGATGGCCGGCCGGTCCGGCGTCAAGCCTCTTGAGGGCGAACGTTTCGCCGAACTGCCTGTCCGGATCGCGGCCCTCGCGGCCGTCGACCCGGGCGACGTCCTGCCCCGCCCGCTCGCCCGCAAGCTGGACCGTTCGGCGCAGTTCGCGCTGATCGCGGCTCGTGAGGCGTGGGCGGACGCGGGCTTCACCGGCAAGGCCGGTGAGGACGAGAAGATCCAGCCCGAGCGGCTGGGCTCGGTCATCGCCTCCGGTATCGGCGGCGTGATCACCTTGCTCGACCAGTACGACGTGCTGAAGGAGAAGGGCGTACGCCGCGTCTCCCCGCACACCGTGCCCATGCTCATGCCCAACGGCCCGGCCGCGAACGTCGGTATCGAGGTGAACGCCCAGGCGGGCGTCCACACCCCGGTCTCCGCCTGTGCGTCGGGCGCCGAGGCGATCGGGTACGCCGTCGAGATGATCCGCACCGGCCGTGCCGATGTGGTCCTCGCCGGTGGCACCGAGGCGGCGATCCACCCGCTGCCGATCGCCGCGTTCGCCAACATGATGGCGATGTCCAAGAGCAACGACGAGCCCGAGAAGGCCTCGCGCCCGTACGACACTGCCCGCGACGGATTCGTCCTCGGCGAGGGTGCCGGTGTCGTCGTCCTGGAGTCCGCTGAGCACGCTGCCGCGCGTGGCGCCCGGGTCTACTGCGAGGTGCTGGGGCAGGGGCTGTCCGCCGACGCCCACCACATCGCGCAGCCCGAGCCGACGGGTCGCGGTATCGCCGCGGCGATGCAGAACCTGCTGGACCAGACGGACCTCAAGCCGTCCGAGGTCGTGCACCTGAACGCGCACGCGACGTCCACACCGCAGGGGGACGTCGCGGAGCTGAAGGCCCTGCGCAAGATCCTGGGCGACGACCTGGACCACGTCGCGATCTCCGCGACGAAGTCGATGACGGGTCATCTGCTCGGTGGCGCGGGCGGTATCGAGACCGTGGCGACGGTTCTGGCGCTGCACCACCGGATGGCTCCGCCGACCATCAACGTCGAGAACCTCGACGACGCGGTCGAGGCGGACATCGTCCGCGACGCCCCTCGGCCACTGCCGGAGGGGCCGGTCGCGGCCATCAACAACTCGTTCGGGTTCGGCGGGCACAACGTGGTGCTGGCCTTCCGCAGCGTGTGACGTCGCACGCTTGAGGCCCGCGTCCCCCGTGGTGGGGAGGCGGGCCTCTCGCATGCCGCGGGCCTCCTCGGGGTCTCCGCCCCGGGAGGGGTCACACCACCTGGTGGAGCCAGCGGACCGGGGCACCCTCGCCCGCGTGGCGGAACGACTCCAGTTCGTCGTCCCACGGCTTGCCCAGGAGTTTGGCGATCTCCGCCTCCAGGTCGGACTCCCCCCGGACGGACCGCGCCAACGCGGCCCGCAACCGGTCCTCGGGGATCAGGATGTCGCCGTGCATGCCGGTGACGGCGTGGAAGATGCCCAGTTCGGGCGTGGAGCTGTAGCGCTCGCCCTCCGCCGTCGGCGACGGCTCTGCCGTCACCTCGAACCGCAGCAGATCCCAGCCGCGCAGCGCGGACGCGAGCTTCGAGGCCGTGCCCGGTCTGGCCTGCCAGGAGAACTCGGACCGCCAGGTTCCGGGCGCGGCCGGCTGTCTGATCCAGTCGAGCTGGACCCGCACACCGAGGACACCCGCCACCGCCCATTCGACATGTGGGCAGAGCGCGCGCGGTGCGGAGTGAACGTACAGGACTCCACGTGTCGTCACCGGGACCTCCAGTGTGGGACGAGGTTCGCCTTCCCCAGCGGCCTCGCGTCCGCACCGCCTCTTCTCGGCCGCTTCCCGAGGTTGTCATCAGTAAACAGCATCGGGAGTTAATCTCCGGAAAAGGGACAGTATGTGACGTGATGTGATGTTCGGAAGCCACCCGAGTGGAGCCGGGTGGCCGAAAGAGCCACTGGTTCGACGTGGAAAAGCTACCGTGCGGCGGCGTCCCAGGTGTGACGTACCGTCGGACCTGGGCCCAGGATTCGTTCAGCATTCACCCTGCGGAGCGCGGGGGCCCGCCTGCCGGTGCCGAGCGGATGTGCCGGGGGCAAGGACCGGACGAGACGAATGGAATGGGCGAATGGACGGGAGGGGCCAGGGAATGCCGGATCGGCCCGTACGACACCGCTCGCGCACCGTGCCGGCCGTGCTGGCCGCGCTGTCGTTCCTCGGTGCGGCCGCACTGACCGGATGCGACTCCGGTCCGGCCGGCACGACGAAGGGTGCGGCGGCCGGGGAGCACCCCGCGCCGGCCGGGCCGGTCTGGAACCGCAGTCCGGATTCGGTCGCGGCGGTCGGGGACTCCATCACCCGCGGTTTCGACGCCTGCTCGGTGCTGGCGGACTGTCCCGAGGTGTCGTGGTCGACCGGGACGGACAGCACCGTGCGCAGTCTCGCGGTGCGGTTGCTGGGTGCCTCCGGCGTGACGGGCCACAGCTGGAACCACGCGGAGACGGGGGCCAGGATCGCCCGGTTGCCGGAGCAGATGGCGCTGGCCGCAAAGGAGGACCCGGATCTGGTGACGGTGATGATCGGCGCGAACGACGCCTGCCGGGACTCGGTGCGGGCCATGACGCCGGTGGCCGATTTCCGTGCCTCGTTCGAGGCGTCGATGCGTCAGCTCCGCAGCGCGGCGCCGAAGACGCAGGTGTATGTGTCGAGCGTGCCCGATCTGAAGCGGCTCTGGTCGACGGGGCGCGGCAATCAGCTGGGCAAGCAGATCTGGAAGCTGGGGATCTGCAAGTCGATGCTGGGCGACGCTGACGACATGAGCGCGTCGGCCGCGGCCCGGCGCTCGGCGGTGCAGGAGCGGGTGGTGGCGTACAACGAGGTGCTGCGTGAGGTGTGCGTGAAGGACACCCGCTGCCGTTACGACGGCGGGGCGGTCTTCGACTACCGGTTCACCGGCAAGCAGCTCAGCCAGTGGGACTGGTTCCATCCGGGGCGCAACGGGCAGGCCCGGCTGGCAGAGATCGCCTACCGCAATGTCACGGCGGCCCGCCCGCCCGCGTAGGGGGTGGCCGGACTAGAGTCCGTGATCATGGACACGGGTTCGGGCACGGCGACGCGTACGGAAGACTTCGGCACCCTCGCGGACGGCACGACCGTGCACCGCTGGACGCTGGAGCGCGACGGTAGGCGGGTGCGTCTGCTGACGTACGGCGGCATCGTGCAGTCGGTCGAGGTGCCGGACCGGGACGGGGTGCGCACCGGGGTGGCGCTCGGGCTGCCGGATCTCGCCTCGTACCTGCGGTACACCGGCCCCTACTTCGGCGCGCTGGTCGGGCGGTACGCGAACCGGATCGGCGGCGCGTCCTTCGAGCTGGACGGGCGGACCCTCCACATCACGCGCAACGAGGGCCGTAACCATGTGCACGGCGGGGCCCGGGGCTTCGACAAGCGCGTGTGGGACGCCCGGGAGATCGCGGACGGGGTGGAGCTGTCCCTCGTGTCGGCGGACGGCGACGAGGGTTTCCCGGGGCGGCTGGAGCTCTCGGTGGCCTGCACCCTGGAGGCCGGCGGGGCGCTGCGGATCGCGTACCGGGCGACGACGGACGCGCCGACCGTGCTGAACCTGACCAACCACACGTACTGGAACCTGGCGGGCGCCGGGAGCGGCAGCGCGCTCGGGCAGCGGCTGCGGATCGCGGCCGGGCGGATCACTCCGGCGGACGCGGAGTCGCTGCCGACGGGTGAGTTCCTGCCGGTGGACGGTACGCGGTTCGACTTCCGGGAGCCCCGGCCGGTCTCCAAGGAGTACGACCACAACTTCGTGCTGGACGGGACGGGCCCGGCGGCCGAACTGTACGACGAGGTGTCGGGGCGGGTGCTGACCGTGACGACGACGGAGCCGGGTCTTCAGCTGTACACGGCGGACCACTTCGACGGGGAGCCGTTCGGACCGTGCGCCGGGATCGCGCTGGAGACGCAGCACTTCCCGGACTCCCCCAACCGTCCGGAGTTCCCCAGCACGGTCCTGCGGCCGGGCCAGGAGTACGCGTCGACCACGGTGTACGGCTTCTCGGTGCGCTGAGGCGGTACGGGGAGGAGCCCCGGGGCGGGGCCAGGGACCGCTCCGGGGCTCCTCCGTATCCGGGGGCCAAAGGGGCCCGTTACTCCTTGGTCCGCACGGTCGCCGTCAGCCGTACGTCGCCCAGTGAACGGGCCGCCTGCACCTCGTACGTACCGGGGACGACGGCCCAGCCGTACGCCTCCTGGTCCCAGATCTCGTACGCGCGCCGCTCCAGCGGGACCGTCACCTCGACGCTCTGTCCGGGGGACGCCTCGACGCGGGTGAAGCCGGCCAGGACGCGCCGGGGGCGTTCGGCCTCGTCGGCCTGCGGGGCCACGTAGAGCTGGACGGTCTCGGCGCCCGGCCGGGTGCCCGTGTTGGTGACGCGGACCGTCGCGGCGTCCGTGGTCGCGGTCAGGGTCTCGTACGTCCAGCTCGTGTAGCCGAGTCCGTGGCCGAAGGGGTAGGCGGGTGCGGCACCGGCCTTCTCCCAGGCCCGGTAGCCGATGAAGACGCCCTCGTCGTAGCGGAGTTGGCCGCCGGTGGGGGTGGTGTTGGCGACCGGTGCGTCGGCGAGGCGGGCGGGCCAGGTGGTGGGGAGGCGGCCGCCCGGTTCGGCGGCGCCGAGCAGGACGTCGGCGAGCGCCGCGCCGCCCTCCTGGCCGGGGAACCAGCTGAGCAGCACCGCGGCGACCTCCTCGCGCCACGGGAGCTCCACCGGGGAGCCGGAGTTGACGATCACGACGGTGTTCGGGTTGACGGCGGCGACGGCCCGGACCAGCTCGTCCTGGTGTCCCGGGAGCCTCAGGTCCGTGCGGTCGAAGCCCTCGGACTCGACGCGTTCGGTGGTGCCGACGACGACGATCGCGGTGTCGGCGGCGCGGGCCGCCTCGACGGCCTCGCCGATCAGCTCGTCCGGGTCCCGGCGCGGGCCGAGGTGGCAGAGCGAGAACGAGACGCCGGTGATCGGCGAGTCGGCGCCGGGGGTCTCGGGGATCTGCCCGAGCGAGACCTCGACGGGTTCGCCCGCGGTGAGCGTGACGCGGCCGCGTTCCTGGGGCGTGCCGAAGAACGCCTCGCCGGGATCGGCGGAGCCGCTGATCCGGTGTACGCCGTCGTAGAGCGTGGTGCCCCCGACGGTGAGGGTGAGCGCTCCGGTGCCGCGGGTGCCGAAGACGTGCTCGCCGCTGTCGCGGGGGACGAAGGTGCCGGTGATCCCGACGTGGTGCAGGGTCTCGTGGGTCACTCCGGCGGGCAGGTCGGTGCCGATCCACTGGACGGTTCCGGTGGGCAGCGGGGCTGATCCGATGACCGCGCCCGTGGCGTCGTAGCAGACCGCTTTCAGCGTGAACCCCTTTTCGGCCGGGGCGAGTTCGTTGTTCGGGTCGGCGCCCGTGCGGTAGTCGAGCACATCCTCGGGGAGGGCTGCGAGGAGGCCGTCGAGCGGGGAGACGACGTGGTGCGGGAAGACCTGCGCGGAGCCGCCGCCGAGCACCCGGGCGTCGCGGGCGAGGGCGCCGCTGAGTGCGACCTTGCGGACGGCGGACGGGTCGATGGGGAGTGCGGCGCGTTCGTTGCGCACCAGCACGAAGGAGCGGCGGGCGATCTCGCGGGCCAGCGCGTCGCCGTCGACCGGGGCCGGGCGGTCGGCCTCGGCGACCACCGGCGGGGCGCCGTCCAGCGCGCCGGTGCGGGCGGCCAGCCGCAGCACGTTGAGCACCGCGGTGTCCACGGCGGACTCATCGACCTCACCGGCCCGCACCGCGGCGGCGAGAGCCGGCCCGTACACCGTCTTCGGCCCCGGCATCGCGACGTCGAGGCCGCCTGTGACGGCGGCGACGGTGGCACGGGCGGCCAGCCAGTCGGAGACGACGAAGCCGTCGAATCCCCATTCGCCGCGCAGCACCTCGTTCTGGAGGTAGCGGTGCTCGGTCATGGTGGAGCCGTTGACCCGGTTGTAGGCGGCCATGATGCCCCATGGGTGGGCGTTGGCGACGATCCGCTCGAAGGGGGCGAGGTAGAGCTCGCGCAGGGCGCGCGGGGCGACGATGTTGTCGACGGTGAAGCGCTCGGTCTCGGCGTCGTTGGCGACGAAGTGCTTGACCGTCGTGCCGACTCCGCCGTCCTGCACACCGCGCACATAGCCGGTGCCGATCTCGCCGGTGAGGTACGGGTCCTCGCTGTACGCCTCGAAGTGGCGTCCGCCCAGCGGGGACCGGTGCAGGTTGACGGTCGGCGCGAGGAGCACGTGCACCCCCTTGCGGCGTGCCTCCTGCGCGAGGAGGTGTCCGGCGCGGCGGGCCAGGGAGGGGTCCCAGGTCGCGGCGAGGGCGGTGGGCGAGGGCAGTGCGACCGACGGGTCGTCGGCGCTCCAGCTGACGCCCCGCACCCCGATCGGGCCGTCCGACATGACCAGCGAGCGGAGCCCGACGGCGGGGAGGGCGGGCAGCGACCACATGTCCTGCCCGGCCAGCAGCCGGGCCTTGTCGTCGAGCCCGAGCGCGGCCAGGGCCGCTTCGGACGCGGCCTCGCGGGCCGCTTCGGGGTGAATGGGTGCGGACGCGTCTGCCACGGCCGTGCCTCCTCGTCGGGATCGTCTGCCGGATGTCTCCATAGTGACCCGTCATCGGTAGAACGGTAGGATTCGTTATGGATACGTAACACAAGGCCATGGCGTACGGTCCTGAAGAGGGACCGGAGAAGCACCGAAAGGGGCCGGGGCGATGGTGCGGGCCAGGAGCGCGGAGCGGCGGGCGGAGATTCTCCGCGCCACTCTGGAGGTGATCGCCGAGCGCGGCTACCGCGGCGCCACACTGGGCGCGGTGGCCGAGCGGGTGGGCCTGAGCCAGCAGGGCCTGCTGCACTACTTCCCCACCAAGGAGGCGATGCTCGTCGCCGTCCTGGAGGAGCGCGACCAGTGGGACACCGGCGGCGGTCCACGCAGCGACGGCGGCTGGCGGACCGATCTGCTCGGCTCACTCGTCGAGTACAACGCGATGCGCCCCGGTGTCGTCCAGACCTTCTCCGCGCTGCTCGGCGAGAGCGTCACGGAGGAGCACCCCGCCAGGGAGTTCTTCACCCGCCGCTACACACAGGTCCGGGCGAGCATGGCGGCGATGCTGCGCGCCGAGTTCGGCGAGCGGCTGCCGGGCGGTCTCACCCCGGAGCGCGCGGCCCCGCTGCTGGTCGCGGCGATGGACGGGCTGCAGTACCAGTGGCTGCTCGACCCGGACACGGTGGACATGCCGGCGGCGTTCCAGGACTTCCTGCGGCTGTTGCGTCCCGACGGGGAACAGGGCACCGCACCGGCCGCCGACGCGGACGAGGACGACGCGGGCTGAGGCGTACGGCCCGCGCCCGCCTCAGCCGTTGACGTCCTCGTGCCGCCCGTCCTGCGCGTCGTCGTCCGCCCCCACCAGGTCGCGTGCCAGCAGGGTCGCCCCGGCGACGGCCCCCGGCATCAGGAAGACGGCGACGAACGGGACGAGGAAGGCGAGACCCAGGGGTACGCCGAAGCCGAGGATCAGCGGACGGCGGCCGCGCAGCAGGACGAGCCGGTCCTTCAGCACCATGCCGCGGCGCTGGAGCGCGACGGCGGTGAGTTCCTCGGCGAGGAAGTAGCCGGTGACGCAGAAGCCGATCAGCGGGACGACGGTCTGGCCGGCGACCGGGACGAAGCCGAGGGCGAAGAGCAGGACGGCGTACAGGGCGACGCGCACCAGGATGCGGACGCTGTCGCGGGCGGAGATCCACAGCTCCCGCCAGAACGGCAGCCCCGACTCCGGGACGTCGCCGCCCTCGGCCCGGTCGACCTCCTCGGAGAGCGATTCGTAGAAGGGCTGCCCCACCAGCAGCGTCACCGCGGTGAACGTGATCACGGCCAGGAACAGGCCGAGGGCGAAGACCAGCACGGTCAGGGTGTTGCGGAGCAGGCCGAGCCAGGGTGATGACCAGTCGTCGGCGAAGGGGGTCGCCCAGGACGCCAGGTCGTCGGCCCCGTAGCCGAGGCCGACCAGGGCGCCCGCGTACACCACGAGGGTGATGAGGCCGGGGACCAGTCCGATGCCGAACCACCGCCCGTGCCGGGCCACCCAGCGCTGCCCGTTGATCAAATAGCCGAATCCCGCTGCCGCGTCACGCATGCGGTCAGCGTACGTGCGGGAGCGGGGGCCGCCCGCACCGGTGAGCCGGGAGCGGGCGCCCGGCCGCCGACGGGCCCGCTCCCCCGTCGCGTTCAGCCGAGCCGGATCACGTTCCAGGACATCGGCTCAAGCGTGGCCCTGAGCACTCCGGCGTCGAGCGTGGTGCCCTCGGCGGCCGGGTGCGGGGCGACCCGCTCGGGCTCGGCGAGCGTGTTGCGGGCGTCCGGATCCGTGTCGGCGAGGACCTGGTGCTCCTCCACCGCCGTCAGCTCGAAGCCTTGCAGGGCCACTTCGAGCGGAAGGGCCGCGTCCTGGCCCCGGTTGACCGCGAAGACGGTGACCGCGCCGGTCTCCGGATCGCGGACGGCGGTGGCGTGCAGCAGATCCGTCTCGCCGTGCCTGGCCGTCGAGTAGGTGGGCGAGTCCACCCGTACGTCCAGCACCTGGCCCCTGCCGTACCGGGCGGCCTGGGCGAACGGGAAGAAGGTGGTCTGCCGCCAGGCCGGTCCGCCGGGTTCGGTCATGATCGGGGCGATCACGTTGACCAGTTGGGCCAGGCAGGCCACGGTCACCCGGTCGGCGTGCCGCAGCAGGGCGATGAGCAGGGTGCCGAGGACGACGGCGTCGGTGACCGAGTAGTTGTCCTCCAGCAGACGCGGCGCCTCGGGCCAGTCCAGGGGGTTCTCCTCGGCCTCCTGCTGACTGCGCGTCATGTACCAGACGTTCCACTCGTCGAAGGAGAGGTTGATCTTCTTCGTGGACTTCAGCCGGGCTCCGACGTGGTCGCAGGTGGCGACGACGCTCTCGATGAAGGACTCCATGTCCACGGCGGACGCCAGGAACGAGTCGCGGTCGCCGTCGTGTTCCTCGTAGTAGGCGTGCAGCGAGACGTAGTCGACGAGGTCGTAGGTCTCGGCGAGCACCGTCGCCTCCCACGCGGCGAAGGTGGGCATGGAACGGCCGGAGGAGCCGCAGGCGACGAGTTCGACGGACGGGTCGATCTGCCGCATGGCTCGCGCGGTCTCGGCTGCGATCCGGCCGTACTCCTCGGCGGTCTTGTGGCCGGTCTGCCAGGGCCCGTCCATCTCGTTGCCCAGGCACCAGAGCCTGATCCCGAAGGGATCCTTGTCGCCGTGCGCGATCCGGCGGTCGGAGAGTTCCGTGCCGGCCGGGTGGTTGGCGTACTCCTGGAGCTCGATGGCCTCCTGGACGCCCCGGGTACCGAGGTTCACGGCCATCATCGGTTCGGCCTGCGGGCCGATCTTCCTGAGGAGGGCGATGTACTCGGAGAGGCCGAACCGGTTCGTCTCGGTGGAGCGCCAGGCCAGGTCGAGGCGGCGCGGGCGTTCGTCGACCGGGCCCACGCCGTCCTCCCAGCGGTAGCCGGAGACGAAGTTCCCGCCGGGGTAGCGGATGGCGGTGACGCCGAGTTCGCGGATCAGGTCCAGCACGTCGGTACGCAGGCCCGCCTCGTCGGCCGCCGGGTGGCCGGGCTCGTACATCCCGTCGTAGACGCAGCGGCCGAGGTGCTCCACGAACGATCCGAAGAGGCGGGGGTCGACGTCGCCGACGGTGAACGCCGGGTCGAGGGTGAAGCGCGCGGTGCGGGTCATGGCTTCCTCGCTGTGTTCGGTGGTGCGGTCATCGGGTGTCGGGTTCTGGCGGGGCGCCGGTGTCACTGGCCGGCCAGGCCGGTGTGGGCGACGCCGCTGATGATCTGCCGCTGGAAGAAGACGAAGACGATGATGAGCGGCAGCCCGGCCATCAGTCCCCCGGCCATGAGCTGGGCCCACTGGATGCCGTAGGAGTTCATGACGGTCGCGATGCCGTTCGGCATGGTCATCAGGTCGGGGTTGTTGGTCACCATGTACGGCCAGAGGAAGTTGTTCCAGGACGCGATGAAGGTGAAGATGCCGACCGCGGAGAGCGAGGGGCGGGACAGCGGCACGATGATGGTGAGGAACACCCGCCAGCGGCCGGCGCCGTCGATGAACGCGGCCTCCTCCAGCTCCCTCGGGATGCCCTGGAAGAACTTGTAGAGGATGTAGACCATCGCGGCGGGCGCGCACTGGGGCAGGATCATGCCCCAGTAGGTGTCGACCATCCCCATCGACTGGACGGTGCTGAACAGCGGGACGCCGAGCACCGCGGGCGAGACCATCAGCCCGGCCATCACGAGGCCCATCAGGGCGCTCTTGCCGCGGAACTCGGTGCGGGCGAAACCGTATCCGGCGAGCGCGCCGACGAGCACCACGACGGCCGTGACGCAGACCGAGACGACGAACGAGTTCACGAACCAGTTGGTGATGTTGCCCGTCTCGAAGATCGCCTTCCACGCCTGGGCCGTCCATACCTCCGGCAGCCAGTGCGGCGGCACCGCGACGGCCTCGGTCTCCGACTTGAGGGAGGTGAACAGGGCCCAGACCAGTGGGGCCGTCCACACCGCGGAGACGGCGACGCCGACGGCGGTCAGGACGATCTGGCTCACCGTCCAGGGTTTGCGGACCCGGCCGGTCGCGGCCCGGGGATGCGTATCGGTCATCGGACGCCCTCCTCACGCTTGCGCAGCAGCCACATGCGCCCGAGGGCGACCGCGGCGATGATCACGAAGAAGATGATGGAGATCGCGGACGCGTAGCCCACGCGGTAGCTGGTGAAGCCCTCTTCGAGGGTGTACTGGACGAAGGTGCGGGTCGATTCCTCGGGCCCCGGGCCGAAGTCGTTGATGACGACGGCCTGGTCGAAGACCTGGAGCGAGGCCAGGATCTGGAGGGCGATGACGAGCCCGGTGATGTTGCGCAGCATCGGCAGCGTGATGTGCACCATGCGGTGCCAGGCGTTCGCGCCGTCCAGTTCGGCGGCCTCGTACAGGTGGTGCGGGATGCCCTGGAGGGCGGCGAGGTAGAGCAGGAAGCTGAAGCCGACGGTCCACCACAGGGTGGTGATGACGACGGCGAGCATGGCGGTGGACTTGTCCGTGAGCCAGGGTGTGTCGGTCCCGAGGACGTGATTCACCATGCCCGTGCCGGGGTTGAACAGCCACTGCCAGAGGTTGCCCGCGACCGTCGACGGCAGCAGGAACGGGGCGAAGAAGCAGAGCCGCCACAGCCACTTCGCGCGTTCGATGTGGTGGGCGAGCATCGCCATCAGGAAGGCGATGACGGTGATGCAGGGCACGACCAGGAGCGTGAAGTAGGCGCTGTGGCCGAGTGAGTCCCACATGAGCGGGTCGTGGAACGCCTCGCGGTAGTTGTCCCAGCCGACGAAGCGCGCGCCGGCGCCGGAGACGTTGGCGTCGGTGAAGCTCAGGTACGCGCCCCGCAGGACCGGCCAGATCACGAACAGCGCGAACAGGACGAGGAAGGGCGCGACGAACCAGCCGCCGTGCTGGAGCCGGCGGCCGGCGCGGGCGCGGAAGCCGTCCGTGTCCGGTGCGTCGGTGGTGCGGGCCGGCCGCCGGGCGGGTGCGAGGACGGCCCCGGCGCCGGTCGCCGTCATGCGGCACCTCCCTCGGCGGCGGTTCGGCCGTCCATCGGGTTCTTCATGGCCAGGAGTTGTTCCAGCACGCTCTTCATGCGGCGGGCGGCCGTGGCCGGCTTCGTGGAGCCGAGGTTGGAGGAGGCGATGACGGGTCCGATGCGGGTGGCGAGCGTGCCGGTGGAACCGGAGAACCAGGTCTTCGGCTCGGTCGCCTGGTGGGTCATGGCCGAGACGTACTCGTTCTGCGGCGTGAGTCTCTTGTACGCGTCGGAGCCCAGCGTCGGCTTGTAGGCGGGTATGTGGCCGCCGGCCGCCCAGGCCAGGGCGTTCTTGACGACGTACGCGGCGAGCCGGTGCGCGCCCTCGTCGGCGGGGCCGCCCCGGTCCGACTGGTGGGGCAGGACGAAGGAGTGCGACTCGCAGTGGGTGGCCTGCCTGCCGAAGACCGGGGGCAGCGGGGTGGCACCGTACTCGATCTTCGCCCCCGAGTAGACGGGCACGGACCAGTTGCCCTCCCAGACGAACGGCGAGCCGTTCATGAACTGTTCGCCGTCCGCCGCACCCGCGGTGGCGTACCCGTCGGTGACGTGCCGGCGCAGGAACTCCAGGACCTCGGTGGCCTTGTCCTCGTCGAGGACGACGTCCGTCATCGACGCGTCGAAGTACGCGCCGCCGAGCTGCGCGTAGAAGGCGACGAAGAACCACCAGGCGAAGTTCTGGTCGTTGGCGTGGATACCGACGGTCTGAAGTCCCTTGCCGGTGACCTTCCTTGCGGCTTTCAGGGCGTCGAACCACTCATCGGTCGAGGTGACCGGCACGATGAGGCCGTCGTCGCCGAGGAGGCCGGCCTTCCCGAGGACGTCCTTGCGGTAGAAGGACAGTTGGGCGTGCACGTCGAGCGGGAGCGCGTACAGCCTGCCGTCGATGACCGCGCGCTTCCACAGCGCCGGGTCGAAGTCCTGTTCGTGGACGCCGTACTCGGCGAGCAGGTCCACGTCCCAGGGGTCGAGGAGCCGCCCCGGTGCGAAGCCCGGTACCCGTCCCAGGTGCATGACGCCGAGGTCGGGGGCGCGGCTGCCCGAGGCGGACATGGCGAGCTTGGTGTAGTAGGGGCTGCCCCACTGGAGCGTCGAGTCCTTCACCTCGATGCCGGGTTCGGCCCGGCGGAAGGCGTCCAGCATCGCGATCATGTTGTAGCCGTCGCCGCCGCTGAAGAGGTTCCAGTAACGGACCCGGGTGTCGGCGCTCGACGCGAGGGCGTCCGCACCGGTTCCCAGCGCCGCGAAGCCGAAGCTGCCGGCGACGGCCGCCCCGCCCAGCCCCGTGATCAGTTGCCTGCGATTCAGGCCAGGTCGTCCCATGCCCCGCCCTCACTGTTCGAAATCCCGAATACCGCCCGTAACTTCGAACGGACCGTAAAATCGAAGCGGTTGTGCGTCAATGGGTCGCGCAGGAATTCCGAACAATGTCCGGGGTGCCGAACAAGGGGGCACGACAAAGCCGAGGGCCGCACCCCGGACGGGATGCGGCCCTCGGCCGTCTACGAGCGGTACGCCGTCTCGGATCAGACGACCGAAAGCTCGACCTTGATGTTGCCGCGCGTGGCGTTCGAGTACGGGCACACCTGGTGGGCCTTCTCGATGAGCGCCTGCGCGGTCGCCGTGTCGACGTTCGGGATGGTCGCGCTGATCGCGACCTCCAGGCCGAAGCCACCGGCCTCGGTCTTGCCGATGGAGACCGAGGCGGTCACCGTGGAGCCGGAGATGTCGGCCTTCTCCTGACGGGCCACGACACCCAGCGCGCCCTGGAAGCAGGCGCTGTAGCCGGCCGCGAAGAGCTGCTCCGGGTTGGTGCCCGCGCCGCTTCCGCCCATCTCCTTCGGCGGGTTGACGACCACGTCGAGCTTGCCGTCGTCCGAGGAGACCCGGCCGTCACGGCCGTTCTCGGCGGTGGCGACGGCGGTGTACGCGACGGCGATGTCCTGAATGGTCATGTCTGTGAATCCTTCTGCTATGCGCCGCGACTCGCGCCCACGATCGCGACGGCCTGGGATGAGCCTAACGGGTGCCCCGACAGCGGTGTCAGCCGAGGGAAACGATCATCTTTCCGGTGTTCTCGCCGCGGAGCAGACCGAGGAAGGCGTCGTAGCCGTTCTCGATGCCCTCGACGACGGTCTCGCGGTACTTCAGCTCTCCGGAGGCCAGCCAGCCGGCCACCTCCTGGACGAACTGCCCCTGGAGAGCGGCGTGGTCGCCGACGAGCATGCCCTGCAGACGCAGCCGCTTGCCGATGACGAGCGCGAGGTTGCGCGGGCCCGGCGTCGGCTCGGTCTCGTTGTACTGCGCGATCATGCCGCAGATGGTCGCACGGCCGTGCACCTTCAACGAGGAGATCGCGGCTTCGAGGTGCTCGCCGCCGACGTTGTCGAAGTAGACGTCGATGCCGTCGGGGGCGGCCTCGCGCAGCTGCTCGCGGACGGGGCCGTTCTTGTAGTTGAACGCGGCGTCGAAGCCGTACTCCTCCACCAGCAGCTTGACCTTCTCGTCGGAGCCGGCGGAGCCGATGACGCGCGAGGCGCCCTTGAGCTTGGCCAGCTGGCCGACCTGGCTGCCGACCGCACCGGCGGCGCCGGAGACGAAGACCGCGTCGCCCTCCTTGAAGGAGGCGACCTCGAAGAGGCCCGCGTAGGCGGTGAGCCCGGTCATGCCGAGTACGCCGAGGTAGGCGGAGAGCGGGGCGAGGGAGGCGTCGACCTTCACGGCGTGCTTGGCCGGGACGTCGGCGTACTCGCGCCAGCCGAGGCCGTGCAGGACGTGGTCGCCGACGGCGAACCCCTCGGCGGCGGATGCGACGACCTCGCCGACCGCGCCACCCTCCATGGGGTGGTCGAGCTTGAACGGCGGGGTGTACGACTTCACGTCGTTCATCCGGCCGCGCATGTACGGGTCGACCGAGAAGTGCAGATTGCGGACGAGGACCCGGCCCTCGGCGGGAGCGGTGACCGGTGCCTCACGCAGCGCGAAATCCTCGGCCTTCGGCCAGCCGTGCGGACGGGCTACGAGGTGCCATTCACGGCTGGACGTGGGAAGTGCTGCGGACATGGGCTCGGTGTCTCCTCAATGTCTCGGGGGGGGTGCGGAAAAGCTTCATGTTGTGAAACAACCATGCGCCTGGATATTTCATGTTGTCAAGTAACCGGCTATCCTGTGTCGCATGGCCACCCCTCGGACAGACCCTCTGACTCTCGAAGTCGTCGAGCTCATCGGCACCGTCGTGGCGCGCTACTACGAGGAGTACGAGCAGGCCGCGGCCGCACACAGCCTCACCGGCGCGCAGGCCCGGGTGCTCGGGCTCCTTTCCCTGGAGCCGATGCCCATGCGCCGGATCGCCCAGAAGCTGAAGTGCGAGCCGTCCAACGTGACCGGCATCGTCGACCGGCTCGAGGTGCGCGGCCTGGTGGAGCGCCGCCCCGATCCGGCCGACCGGCGGGTGAAGCTGGCCGCGCCCACCGAGAAGGGCACCCGGACGGCGCGGCAGCTGCGTGAATCGCTCGACTTCGCTCGTGAGCCGCTGGCAGGCCTCTCGGACCGGGACCGGGCGGTGCTGCGGGATCTGCTGCGCCGGATGCTCGGCATGGAGCCGCCCGCCCAGGATCCTGCTTCCTGAGCGAGGAGGGGCTTCCGCCTGGGACCGCGAGGCCCCCTAAAGGCCCCTCCGGAGCCTCAGCAGAACCACAGGAACCAGCAGCCGCCCGAGTCCGAAGGGGTCGGCGTCGGGGTGGGCGTAGGCGTGGGCGTGACCGTGGGTGTGGGCTGCGGCGGGGCCGGGGGCTGCGAGGGGTCGTCATCCGTGCCGCCCGGATCGGACGGGTCGGCGGACGGGTCCCCCGGCTCCTCGGACGGCGTGCCGGACACCTCCGCGGTGGCCGCCGGGGCCGATGCGGCGTCTCCGGGGCGCGCCGGGCCCGTGCCGGTGGCGCCGGAGGGGCGGGAGTCGGAGGCCGGGGCCACCGTGGGGCTGCCCACGGGCGTGTCCACCGGCCCCGGCGGCTCGACGGCGTCGCTCCGCGTGGGCTCGGGGGCGGGCGCGGTCGTGACGGACGTCGACTCGCGTACGTAGTCCGACGACCCGTCGCCGCCACCCTGCTCGGTCGCCAGCTCGGCCAGGCTCAGCACCCCTGCCGCCAGGACCACCCCGAGCAGCGCCACCAGCACCGTACGGCCGCGGCGGCTGCGGGCCCGGCGTCCCCGGCGCGGCCGGGGCTCCGGTTCCTCGCGCCGGCGCGAACCACGCCCGCCGTGCCCCGTCCGGGCAGCCTCGCGCTCCCGGCGGCGCCGGCCTCCGGAACGGGGCTGAGCGGCCTTCTCGTCCCGCGCGTCCGGTTCGTGGCGGACTGGCGCGGGCACGGCGTAGTGACTCAGCGCCTCCGCGGGGGTTCCGCATCCGGCACAGGCCAGGGCGCCGTTGAGATGCCGCTGACAGGGGTGGCAGTAATCCATCGCGCCCGCAGATTAGATGGCGATCGGACAACAGAGAAAGCGGCTCAGGTGAGGATCCTGTGTGGAAGCGTTGGTTCCATGACCGCTGCCGCGCCTTTCGGGCCCAGAGAGTTCCAGCTTGTCCTGTTGCGCCGGATGGCCGACCACCAGCCCGGCCTGGTCGAGGACGCCCGGCACGAACTGGGCGCCGGCCTCGCCGAGATGCGCGAGGCCAACCGGCGCTGGCAGGCAGGGCGTCGCTCCCCCGGGGCGGTGCGGGGGCG
Source organism: Streptomyces sp. NPDC127177 (assembly GCF_042672475.1). Lineage (NCBI taxonomy): Bacteria > Bacillati > Actinomycetota > Actinomycetes > Kitasatosporales > Streptomycetaceae > Streptomyces > Streptomyces sp. NPDC127177. Next base: position 133,053 of record NZ_JBHXUW010000003.1, read on the forward strand.
GGGACAGGGGGCGCTGCGCCGCTACCGGTCCGTGCTCGGCGAACCTGAGTCGTCCGTACGCCGGACGGTCGGCGACCTGGAGTGCGACGCGCTGCTGTGGCCGGTGCCGCTCTGGCCGGATCTGCGGTTCGAGGTGATGGCCGGGCCGGGCGGTGCCGTGTGGAACGAGTGGCTGGTGCGGGCCCCCGGCGCGGCCGCCCCCGCGCTCGGCACGGTGGAGGATCTGCGCCCGTGGTCGTGCACGGTGGACGAGGTGGCGCGGGCCTTCGCGCCGGCCCGCCCGATGGAGGGCAGCGCACCGACCCGCTGGGCGCTCGCGATCACCGCCCCGGTCACCGGGGAGCCGTACGTCGCCGAGTTCACCTGGGGTCTGCTCCAGCGGCTGCTCCCGGGCTGACGGAGCCTCGGGGCACCGGCCGACGAGCCGTCAGCTCCGTCCCCCCTACGGCGCATCCCAGCGCGCACAACAGCTCCCACCGGCGCACGATACGAAGACAGCCGGCTGCCCGTCGGTACCCCCATCAGCGCTCTCGGGAGAACTGCCGTGACCGTCAGCCTTGAGCAGTTGCGCCGTTGCCATGTCGCCGTCGACCTCGGGGCCGCCCGGACCCGCGTCTATGTGAAGGGGCTGGGACTCGTCGTAGACGAGCCGAGCGCCGCCGCCGTGAACACCCGTACGGGATCGCTCATCGCCGTCGGGGCGCTCGCCGAACAGATGACGGGACGCACCCCCGACTACATCCGGGTGGTCCGGCCGGTCTCCGGCGGGACCGTCGTGGACATCGAGATGGCCCAGCGCATGCTGCGTCAGCTGCTCGGTGAGAAGCTCCGCAGGCAGCTGCGCCGCAAACCCCGGCTGCGGGCCGCCGCCTGCACGCCGCACGACAGCGATCCGCTCGCCCAGCGGGCCGCCGTCGAGACCCTGGTCGGGCTCGGCGCGCGCCGCGTCGAGCTGGTCGACACGCTGATCGCGGCGGCCGTTGGCTGCGGGCTGCCGGTCGAGCAGCCGACCGCCACCATGATCATGGTGTGCGGGGCCGCGACCACCCAGATCGCGGTGCTCTCGCTCGGCTCGATCGTGACCGCTGTGCGCCTCCCGGTCGGCGGCGACGCGATCGACCACGCGGTGATCCAGCACCTGCGCCAGTACCACGAGCTGATGCTGCCCAGCCAGTCCGTGCGCCCCCTGCAGCTCGCGCTCAGCGGCAACGGCCTGACCTCGCACGGCCCCGCCGTGACCGAGATCCACGGCCGGGACGTGGCCACCGGACTGGCCCGCTCCGTCCAGGTCGACACCGCCGCCGTACGGCAGGCGATCCACCGCCCGCTCACCGCGGTCCTGGACGGTCTGGGCAAGGTGCTGCGGGACTGCCCGCCCGATCTGGTGGCCGACCTCGCCGACTGCGGGATCATGATGGTCGGCGGCAGCGCGCTGCTGCCGGGCCTGGACCAGATGCTGCGCGACGCGACCGGCATGCCGGTGCACATCGCCGAACGGCCGGACGTCTGCTCCGTGCTGGGGCTCGGCGCCATGCTGGACGGCAAGATCCGCCCGATGGTCCTCGACCCGCTCGCCTGCTGAGCTCCGGGAGTCGTACGGCGGATGACGGACGAACCTGACGACGCGGCACCCAGCAGGCGAATCCCGCAGACACCGCGGCTGCCGATGCTCCTGGAGGCGGTACTGAGCGTCGGCACGGATCTCGAACTCCGGGCGACCCTCCAGCAGATCATCGACACCGCCACCGCCCTCACCGAGGCCCGCTACGGGGCGCTGGGAGTGCTGGACCCGGTGCGCGGCACCATCAGTGAGCTGTTCGTCTCCGGGGTGAGCGAGGCCGAGCGGGAGGCCGTCGGCGACTTCCCGGACGCCCACTCGGGCATGCTGGCCGCGCTCATCGAGGAGGCGCAGCCGCTGCGCTCCGACGACCTGACGACCGACCCCCGCTCCACCGGGATGCCGGCCGGCCACCCGCCGATGCGCTCCTTCCTCGGCACCGCGATCCGGGTGCACGAAAGGATCTTCGGGAACATCTACCTCACCGAGAAGAGCACCGCGCACTTCACCGAAACCGACGCGGCGCTCCTGCGGGTCCTCGCCTCGCAGGCGGGGATCGCGATCGGCAACGCCCGGCTGTACGAGACGGCCCGGCAGCGGGAACGCTGGATCGAGGGCGCGGCCGCGGTCACCAACACCCTGCTGACCGGGGAGAACGCCGCCGACGCCCTGATGACGGTGGCCGAAAGGGCCAGGATCCTCAGCAACGCGTCGGCCGGGGTGATCCTCCAGCCGAACGAGGAGGGCGGCATGGAGATCGTGGCCGCGTCCACGCTCGACGACCCGGCAGGCCTGGTGGGCACCACCATCGCGCCCGATGCCCCCGTCCTGGTCCAGCTGCTGGGCGGTGAGCCGGTCTTCCTGGAGGACTCGGCGACCGATCCCCGGATGACGACCCACGTACGGTCCCGGTTCGGTCCCAGCATGATGCTGCCGTTGCAGAGCGGCGGCCGGCTCATCGGCACGCTCGCCCTGCCGCGGCGGCGCGGCGACCGCCCGTACACGGCGGTGGACCGGCTACTGGCCTCGCAGTTCGCCTCGCAGGCCGCACTCGCTCTGGTCCTGGCGGACGCCCAGCACGACCGCGAGCAGCTCGCGGTGTACGAGGACCGGGACAGGATCGCCCGCGATCTGCACGATCTCGTCGTCCAGCGGCTGTTCGCCACCGAGATGATGCTGGAGTCGACCCGCCGCCGGGCCGGTGCCGGGGAGACCGACGAGCTGCTCGGCAGGGCCGTCGACGAGCTGGACTCCACGATCCAGGAGGTGCGGACGACGATCTTCACTCTCCAGCAGCCGCCCGCCGAGGCCCCGGCGACGTTCCGGGGCCAGGTGCTGCGGGAGACCCGGGGTGCGGCGGCTGTGCTCGGTTTCCAGCCGTCGGTGCACTTCACCGGTGCGGTGGACGCGCTGGTGCGGGAGCCGGTGGGCGGGCAGCTGCTGGCCGCCCTGCGCGGGGCGCTGGCAGCCGCGCACCGAAGGAGCGGGGTGTCGGCGATCGAGGTGGAGATCGATGTGACGGCCGTGCTGCCCGACGGCCGGCCCGCGGTCCGGCTGAGGGTCGGCGACGACGGGCAGGAGCCGGACGGGTCCCGCCCGCCCGCCGTCAGCTGGCAGGCGCCGCTCTGAGCGCGACCCGGGTGCTGGAGTGGGCGACGCCCGCCTCCCGCTTGAGTCTGCGCAGCAGTGCGTCCAGTGACGCGGTGTCGGCGGCGGTGGCGCGTACGAGGTAGTCGTGCCCGCCGGTCACGTGCACCACCTCGGTGATTCCGGGCAGGGTCAGCACCGCCCGCTCGAAGACCTCGTTGGTGGTGTCCATCCGCAGGGTCACGTCGATGAAGACGACGAGACCGGTCCGGGTGTCGGCGGCGGGGTCGACGATCACGGTGAAGCCGCGGATGACGCCGTCCCGGCGCAGCCGTCGCACCCGGTCGGCCGCCGCGTTGGCGCTGAGCCCGACCCGTTCTCCCAGATCGCGGTACGAGATCCGTGCGTCCTCCTGGAGAACGCCGAGGATTTCCCTGTCCAGACGGTCCATACCGCGATTGTCTCAGCTTCCCGACATTTACGACTTCGGAGGCTTCGTTCCCGTCCCCTCGGATGGAGCAGGCGGACGGGCCCGAGGGTGCTTTCCGATCTTGACTGGCAGGGTGGAAACAGCCGTCAAGCAGTCACCCGCTCCGGCGGCCTCCGGCGCCGCCTACCGCAACCTCATCATGGCCACGATCGGCTTCGCGCTCACCTTCTGGGCGTGGAATCTGATCGCGCCCATGTCCGGCGACTACAAGGAGCGGCTCGGGCTGAGTTCGTTCCAGCAGTCGCTGCTGGTCGCGGTGCCGGTGCTGGTCGGCTCGCTGGGCCGTATCCCGGTGGGCGCGCTCACCGACAAGTTCGGTGCGCGGCTGATGTTCCCGCTGGTCTCGGCACTCACCGTGGTGCCGGTGCTGCTGCTGATCCCGGCGAAGGACTCCTACGGCGCGATGCTGGCGGTGGGCTTCCTGCTGGGCCTGGGCGGTACGACGTTCGCGATCGGCGTCCCGCTGGTCAACTCGTGGTTCCCGCCCGCCGAACGGGGCCTCGCCCTCGGTGTCTTCGGCATGGGCATGGGGGGTGTGGCGCTGTCCGGCTACTTCACCCCGAGGATCGCCGACCACGGTGACAACCTGCCGTTCCTCGTGGTCGCCGGGGCGCTCGTGGTGTACGCGGCGCTGGCCGCGGTGCTGGTCGACGACCGGCCCGGCCGGCAGGTGCCGACGGACACGCCGGCCCATCGGCTGGGGGCCGCGGGGCGGCTCCGGGTCACCTGGGAGTTGTCGGCACTGTACGCGATCGGCTTCGGCGGCATCGTGGCGTTCGGCGTCTATCTGCCGACGTACCTGAAGACCTGGTACGACCTCTCGCCGACCGACGCCGGAACGAAGGCGGCCGGTTTCGCGCTGGTCACGGTCGTCTTCCGGCCGATCGGCGGCTGGCTGTCGGACCGGATGCACCCGGCGCTGGTCTCCTCGGTCGCGCTCGGGGTGGCCGCCCTGATGGCGATCGTGCAGGCCTTCGACCCGAAGCTGATGCCCGGCGGCACGATCGCGCTGCTGATCATGGCGGCCGGTCTCGGTACCGCGAGCGGCGGTGTGTTCGCCCTGGTCTCGCAGGTGACGCCGCAGGCGAAGGTGGGCAGCGTCACCGGGATCGTCGGCGCGATGGGCGGCCTCGGTGGTTTCGTGCCGCCGCTGGTGATGGGCGCGATCTACAGCTCGAAGGGCTCGTACTCGATCGGTTTCATGCTGCTGTCCGACCTGGCCCTGGCGGGCTGTGTGTACGCGTACGGGCGGATGCGGAACATCCGGCGGGACGCCTGAGGCGGCTCCCGGGACCGCAGGAGCGGCAGCGTCCCCGCCGGGGCGCTGCCGCTCGTCGCGGGCCCGCTCAGTGTGCGGCGCGAGCGGCCGTGCGCTGCTGCTCGAAGGTCTGCGCCCAGTGGGCCGTCCGGTCGAGGTAGGCCGTCTCGGCGGCCGCGCCCGTCCTTCCGTACGCGCCCTCGTACGTCCGGTAGCCGTGTCCGGCGGGCGGACTGCTCGACGCGGGCTCGATCGGGCTGCCCTCGTGCCACTCGTTGAAGGAGGTGACGGAGACCCAGCTGGGTGATCCGCCGATGGCCGGGTCGAGGGCGTTGCTCCATTCCAGGTCGTAGGCGGCGCCGTCGTCACGGCCCAGGGTGGGTGTGGTGTTGCCGGGCACGGCCCGGTCGTCGATGTATCCGGGAGCCACGGAGGGCGCCCAGACCAGTCCGTTGGCCTTCGCGTACTCCCCCGCCTGCTTCCAGCCGGGGGCGGTGGCACCGGCGATGCCGTCGTAGGTGTAGATCCCGCCGAAGTGCGCGACCTTGGTGGTGTCGGTGGTCTGGGCGAGGACGACGGCGCTGTCCCGCACCGCGTCCAGGGCCGACCAGTCCTGGATCCTCAGGCTCTCGAAGACGTAGAACGCCGGGCGGTCCCCGTGCTCGGCGTCCCGGTAGTAGGCGGGGTGGCTGCCGTAGCGGGCCTCCAGGTAGCCGATGTCGTCGACCACGGACGCCGCGGTCCTGCCGCTGTAGGGCTCGATGTGCCAGGCGACCTCGATCCCGTGCCTGGCGGCGGCGTCCAGGACCTGTCCGGCGATGGAGTCCTCGTAACCGCCCTGCCCCCACCAGCTGTAGACGATGACGCCCGCACCCGACTGCTCGATCCACTTCATGTGCTGCTCGACGGCCCCGGCGATGTCACCGGAGTCGTACGGGCCGAGCTTCGGGTAGAGGTCCGCGCCGATGTCGTCCGGCGGGGTGTGGCCGCCCTGCTCCCAGTGGCGCCAGCTGCCGTTCGTCTCCGGGGTGCCGTACCACGGGTAGTAGAAGAGGTGCACGTTCGAGGAGCCCTTCTCCTCCACGGGGCCGTCACCCGGGTCCGTGGCGCCGGAACCGCAGTCGGCCTGCACCGCGCCGGCCGCGTACTGGATTCCGCCCAGCAGCAGTTGGCGGAAGTCCGGGTCGCTGTACGACTCGATGGTGTGGCCGAGGCCGGTGTAGAAGGACCGCCCCTGCTGCTGCGGGTGGCACCACGTGATCGGGTGGTCGTCGCCCATCTCGCCGCCGGAGTAGCTCGATTCGTCGAGGCTCTGGAGCACATGGACGTCGTCGCGGGGATCGGTGCGGTAGTTGTACCACTCGTCGGTGCGGGTCCACTCGTCCTCCAGGTGCGCGGTGGCCGGGTGGGTGTGGTCCTCGGTGACGACCTTCGCCTCCTGGATCGCCGGGTGGCTCTTGAACCAGGCGCCGACGAGGTGTTCGTACGCCGGCCAGTCGTACTCCGTGTCGGCGGCCGCGTGGACACCGACGAATCCGCCGCCGCCGTCGACGAACGCCGTGAGCGCGTCCTGCTGCGCGGTGTCCAGGACGTCACCCGTGGTGCTGAGGAAGACCACCGCCGCGTACCCGGCGAGGTTCTCCGGGGTGAAGGCGGCCGCGTCCTCGGTGGCAGTGACGTCGAAGCCGTCGGCAGCGCCCAGTTCCTGGATCGCCGTGATCCCGGCCGGGATGGAGTCGTGCCGGAATCCGGCGGTCTTCGAGAAGACCAGCACGTCGTACGGATCGGCGGCCGCGGCGGCACCCGCCGGGGCGGGGGCCAGCAGCGCGGCCCCGAGTGCCAGGGCGGCGGCGCAGGCGATGTGGCGTAGGCGCGAGGCCAGTTGGCGTCTCATGTGTCACTCACCCGCCGTCTCGAAGGTGAAGGAGTCGATGTCGAACAGATTCCCCTGGCCCGTGGGGCCCTTGAAGACGAGGAAGAGTCCGGTGGAGCCCGCAGGTGCGTTGCTCACGTCCGCCGTGACGTCGGTGAAGGTCTCCCAGTCACCGGTGGGCGCGACGGTAAGGGTGGAGAGCAGCGCGCCGGTGACGGAACCCGCCCGTACCTCGATCGTGCCGCCGGGTCCCGCGGACGAGACCCGGGCCGAGATAGCGGTGGCGTTGTCCAGGGCGTACGGATCGAAGGAGATCCAGTCGCCGTCGTCGGTGAAGCCGACGGTGGCGCCGCCCTCGGCCGCGCCGTGCTGGGCGGCCTCGACGCCGGACTGGGCCGCGAAGTGCTCGGCCTGCCGGTGGCGGGGCTGGAGGATGCTGTCGCTGTGGGTGGTCAGTCCGCCGGTGTCGGTGTACTCGGCGTCGAAGACCCCGTAGATGTTGGCGGCACTGTCGTGCTCACCGTCCACGGGGACGTCGATGGTGCCGGAGCAGCCGTCCTTCGAGGTGATCTGGTGACGGTGGCTGTCGTGGCCGAGCAGATAGGTGACCTTGACCTTCGAGCAGTCGACCGTGCCGTCCTCCGGGTCGGTGACGGTGACGGTGAAGGGCACGGAGTCGCCGAAGGAGAAGAGTTCGCCGTCGGCGGGTGTGCTCAGGGTGACCGTGGGGGCGGTGTTGCCTGCCGTGACGACGAGGCTGGCGGTGCCGGTGAGCCCCTCGGGGTCGGTGACCGTCAGGGTCGGACCGAAGGTGCCCGCGGTGGTGTAGGTGTGGTGCGGGTCGGCCTCGGTGGAGGTGGCGCCGTCACCGAAGTCCCAGGAGTAGGTCAGCTCCCCGCCCTCGGGGTCCGCACTGCCGTCCGCCGAGAAGGCGACGTCGAGCGGGGTGGGTCCGGAGGTGCGGTCGGCCGCGGCCTTGGCGACCGGGGAGCGGTTGCTGCCCGCGAGGTACTCGACGCGGTACAGCGCCTGGTTGCCTGAGCCGGTGCCGTAGTCCAGGACGTACAGCGCGCCGTCCGGGCCGAACGCCGAGTCCATGACCTGCGTTCCGGTCCACGGGAAGGTCTCGATCGTCCCGGGCGAGCCGTCGTCCCGCACCTCGACCGGTTTGATCCACTGACGGCCGTACTCGCCGGCGAAGAAGCGTTCGTCGAGCGATGCCGGGAACTTCACGGCCGAGTCGAGGTCCGCGTCGTAGTGGTAGACGGGTCCGGCCATCGGCGATTCGGAGCCGCCGCCGAATTCGGGCGGGGAGCCCGCGTCTCCGGCGTAGCGGATCCAGGCGGGCTGCGCTGCGGGGAGCGTCGCCAGGCCGGTGTTGCGGAAGGAGCCGTTGGCCGGGCCGGAGGCGCAGTCGTACTTCGCGCCGGAGGGGCCGCTCGGGAAGGCGTAGGAGTTGTACGTCTCCGAGGCGGTGTTGGTGCCCGTGCAGTAGGGCCAGCCGAAGTTGCCGGGGCCGGTGACGCGGTCGAACTCCACCTGGCCGCTGGGGCCCCGGCCGGGGTCGGTGGTGCCGGCGTCGGGGCCGTAGTCGCCGATGTAGACGGTGCCGGTCGGCTTGTCGACGGACATCCGGAACGGGTTGCGGAAGCCCATGGCGTAGATCTCGGGCCGGGTCCGGTCGGTGCGGGGGGCGAAGAGGTTGCCGTCCGGAACGGTGTATCCGCCGTCCGCCGTCGGCTTGATCCGCAGCAGCTTGCCGCGCAGGTCGTTGGTGTTCCCGGAGGAGCGCTGGGCGTCGAACTGCGGGTTGCGCTCGGTGCGTTCGTCGATCGGCGCGTAGCCGTCCGATTCGAACGGGTTGGTGTCGTCGCCGGTGGTCAGATAGAGGTTCCCGGCCGCGTCGAAGTCGATGTCACCGCCGACGTGGCAGCACTGGCCGCGGTCGTTGGGGACTTCGAGCACGACCTTCTCACTGGCCGTGTCCAGCGTCCCGTCGGCCTTCAGGGTGAACCGGGAGAGGTTGAGGTGGCCCTTCCACGGCTCGAAGTCGGCGGCGGAGCCGGTCACCGGGGCGTCCCCGGCCGGGGTGTCCAGGGTGGGTGAGTAATAGAGGTACAGGTAGCGGTTGTCGGCGAAGCCGGGGTCGGCCGCGACTCCCTGGAGCCCCTCCTCGTCGTGCGTGTAGACACTGAGCTTGGCCGCGGTCCTCGTCGTCCCGGAGGCGTCGGTGAGGCGGACCGTGCCGTCGCGGGCGGTGTGGACGACGGACCGGTCCGGCAGGACCGCGAGGGACATCGCCTCGCCCAGTTCGTCCGGCCCGAGGGCCAGTTGGACCTGCTGGTAGTCGGCGGCGGGGATGTCGGCGGCAGCATGGGCCGCGGCGGGGGCCGCGGGTGCGGCCGCGGCGGAGCCTGCGGCGAGGCCGCCGGCGGCGAGCAGGGTGAGTGCGGTGACGAGTCCGGACCACCGTGGTGGGGACAGGGCCATGAACGCTTTCCTTCCTGACGGTGCGTGGGGTGTGTCAGGCAAGGCGCTGTCGCGCATTGCGACGTGCGTGTGCTGCCGGGTGAGCGGCGATGCGGCCAGGTTCTTTCTTCACCGCCGCGCCAAGATGCTCCGCCGGAGTGAACTTTTTGCATGCTGGCAACGCAAAATTAATATGTCAAGGTCGTATCCAAATCCCCTCCGGATGTCCCGTACAGCCATCTGTGCGCCGGGTCACGAGATGTCCCCGGAGCCGGAAGCGCTTCACCGCTCTAGGGTTCACAGGGTGATGCCACTCTTGCCTGCACTCCAGGACGCGACCGGACCGACCGCCGCCCGCGAAGCCGTCCGGTTCGGTGAACACTCCCTGGCCTACGCACAGTTGGCCGCCGCTGCCGATGCGCTCGCGGCCCGCGTCGCCGGTGCCGGACGGATCGCGGTCTGGGCCTCCCCGACCCCGGAGACCGTCGTCGCCGTGGTCGCCGCGCTACGGGCGGGGGTGCCCGCCGTGCCGCTCAACCCGAAGACCGGCGAGCGGGAACTGGCCCATATCGTCGCCGACAGCGCCCCATCGGCGGTGCTGGCCGCCGCCGGTGACCTGCTGCCGCCCGCACTGGCCGGGCTGGAACGGGTGGACGTGTCCTTGACGGCCCCGGCCCCCACCGCGGCCGAATTCCCCGAGCCCTCCCCCGAGTCCCCCGCCCTGGTCGTGTACACCTCCGGCACCACCGGCCCGCCCAAGGGGGCCGTCCTGCCGCGCCGGGCGATCGCCGCCACGCTCGACGCGCTGGAGGACGCCTGGCAGTGGACCGGCGACGACGTGCTCGTCCACGCACTGCCGCTGTTCCATGTGCACGGACTGATCCTCGGGATCCTCGGCCCGCTGCGGCGGGGCGGCTCGGTGCGCCATCTCGGCCGGTTCTCCACCGAGGGCGTGGCCCGGGAGCTGGAGTCGGGCGGCACGATGCTGTTCGGTGTGCCGACGATGTACCACCGGATCGCGGAAGCGCTTGCCGATTCCTCGGCGTCTGGCCCGCTCGCGAAGGCACTCGCGGGCGCCCGGCTGCTGGTCTCCGGTTCGGCCGCGCTGCCGGTCCACGACCACGAGCGGATCGCTGCGGCGACCGGCCGCCGGGTCATCGAGCGGTACGGGATGACGGAGACGCTCATGAACACGGGCGTGCGCGCCGACGGCGAACCCCGCCCGGGCACCGTCGGCGCCCCGCTGCGCGGCGTCGAGCTCCGTCTCGTCGAGGAGGACGGCAGCGCCCTCGCCGACCCGGAGTCCATCGGCGAGATCCAGGTGCGCGGCCCGAACCTGTTCACCGGCTACCTCAACCGGCCCGACGCGACGGCCGCCGCGCTCACCGCCGACGGCTGGTTCCGCACGGGCGACATGGCCACCCTCGACCCCGACGGGTACGTACGGATCGTCGGCCGCAGGGCCACCGACCTGATCAAGAGCGGCGGCTACAAGATCGGCGCCGGCGAGATCGAGAACGCGCTCCTGGACCACCCCGGTGTCCGCGAGGCCGCCGTCACCGGCGAACCCGACCCGGACCTGGGTGAGCGGATCGTCGCCTGGGTGGTGCCGGCCGATCCCGCCGCCCCGCCCACGGCCGACGAACTCGCCGGCCATGTCGCCGCCCAGCTCTCCCCGCACAAGCGACCGCGCACGGTCCGCTACCTGGAGGCGCTGCCGCGCAACGACCTGGGCAAGATCATGAAGCGGTCGCTCCATGGCTGAGCGGCTGACGGCCCGTGAGGCGATCGCCGCCGTCACCGCCGACTTCACCGAATCCACCGCGCCGCGCGAGGACACCACGGCAGACGGCCCGCTCGGCTGGGCGGGATACGCGGACTCCCGGGCGCGGGCCACCGAGCGGACCGGCGAACGCGAATCCGTCGTCCACGGCCTCGCCACTGTCGGGGGCCACCCCTGCGTCCTGGTCTCGTTCGAGTTCGGCTTCCTCGGCGGCTCGCTCGGGCAGCGCACCGGGGACCGGCTGGAGGCGGCGTACGAGGAGGCGGCGACCCGGCGCCTCCCCCTCGTCTCGCTGATCGCGACGGGCGGCAGCCGGATGCAGGAGGGCATGATCGCGCTCACCCAGCTGCACCGGGTGGCCGCCGCATCGGCCCGGCTGCGCGCCGCCGGTCCGGCGCAGCTCGCGGTCCTGCGCGACCCGACGACCGGTGGCGGCTGGGCGACCCTGGGCGCGGGCGCCGATGTGATCCTGGCGCTGCCGGGGGCGCAGGTCGGGTTCGCCGGTTCCCGGGTGCGGCCGCCCGGCGCGGACCCCACCGCGTACTGCGCCGAGGGCCAGTTGGCGGCCGGCCAGATCGACGCGATCGTTCCGCCGGAGGAGCTGGCCGCCACGCTGGGCCACTGGCTGGGGGCACTCGCCCACCGGGACACCGTGCCCGCGCCGGCCCCGGTCCCGGCCGCCCTCCTGCCGACCGGGCTGCCCCGGACCGGCTGGGACGCGGTGCTCCGGGCCCGGTCCGCGGACCGGCCGCGCGCCGAGGCGTATCTGAAGGCCTACTTCGGCATACGGCTCCCGGTCCACGGGGACCGCTGCGGGGGCACGGACCCCGGGCTGCTCTGCGGGTTCGGGCTGCACGAGGGGCGGCCCGTCGCGTACGTCGCCCAGTGCGGCACCCCGACCCGCCCGGCCGGCTACCGGGCCGCTGCCCGGGTGATCGCACTGGCCGACCGGCTCGGCGTCCCCGTCCTCACCCTGATCGACACCCCGGGCGCGGCCAACGACGCCGCGGCGGAGCGGGCCGGTGCCGGCGCGGCCATCGCCGAGGCCTTCGCGGCGATCGCCGCGGCCCGGGTTCCCGTCACCACCCTGGTGATCGGCGAGGGCGGTTCGGGCGGGGCGCTGGCCCTGGCCGCCCCCGGCAACACGCACGTCACCGCCGACAGCTACTTCTCGGTCATCGCCCCGGAGCTCGCGGCGGCGATCCTGAAGCGCTCCCCCGGCCAGGTGCGGGCCACGGCGGACCAGCTGCGGCTGCGCCCGCAGGATCTGGTGGACCTGGGCGTCGCCCGCTCCGTCGTACGGCGAGGCTCGCCGGACGGCGGGGCGGACTCGGCGCGCACGGGCAGCAATGGGTCGATAGCGTAATAAGAGGGGCGGAACACAGAGGACACCGATTGAAGGAAGAGGCCAGGTCATGGCCGCAGAATCAGAGGGCACCCCGTGCTGGGCCGACGCGACGTTCGGTGACATCGAGGGTGCGAAGCGCTTCTACGGTGAGCTGCTGGGCTGGAGCTACGGCGACTCGCTGCCCGAGTTCGGCAACTACACCCAGGCCTCCGTGGACGGCAAGGCGGTCGCCGCGCTGATGCCTCCCGTTCCCGGCCAGGACGTTCCGGCCGCCTGGACCCTGTACCTCGCCTCGCCGGACGCGGCGGCCACCGCGGCGAAGATCCGCGAGAACGGCGGCGAGGTCCTGGTGGAGCCCATGCGGGTCGGGGAGTTCGGGACGATGGTGCTGGCCCGTGACCCGGGCGGGGCCGCCTTCGGGGTGTGGCAGGCGGGCAGCCACGAGGGCTTCGGCGCGCGCACGGTGCCGGGTGCCTACAACTGGGCCGAGATCTTCACCCGGGAGCCGGCGAAGGCGGACGCGTTCTTCCCCGCTGTCTTCGGGTACGGGGTGAAGCGCCTGGAGGACGACGCGATCGACTTCACGCTCTACGACCTGGGTGCGGACCCGGTGCTCGGCCGGATGAAGATGACGGAGGACTTCCCGCCGGAGGTGCCGCCGTATCTGAACGTGTACTTCACCGTCGCGGACTGTGACGCGGCCGTGGAGAAGGCGAAGGCGCTCGGGGCGCAGCTCCGGTTCGGCCCGCTGACCATCCCGTTCGGCCGGTTCGCGGCACTGACCGACCCGCAGGGCGCACCGTTCTCACTGATCGACAACACGACGACCGGTGGTGCGATGCCGAAGCTCACGGACGCCTCCTGACCGGTTGCCCGCCCTCCCTCACGCCTCGGGTTCGCGGGCGTCGTAGCGCGCGAACCGGGGCCAGCGCAGCGCGAGCAGCGCCACGGCGACCACGCACGCGATGCCGCCGCCGGTCACGGCCACCCCGGGTGAGACCAGGTCGGAGACCGATCCGGCCACGAAGTCGCCGAGCCGTGGGCCGCCCGCCACGACGACGATGAACACGCCCTGGAGCCGTCCGCGCATCTCGTCCGGCACGGCGGCCTGGAGCATGGTGTTGCGGAAGACCATCGAGGTGGTGTCGGCCGCCCCGGCGAGCGCCAGGAAGATCAGCCCGAGCCAGAGCTGCCGGGTCAGCCCGAAGACGGCGATGGCGGTGCCCCAGCTCGCGACCGCGAAAAGCACGGCGAGCCCGTGCCGCCTGATCCGCCCCAGCCAGCCGGAGAACACCCCGCCCAGCAGCGCCCCCAGCGCCGGGGCTGCGACCAGCAGCCCGGTGGTCTTGGCGTCGCCCCCGTACCAGACCACGGCGACGACGGGGAAGAGCGCCCGGGGGTGGGCCAGCACCATGGCGCACATGTCGGTGAAGAAGGTCATCCGCAGGTTGGGCCGGGTGCCCAGGAAGCGCAGCCCGTCCATGACGGAGGCGCGCTTGCCGCTCGCGGCCGAGCTCTCGCTCCGGTCCGGCAGCATCGAGGGCAGCCGCCACATTGCGTACAGGGAGGCGGTGAAGGTGACGGCGTCCACGCCGTAGGCGGCCCGGTAGCCCCACCAGCCGACGATGAGCCCGCCGAGCATCGGGCCGACGAGTGTGCCCGTGGTGCTGGTCATGGAGTTCAGCGCGTTGGCGGCCGGCAGCTGCTCGGCGGGCAGCAGCCGGGCGATCATCGAGCTGCGGGCCGGTGAGTTGAGCGCGAAGCAGACGGCCTGGAGTGCGACCACCCCGTACAGCAGCCCCACCCGTTCGACCCCGGCGACGGTGATCGCCACCAGCCCGACGGAGAGCACGAACGACCCGAAGGCGCTGGCCAGTCCCAGCTTGCGCCGGTCGAGGGTGTCGGCGATGGCACCGCCGTACAGCCCGAAGACGACCAGGGGCACGAGCGAACAGAACCCGATCAGCCCGACGGAGAAGGCGGAGCCGGTGAGGTCGTACACCTGGAGCGAGACGGCCAGTGCCGTCATCCCCTGCCCGACCCACGAGACCGTGTTCCCGAACCAGAGCCGCCGGTAGTCGGGGGAGGTCCGCAGCGGGGTCAGGTCGGCGAATATTCGGGTGCGGGGTACATCGGGTTCGGTCGTTTCGGTCACAGCGGATGGTAGCGAGAGGGCGGGCGGGCCCGTTCGGGGGCCCGGCTGATCAGGCCTTTCCCACCTGGTCGAGCAGTTCCTGGAGCCGCAGGCCACGGGCCGCGTCGATGCCGGTCCCGGTCCCGGTGCGGACGGCGGTGGCGAATTCGCGCCGGAGCACGGGCCAGCACTCCTCGTGGTCGATGTCCGCCGTGTCGTAGACGAGTTCCTCGTCGGGGCCGAAGAGCTCGACGCGGGTGCGGCCGCGGGGCAGGCTGACGCTGCCGGAGAGCGAGGCCTGGCTGACAGCGCCGTTCTCGTGCTCGCAGGTCAGCTCGATCCAGCGGCGCGGGTCGCCGGTGCCGCGTACCGAGACGATCGGGGCGACGGCGCTGTCCAGCAGGTCCAGCAGGTGGGGGCCGAGGTCGAGCAGCGCACCGTGCTCCAGCCGCCAGCCGGTCGCGAACTCGCCGCCGAGGAAGGCGCCGTGCAGATAGCAGGACCGGGCCCCGATGATCCGGCGGGTGGCCGCCTCGGCCAGGAAGGCCCGGGTGACCGGGTGGTAGCGCTTGGTGAGGACGAGCTGCGAGACGACTCCGTGTTCGGCGACGGCGTCCGCGACGGCACGCGCCGCGGCGAGGTCTTCGCCCAGGGGCTTCTCCAGCAGCAGCGCACGCCCGGCGGCGGCCGCCCGTACGGCCAGCCCGGCCTGGACGGCGGGCGGCACGGCGAAGGCGACCGCCTCGCAGTGGTCGAGAAGCTCGTCGAACGAACCGGCGGCCAGGGCGCCGTGCGCCTGGGCGAGCTCGGCGGCCGCCTCCGGCCGCCGGGCCCAGACCGCGGTCAGCGTGGTCTCGGGACCGGCGGCCAGCATCCGGGCGTGCATGGCACGGGCCCAGGGGCCGGCCCCGACCAGCCCGACGCGGACCGGCGGCTGCGGGCGTTCGTCCCCTGCCGGGGCTACGAGGTGGGACATGGTGCTTCTCCGTGGGTGGTGCGGGGGCGGGAGCCGGTAGGTGTGGGGGTCAGCCGGTGCCGCGGGCGAGTGCGGCCAGCCGGATGTCGGCCCGTTCGGGCGCGTAGAGGTGGTCGACGACCATGACGGCCGCCCCGAGCAGGGCGGCCCGGTCACCGAGGGTGGAGGTGTTCACCTGGAGGTGCGCGGTGGTTCGCGGCAGGGCCCGCTGGTAGAGGAGTTCGCGTACGCCGGTGAGGAAGGGTGTTCCCGCCAGGTCGCCGCCGAGCATCAGGACACCCGGGTTGAGCAGGGTGACGACGGTGACGAGCACCTCGCCGATGCGCTGTCCGGCCTCGCGGGCGAGCCGGACCGCGTCCGGGTCGCCCGCCGCGAGGTGTTCGCGCACGTCGGATCCGGACGCGGTGGGGACACCGGCGGCGGTGAGCTGTCCGGCGATGGCCCGTCCGCTGGCGACGGCCGCCAGACAGCCGTAGGAGCCGCACATGCACAGGGCGTCGGGGCGGTCGTGGAGACGGATGTGGCCGATGTCGCCGGCTCCTCCGTCGATCCCCCGGTACACCTTGCCGCCCACGACGACGCCGGCTCCGATTCCGGTGGAGGCCTTGATCAGTACGAAGGCGGCGCAGTCGGGGTGGTTCTCCCGCTGTTCGGCCAGCGCCATGAGGTTGGCGTCGTTGTCGACGAAGACGGGGAGCGGGTCACCGCCGGGCCACGTCCCCACGTGCTCGGCGAAGGCCTCCCGCAGCCGCTCGCGCACCGGGAAACCGTCCCAGCCGGGCATGATCGGGGGCTGCACGATCCGGGCGGACTCCCAGTCGACGGGTCCGGGCACGGACAGGCCGATCCCGCACACCCGGTCCGGTGTGGTGCCCGCCCGGTCCAGGAGCGGGCCGAACCAGCGGGCGAGCCGGTCCAGGACCGGTTCGGGGCCGTCGGCGATGACCAGTTCACCGGTGTGCTCGGCGAGGACCGTGCCGGACAGGTCGAGGACGGCGGCGCGGCCGTGCCGGGTCTCCAGGTCGGCGACGAGGACCACGGCATGGGTGGGGTCGAACTCCAGCCGGGCGGAGGGGCGTCCGCCGGTGGACGTGCCGGTGGCGCCGCGCAGCCAGCCCGCTCCGAAGAGCTGGTCGAGACGGTTGCCGACAGTCGACCTGGACAGCCCCGTGGCCTGCTGCAACTCGCCGCGCGTGGTGGCTTCGCCGCTGCGGATGAGCCGTAGCAGATGTCCCGCGCTCGCCTGATTTCCTGTCATCCCCGCCGTCCTCGTTCTGTTTCGTCCCGTGCCCGAGGCCCATCGTGCCGCCCGGCACGTCGGCCCCGTACCGTCCCTGACCTCTGCTCAGCCCTTGTCGGCGCCGCTGGTCAGCCCCTCGGTGAGCAGCCGTTCGGCGGCGAAGAACAGCAGTACCACGGGGATGGTGAGGACCACCGACCCGGCCATCAGAACGGTCTTGGACACCTCGATGCCGTTGGCCAGCTGCTGGAGCCCCAGCGAGACGGTCCACTTGTCCGGGTCGGCCGCCAGGAAGAGCAGCGCGAACAGGAATTCGTTCCAGGCGATCATGAAGACGTAGAGCCCGGTGGCCATGAGCGTCGGCAGCGCGAGCGGCAGGATGATCCTGCGTACGGTCTGGAGGCGGGAGGCTCCGTCGATCGCGGCGGCTTCCTCGACGCTGAAGGGGATCGTGACGAAGTAGTTCTTCAGCATGTAGATCGAGACCGGCACGGTCTGGGCGATGTAGACGATGGCCAGTCCCGCCAGGCTGCCGGAGAGGCCCATCTTCGCGAACATCACGAAGAGCGGCACCGCCAGCAAGGTGGCGGGGAAGAGGTAGACGGCCAGGAAGAGCGCGCTGACGTGCCGGTTGCCGAAGAACTTCAGCCTGCTGACGGCGTAGGCGCCGGGCACCGCCGCGGCGAGGGTGAGCAGAACCGTGGCCACGGCGACGAGCGCCGAGTTGAGCAGCATGCCGAGGAAGCCCTGGCCGCCCTCGGAGGTCGGTTTGAGCACGCTCTCGTACGTGTCGAGCGTGAAGTCCTTCGCGGAGACCCAGAGGTTTCCGGGGTCCAGCAGGAGTGCGTCGATGGGCTTCACCGACAGCATCAGCATGTAGTAGAAGGGCACGATCGTGATCGCCGCGAGGAAGGCGATCACGATCCAGCGGAGGATTCCGAAGAACCGTTCCTCGAACTGGGCGCGGGTCGGGGTGCGGCGGGGACGCACGGCCGGAGCGGTCCGGGCGGGCCCGGTCGTCCGCTCACGGGTCGCGGACGGGGCGGGGGTCATGCCGACTCCTCCTGAACCTTCTTGCCGAAGAACTTGAAGTAGATGCCCAGCAGCGCCATCAGGACGACGGCGAGCACCAGGGCCTGCGCCGACGCCGCTCCGACGTCGAAGCGCGAGGTGAGGAAGTCGTAGACGCGGACGGCGACGACGTCCGTGCCCGAACCGCCGCCGGTGAGCAGGTAGATGTCGTCGAACTTGTTGAACGTCATGATGAATCGCAGGACGGACAGCAGGGCGATGACGGGCATCATCTGCGGCAGCAGGATGTGCCGGAAACGCTGGGAGATGGTGGCTCCGTCGACCTCGGCTGCCTCCTCCAGGCTGCTCGGGACGGCCTGGAGCCGGGCCAGCATGAAGAGGAACGCGAACGGGAAGTAGCGCCAGGTCTCGAAGGCGATGACGGTCAGCAGCGCCAGTGGGATGTCGAAGTGGACCCCGAACAGGCCGACTTCGTAGGACCGCGTGGACAGGAAGGCGATCGGGTCGTCCCAGCCGAAGAGCTTGTGGCCCCATTCGTTGACGATCCCGTACTGGGGGCTGAGAGCGACCTCCCAGACGAAGGAGACCGCCACGACGGGTGCGACGTACGGGAGGAGCATCGCGGCCCGCAGCGCTCCCCGGCCGCGGAAGGGCCTGCGCAGGGCGAGGGCGGCGATCAGTCCGAGGATCACGGAGCCCGCGGTGGCTCCGATCGTGTAGAGCAGCGTGGTGCCGAGGCTGCTCCAGAATCCGGGCGATCCGAAGACCTGCTCGAAGTTGTCCAGGGTCCAGCGGCCGAAGAGGCCGTTCTCCTGGATGTCGACGAGCTTGGCGTTCTGGAAGGCGAGCAGGACGGTCCACAGGATCGGCAGGATCACCACGACCAGGACGACCAGGAAGGTGGGGGTCACGAAGGCGAGGCCCGCGCGGTTCTCCCGCCTGCTGGCGGTCTGTGGCCGGCTGCGGCGCTTCGTCGCGCCGCTCTGGATTGTGCTCATGGGATCGGTTACCTCGGTGACTGATCGGCCGGTGCGGCTACTGGAGGGATTTCTGCAGGGCGGTCACTTCGTCGTCGGCCTCCTTGGCGGCCTCGTCCGGGGAGAGCTGTCCGCTCGTCATCGCCCCGATGGCCTTGGCGACGGGCAGTTCGCCGTTGGTGGCCCCGACGAGGGCGCCCTGTCCCTGGGTCAGACCCCATCGCTTCATGTCGCTCACGCCCTTGACGAGCTGGTCCAGGAGCGCGGACGGGTAGGCCTTCTGCAGGGACTCGCGGTGGTCGACGCCCATGACGCCGGCCCGCCAGGCCCGCTGGAAGGAGCCGGGGTCCTGCGGGGTGCCGGTGCGGACGGGGATCTTGCCCTCGGGGGCCATGCCGAACCAGTCCTGGTAGCCCTTGCCCATCATGTACTCGATGAACTTCTGGGAGGCCCCGGTCTCGGCGGTCCTGGTGACCGCCCATGAGGTGATCTCGCCGAACTGCGCGGGTTCCTTGCCGTCGGGGCCCTGGAGGGAGGTGACGACACCCGTGTTGCGGGCGAGGAACTTCGGGTCCTTCTTGCACTCCGGGCAGCTCGGCAGCGCGTCTGAGCGCAGCCCGGCCAGCTCGTCGAGGAGGAAGGACGACCAGACCATCATCGAGGACCTGCCCGAGAAGTAGGTGGCCCGGGTGGTGTCCACGCTCTGGGTGCCGGGCGCCCCGTGCTTGCGCGCCAGGTCGTCGTAGGCGGTGAAGGCCGCGCGGCAGGCGGGCGAGTCGAGGGCCGGCTCGCCCGCTTCGTCGACGAGTTGGCAGTCGTTGGCCAGGGCCAGGTCCTCGAAGCTCTGCTGGGTGAAGACGTCCGAGGGGTCGGTGGCCAGGGAGATGCCGTCCCGGCCGTCCTTGTCCAGGGCGGCCGCGGCCTTCAGTGCGCTGCGGTAACTGTCCGGCGCGCGGAGCCCGGCCTTCGCGAACAGGTCCTTGCGGTAGACGAGGAGCTGGAGCCAGGCGTCGGAGGGGACTGCCAGGCGGGCCCCGTCGTCCTGGGTGAGGGACAGCGCGTTGGCGTTGAACGTGCCGGGGTCCAGGTCCTTCACGATCTTGTCGGCGACCTCGGTGTTGAGCAGCCCGTTGCCGTACATCTGCCAGATCTGTCCCATGGGGACGGCGCCGATGACGTCGGGGAGCTTGCCGGCCGCCGCGGCGGACATGATCAGCTGCGGGAGCTGCGCCTCGTCCACGCCGACCAGGTCGACCTTGACGCCGGTCTCCCGCTCGAACCGGCCGATGACCTTCTCGGTCGCCGCCACGCGTGGCGGCAGGTTCTCCTGCGACCACACCGTGATCCGGTTGTCGGGCTTCTGCTCGGCACCGGAACTGCCGCAGCCCGCGAGCAGGCCTGCGGCCAGGGTCGCGGCGAGCCCGAACAGGGTCGCCCTCGACCGTCGGGTCCTCATCACCATGCCTCTTCCTCACGCCACTTACGCATTTTCGTTACGCATCTCAGCATCACTTTTGCTTGTTGACAAGACATAACTCTGAGATATCTTCGACTGAAGTAAGCGAGCAACGCTCTTCTCCCACCAGATCCGGAGCTTCCCGTGGAACGCGTCGTCCAGTTCGCCGGCCCTCGTCAGGTCGAAGTCGCCGAGCACGAGAGCGCCCCGCTGCCGGCCGGCCATCTGCGGGTCCGCACCCGCTACTCCGGCATCTCGGCGGGCACCGAACTCACCGCCTACCGCGGTACGAACCCGTATCTGACCCGCACCTGGGACGCCGAGGCCCGGATCTTCCGCGACGGCGCCGCCGGCATCGAATACCCGGTGGCCGGCTGGGGCTACTCCGAGGTCGGCGAGGTCACCGAGGTCTCCCCCGAGCTCGTCGGCACCCCGGGAATGCCGGTCACCGGCGATCTGGTGTGGGGCATCTGGGGCCACCGCAGCGAGGGCATCGTGCCGGCCGAGCGCATGGTGGGCCACACCCTGCCCGCCGGGCTCGAACCCCTGGCCGGAGCCTTCGCCCGGGTCGGCGCCATCGCGTACAACGCCGTCCTCGCGGCGGACATCCACCTCGGCGAGGACGTCGCCGTCTTCGGGCAGGGCGTGATCGGCCTGCTCACCACACGTCTGGCCCAGCTCAACGGCGCACGGGTCACGGCTGTCGACGCGCTCGACGGACGTCTGGCCACCGCCCGCGAGTACGGGGCGCGCCACACGCTCAACGCCCGCACCGACACCGTCGCGGAGCGCATCCGCGAAGCCACCGGCGGCACCGGCGCGGACGTCGCCATCGAGATCAGTGGCGTGTACCCCGCGCTGCACGAGGCCCTGCGCTCGGTCACCGTGGGCGGCCGGGTCGTCGCGTCCGGCTTCTACCAGGGAGACGGGGCCGGCCTGCGGCTGGGCGACGAGTTCCACCACAACCGCGTCCAGCTCATCTGCTCGCAGATCGGCGGTGTCCCCCCGCAGCTCGCCGGGCGGTGGACCGTCGAGCGCCTCCAGCAGACCTTCCTGTCCCTGGTCGCCGAGGGCCAGGTCGATGTGGAGTCCCTGGTCAGCCATGTCGTGCCGGTGGCGGATGCCGCCGACGCCTACGTGCTGCTGGACGAACGGCCCGCCGACGCGCTCCAGATCGTCCTGGAGTTCTGACACCCCCGGGGCCACTGCCCCGCACAACCCGACCTCCGCCGTCGCAAGCCTGCCGACACCACCGCGAGCGCTGCCCGTCAGCGCCGAAAGGCCCCCCATGCTGAAGACCGCCTGCCAGGAACAGCTGCTCCCCGGCGACACCCTCCAGGAGAAATGGGCGTTCGCCCAGGACGCCGGCTACGACGCCGTCGAACTGCGTTCGGCCGGCGACTTCCGGTTCCGCGACCGGTTGCCCGAGCTGAAGCAGGCACGCGCCGACGGCGTCGTCATGCCGACCGTCTGCGTCGACATGCTGCACTTCTTCGCCGCTTTCGACGAGGATCTACGCCGGGACGCCCTGGAGCAGATGAAATCGCAGCTGAGCGTGGCGGCCGAGATCGGCGCGCTCGGTGTGCAGACCCCCGCCTCGTACGGGATGTTCTCGCGACGGCTGCCGCCCTTCGAGCCGCCGCGCACCGAGGAGCAGGACCGGGAGGTACTGCTTGCCGGACTCACCGAGCTCGGCGAGCACGCCCGGCGGGAGGGCGTCACCCTCTACCTGGAACCGCTGAACCGGTACGAGGACCACATGGTGAACCGGCTGGAGCAGGCCGCCGACCTGATCCGCACGGTGGGGCTGGACTCGGTCCGCATCGGCATCGACAGCTACCACATGAACATCGAGGAGACCGACCCGTCCGCCTCGATCCTCGCCGCCGCCCCCTACGTCGGCCACGCCCAGGTCAGCGACTCCAACCGGTTCCAGCCGGGCGCCGGTCACCTGGACTGGCCGGCCTGGCTCGGCGCGCTGCACAGCATCGGCTACGACGGCTACCTCGCCGTCGAGTGCCGGCTGACCGGCGACCCCCTCGCGGCGGTCCGCTCCATCCCCGCGTTCCTGCGGAGGTCCGGAGCATGACCTCGCTGCTCGAAACCCCCGTGCCCGCCGCCGCCGATGCCCTGACGCTCCGGCGCGGCGCGGCACGGGTCCTGCTGTCGAACTGGACGGGAGGCTCGACGGTCCCCTCCCGAGGGCTCTACCCGCACCAGTGGAGCTGGGACTCGGCGTTCATCGCCATCGGCCTGCGCCACCTCTCGGTGCGGCGCGCCCAGCGCGAACTGGAGACGCTGCTCGGCGCCCAGTGGTCCGACGGGCGCGTCCCGCACATCGTGTTCAGCCCGGCGGTCCCCCTCGACGCCTACTTCCCCAGCCCCGACTTCTGGCGCTCCTCCCGCGCCGGCGCGGCGGCCGGGGCACCGGCGGGCACCGAGACCTCCGGAATCGTGCAGCCGCCGGTGCACGCGCTCGCCGCCTGGCTGGTGCACAGCGCCGACCCCGAGGCCTCCCGCCGCCGCGGCTTCCTGCCCCGGGTGTACGGCCGCCTCGCGGCCTGGCACGACTACCTCACCGGCCCCCGCGATCTGGGCGGCGGCGGCCTGGCGGCGATGGTGCACCCGTGGGAACCGGGGATGGACAACAGCCCCTGCTGGGACGGCCCACTGGACCGTGTCGACCCGGCCGCGCCCGGCTCCTACCGGCGCGCCGACCTCGATCACGGGCAGCCGGCCGAGCGCCCCACCGACCTGGACTACGGCCGTTACGTCCGCCTCGCCGCCGACTACCGCGACAGCGGGTACGCGGACGCGGGCGCCGGCCACGCCTTCGCGGTCGAGGACCCCTGCGTCAACGCCCTGCTCATCGTCTCCGAGCACGCGCTCGCCCGGATCGCCGCCGAGACCGGAGGCGACCCCGCACCGCACGAGGAGCGGGCGGCACGCCTGACCGGGGCGCTCGTGGAGCGGCTGTGGTCGCCGGCCGACGGGATGTTCCTCAGCCGCGACCTGGTCGGCGGTCATCTCGTCGCCGAACGGAGTGTCGCCGGGATCATCCCGCTCATCGTCCCCGGACTCCCCCAGGAGATCGTGGACGCGCTGGTCGACACGGCGGCGGGTGACGCCTTCCGGCTCGGCAGGATCCCGATGGCCCCCTCGTACGACCTCACCGGCCATGCCTTCGATCCTTCCCGCTACTGGCGCGGACCGGCCTGGTTCAACACCAACTGGCTGCTGGAGCGCGGCCTTCGGCAGCACGGGCGCACGGTGGCTGCGGACCGGCTGCGGGCCGCGATGCTGGCCGCCGCGCAGGCCGGCGACTTCGCCGAGTACGTCGACCCGTTCACCGGGCAGGCCCGGGGCACCCGCGACTTCGGGTGGACGGCCGCTCTCACCCTCGACCTGCTGGCCGCTCGCGAATCCGGACAGAGTGCCGCCCGCGGCGAAGCCGCTTCGGACGGGGTGCCGGCATGAGCGGCGCGGCCGGGACGACCACGCTGGTCCGTGACGGCGTCTTCGCCGTCGTCGGCGCCGACGGCGGTGTCACCGGCAGCCACGGCACCTCGCCCGACGGACTGTTCCTGCGCGACGCGCGCCATCTGAGCCTGTGGTCCCTCACCGTCGGCGGCTCGGCGCCCGGTGTCCTGGTCCCGTCGGCCGGTGAGGACTCCGCGCGCTGCGTGCTGACCCCGCCGGGCACGCGCGACGAGCCCCCCGGCTACACCGTCTTCCGCGAACAGGCACTCGTTCCCGGGGGGCTCACGGAGCGGCTCCTGCTGGTCAGCAACCGTGCGCGGGCCACCACCGCACGGGTCGCCCTGAGCGTGGACTGCGATTTCGCCGACCAGTTCGAACTGCGCTCCGACGGGCGGCAGTACGCCAAGGACGGCGCCTCCCGCACCGCCGTCGTCCGGCCCGACGGGGTCGACTTCGTCTACGCGCGCGGTGACTGGCTCTCCCGTACGGCCGTGTCGGCGGTGCCGGCCCCGTCGGCGGCCGGGGCGGTCGAGGGGCGGGAGACGGCCCACCGGCTGGAGTGGCGGCTCGACCTGCCCGCGCACGGCACGGCGGAACTCCTGCTCACGGTCATGGCACACCCGCACGGGACACCGGCCGTCCCGGCACCCGCCGTCGTGCCCGCACAGGCCGCCGCGGACCGTGCGGCCCGCATCGCGGGCTTCGTCGGTGACGCGCCCCTGCCCATGCCCGCCGACGCACCCACCGGGCTGGCGGCCGCGTGCGCGCGGGGGCTGAGCGACCTCGCGGCGCTGCGGGTCCCCGCGCCCGGTCCGGACGGGGAGGATCTGACGGTCCCGGGCGCCGGAGTGCCCTGGTTCCTCACCCTCTTCGGCCGCGACTCCCTGCTCACCTCCCTCTTCGCGCTCCCCTACCGGCCCGAGCTCGCGGCGGGCACGCTCGGCGCGCTCGCGGCGACGCAGGGCAGGACGTACGACGCGTACCGGGGAGAGCAGCCGGGGCGTGTCGTCCATGAGATCCGGCACGGCGAACTGGCGCACTTCCGCCAGGTTCCGTACGGCCGTTACTACGGTTCGGTGGACGCGACCCCCCTGTTCCTGGTGCTCCTGGACAGCTACACCCGGACCACCGGCGACGACACCCTCGCCGCGCGGCTGGAGCCGCAGGCCCGTGCGGCCGTGGCGTGGATGTTCCGGGACGGCGGCCTGGACGACGGCGGGTACCTGGTCTACACGCCCGACGCCGAAGGGCTGGTCAACCAGAACTGGAAGGACTCCGCCGGGGCGGTCTGCTTCCTGGACGGGACCCAGGCCGAGGGGCCGATCGCGGTCGCGGAGGCGCAGGGTTACGCGTACGACGCGCTGGTGCGAACCGCGCGACTGGCCCGCACGGTGTGGGACGACGCAGGCTGGGCCGACGAACTGGACACGGCGGCGGCCGCGTTGCGGGAGCGCTTCCTGCGGGACTTCTGGATGCCGGGCCCCGACTTCCCCGCACTCGCGCTGGACGGCCGGGGCCGGCAGGTCGACTCCCTCGCCTCCGACGCGGGCCACCTGTTGTGGTCGGGGATCCTCGACCGGGCCCACGCCCACCGGGTGGGGCGGCGCCTGCTGGAACCGGACTTCTTCTCCGGCTGGGCCATCCGCACCCTGGCCTCCGGACAGCCCGGCTATCACCCGCTCTCGTACCACCGGGGCAGCTGCTGGCCGCACGACAACGCCGTGACCGTGCTGGGTCTCGCCCGCTGCGGACTGGCGGACGAGGCCCGCACGGTCGCGGCCGGCCTGCTGGACGCGGCGGCGCACCACGGGGACCGGCTGCCGGAGGTGATGGCGGGCTACGGCCGCGCCGACCACCCGCGCCCGGTGCCCTATCCCCACTCCTGTTCCCCGCAGGCCTGGGCGGCGGCGACGCCACTGGCCGTCCTCACGGCGCTGGAGCAGGACCCGCTGGGGGACTGAGCGACAACAGCGGACGGCCGCAGCCCCCACCGGCTGCGGCCGTTCTTCGTTCGCGGCGTGATTCCCCCCAGGGCAGGCCGAATTGGTACCGCCACTTCGGTAACAGCGTTCACGCGACTCATTGACAGCACCATCCACGCAGGGAACCATCCCCCTCTTGGAAGGCGATTGACAACGTTGTCCAACGGGCGGAGGCGTCATGGGTTCGCATGAGCAGCAGAGCGGGCGGAACAGTCGGAGTGGGCTGTCACGCAGGCAGCTGATCCGGGCAGGCACCGTGGCAGGGCTGGTCGCGGCGGGAGCGGCCGCGGGCGGTGCGCCAGGTTACGCGGCGCCGCGGCGCGCGACGGGAGGACGGCCCGCCATCGAGTTCGGCGGCGGCCAGGACGCGCTGCTGGGCGGCGCGTACCGGTCGGCGCTGACGAACCTGCTGGACATCAACACCGTTCCCTACGATCCGGCGCAGTACAACCAGACCGGCCTGATGACGGACTCCCCCGGTACGTTCATCCGGGCCGGCGGGGGCTACGAGCAGCCGTGGACCCGGGACGCCTCGGTCAACTCGTGGAACGCCGCGAGCTTGTTGTCGCCCGATGTAGCCCGCAACACGCTGTGGGCGGTGTGCCGGCGGCAGGACGACGGCACGCTGATCGTCCAGCAGGACAACCAGTGGTGGGACCAGATCGTGTGGGCGGTCGCCGCCTGGCAGCACTACCTGACCACCGGGGACCGGGACTTCCTCACCGACGCCTACCAGGCCGCCGCCAACACCCTGCGCGCGGACCGGTCCCAGCACTTCAACGAGAAGTACGGGCTGTTCGAGGGCCCGGCGTTCCTGCAGGACGGTATCGCCGGCTACCCCAGCCCGCCGTACGACCCCGACAACACCTCGTCGTTCGTGCTCGACCACCCCGGCACGGACAGGATGATGTGCCTGTCCACCAACTGCCTCTTCCACGCGGGGTATCTGGCCTGCGCCGAGATGGCGGACGAGACCGGCGACCGGCGTACGGCGGCCGGCTTCCGGGTGGCCGCCGCGCGGCTGCGCACCGCGATCAACGCACACCTGCGGCGGCCCGGCGCCGGCGGCTACGGGTACTTCATCCACGGCACGGGCGAGCACGCCGGCCGGCTGGAGACGTACCAGGAGGCCAACGGGCTGGCGTTCGCCGTGCTGTGCGGGGTGGCGTCACGTCAGCAGGTACGCGCACTGCTCGGCACCACCCATCACGAACCGCACGGTGTCGTGAACGTCTGGCCGCACTTCTCCCGCTTCGACGACGCGCACCCGGGCCGGCACAACGTGACCGTGTGGCCGATGACGGTCGGCATGTGGGGGCACGCGGCCGCCGTCGGCGGCCGCACCGACCTGCTGGCGCAGGCGGTCACCGACATCGCCGGCCTGGAGCACCGCGACGGCCACTTCTGGGAGATCCACAACGCCGGCACCGGTGAGGTGGACGGCGGCTGGCAGAACGGGCGGCAGTGGGGCTCGGAGCCGGACCAGACCTGGTCGGCCACCGGCTACCTGCGGCTGATCCACCAGGGCGTGTTCGGTATCTCCCACGAGCGGGACCGCCTGCGGTTCGCCCCGAGCCTGCCGCCGGGCTGGGGCCCCGTGACCTTGCGCGACCTGCCCTACCGCGAGGCGACGCTCGACATCACCCTCACCGGAGCCGGCCACCGCGTCGTGTCGTCCACGCTCGACGGCCGCCGACGCACCACCGCGCCCGCGGACCTGGAGGGGCGGCACCAGGTGCGCATCGAACTGGCCTGAGCGGCCTCCGCGGCTTGAACACACTTCACCACACACAGCCCCCACCGCATCCACAACTGAATTCCGTTTGCCAACTGGGCCTGCACTTCGGCCCAGTTGGCTTCGGGAAGTGAACGCGGCAAGCACCTTGACGGGGTCAGCCACCGTGCCCGACAGTCGTTCGCAAGACGGTTGAGAGCGCTCTCAGCCGCCTCTCCCCCCACCCCCACGGAAGCAGCCCCCCATGAACAGGATCGCTTTCTTCGGCACCTCCCCGGGTCTCCCTTCCAGCCCCGGGCACCGCACCCGACGGCGTCTGCCGGTCGCGCTCGCCGCACTCGCACTCTGTCTGCCACTGGCCGGCCTCATGGGCCCGGCGGGTCCCGCCGGGCTCTCCGGCACCGCGGCGGCCGCCGAGCCGGCCGCCGGAGCCGGTACCGCCGACGCCGACGCCGACTGGACCACCATGTTCAGGGACGACTTCGACGGTGCCAGTGGAACGGGACTCAACACAGCCGACTGGCTCTACGACATCGGCACCAGCTACCCCGGCGGCGCCGCGAACTGGGGCACCGGCGAGATCGAGACATCCACGGACTCGACGGACAACGTCTACCAGGACGGCTCGGGCCACTTGGTGATCAAGCCCATACGGGACGACTCGGGGCACTGGACGTCGGGCCGGGTGGAGACCCAGCGCACCGACTTCGCCGCACCGGAGGGCGGGCAGATGCAGCTCAGCGCCTCCCTGAAACAGCCCGACCCCGCCAGCGGACTCGGCTACTGGCCGGCCTTCTGGGCGATGGGCGCCGACGCCCGCCCTGCCGGGGCCACCAACTGGCCCCGCATCGGCGAGCTGGACATCATGGAGGACGTCAACGCGCTCAGCCAGCACTCCACCACCTTCCACTGCGGCGAGTGGGCGGGCGAGTGCCACGATCCGGACGGGATCAGCAGTGACTTGCAGGCCTGTGACGGCTGCCAGTCCGGCTACCACACGTACTCGGTGACCGTCGACCGCCGGGACGCCACGGCCGAGCAGCTGCGCTTCTACCTGGACGGCGTCCAGACCTTCGCGGTGAACCAGAACGAGGTGTCCGACGCGACCTGGAAGGCCGCCGTCGACCACGGGTTCTTCGCCATCTTCGATGTGGCGATCGGTGGTTCGTATCCGGACAAGGTCTGCGGCTGCACCTCCCCCGGTGCCGACATCACCTCCGGGGCGGAGATGAGCGTCGACTGGTTCTCGGCCGAGGTGAGCCAGTCCTGAACCAAGACCACCGGTGACCGTATCCGGGGGTGGTGCCTGAACCACCACCCCCGGATACGGTCACGGACGTCTGCGCCTGCGCCCGCGCCCGGAGACGCGCGGCGCAGCTACCGGGGAACCGGCTCCGGGCGTAACGCGGCACCCGCCCGCACAAGGCGCGCACGGACGGGTCAAGGCATGCACTGACGGCGTACGAAGGCTGCCGGTAGCCGGTAGCCGTAGCCGGAGCCGCGATCAGGACAACACCTTCCGGCCCGCGCGGTCAGGACCCGGCGCAGTCCGTGCCCCGGTCCCGTTCACCGCTTCACCGAAGCCTCGACGGCTGTGGCTCGCGCCCGGCCGAGGCGGCCCGGGAGTCCCGGCGCCCTCAGGGGGTGCGGCGGCGATGATGGTGTCGAGCATCGAGCGTGACGCCTCCAGGTCCTCGATGGCGCGGGTGATTCGCTCGCCCTCCCGACGGAGCCGGCCGAGCAGGTCCGGGCAGGTGGGCACGAGGCGTTCGTCGTCCGTCCGGATGCACGGCAGAACCTGAGCGATCAGCGCCGTCGGAAGGCCTGCCGCCAGCAGGCAGCGGATGCGGCGTACCGTCTCTACGTCCGGCTCGCCGTAGACACGGTAGCCGCTGGGCAGCCGCTCGGGCGTCAGCAGCCCTTGCTGCTCGTAGTAGCGCAGCAACCGCTCATGGACCCCGGTGCGCCGCACCATCTCCTTCATGCGCATTGCCGCCCGCCCCCACCCGTTCCCCTTGTGCACGCCGTCACTTGACTCTGACACTGATGTCGGAGTTTAGCGTCGGCCGCATGACCACTGACCACACACTTCTCACCCCGCAGCTCGACGTTCTCGTGCAGGGCAGCGGCCCCGCACTCCTGCTCGCCCACGGCGCCGGTGGCGGCATCGAGGGAAACTTCGGCCTCGTTCTCGACGATCTCGCCCGGGACCACACCCTCGTCGGCCCGCACTACCCGGGAGCGGGCGGCTCCCCGGCAGCCACCGAACCGCTGGAGCTGGACGACCTCGCCGACCGGCTTGTCGCGGCGGCCGTCGCAGCCGGGCAGGACACGTTCGCCGTCCTCGGGGAGTCCCTGGGCAGCGCCGTGGCCGTCCGGATCGCCACACGGCACCCCAACCGTGTCCGGGCCCTGGTCCTCACCGCCGGCTTCCCCACGGCCGACCCCGTCCTGGACCTCGCCGCCCGGCTGATCAAATCCCTCGCGGCCTCGGATCATTGGGACGACCTGGCGCGGTTCGCCCTCCTGTCCTGCATGTCCCCGGCGGAGCTGGCGGGCCTCGAACCCGCCGACCTCGACGACCCGGCCGCCCGGACCCGGAACGCGATACCGCCGGGGATGCCGGCCCACTTCGACCTGGTGTCGCGTGTGGACGTCCGCGGCGACCTGTCGAAGGTGTCCGCACCCACCCTGGTGGTGGCGCCGACCGGCGACCGGCTGGTGCTGCCCGAGAGCTCGCACCGGCTGGCGGCCGGCATCCCGGGCGCCCGGCTGGTCGAACTGCCCGGCGCAGCCCACGTCCTGAGCGCCACGGACCGGGCGACCTGGCTCGGCCACGTCCGGGAATTCCTCGCCGCTCTCCCCACGGCGACGGGGTGAGCGCACCGCTCCACGCGCGCCAGGACGAGGTGAGCGCACCGCTCCACGCGCGCCAGGACGAGGTGAGCGCACCGCTCCCTCGCGCCCCACAGCGTGCCCGCGGGTGCGAGGCGCTCACGGCCGCCCCTTGCCCCCTGCCCTGTGCCCTCGGTGATTCGGGCATCAGCGAGAACAGGGGCTCCCGTGCCGCAGGGGCCCGGCGACGGGGCCGTGCCGCAGCTCAGTGCAGGGGGTCCGCCGTCATGGCCGCCCGGGCGAGAAGATCGGCGATCTCGTCGAGGGTGGCCGTGTCCTCGACGAGTTTGCTCGTCGCCACCCGCACATGCGCCTGCGGCGCCGGCGCGACGACGAAGCGGCTGCCGGGGGAAACGCTGACTCCACGCGCCGCCAGCGTCACCAGCGCTGACGTCTCGTCAGCCACCGGTACCCACAGACCGAGCCCGTCCCGGTTGGCCGTCGGGACACCGCGTTCGGTGAGCCGCTGGGCCAGCGCCTCCCGGCGGTGCGTGTAGCGCCGGACCGCGGCGGCGACCAGTTCGGTGGTGGTGGCGTCGGTGAGGAGGTACGCGAGCGCGTCCTGCAGGATGCGGCTGGTCCAGCCGATGCCGTACGTCCGCAGGATCCGGATCTTCTCGACCATCTCACGGGCACCGCCGACCACCGCGATCCGGAGATCGGGACCGTACGACTTCGAATAGGAGCGGACGAGCACCGAACGTTCGGGCAGACGCGCGGCGAGGCTCGCGGCCGGGCGCTGGGCCAGTGCTCCGATGCCGTCGTCCTCGACGAGCAGGACGTTGGGGGCGGCAGCCAGTCGGGCGGCCAGTCGGTCAGCGCGGTCTTCCGTGATCGTCCAGCCGCACGGCGCCTGCGCGCGGGGCTGATACAGGAACATGACGGGCCGGGAGCGCAGGGCGGCATCGAGGGAGTCGGGCAGCGGGCCGTCGTCATCGCAGGCCACAGGGACCTTCTCGGCCTCGAACGCGTCAAGTATGTCCAGCAGACGGGCCGTTGTCGGTTCCTCGACGGCGACCCGGTCACCGGGGACGAGCAGTGCGCGGCAGAGCAGTTCGATGCCCTCGTATCCGCCGCCGACCGCCGTCCACGCCTCGGCCCTGAAGGGCCATTCCTCTCGCACGGCTTCCTCGAGAAGGGGCGTGATGGGGGTGCGGGAGTAGTCGTTGAGCTGGGGGGTGCCCGCCGCGGCGAGGAGCGCGTCGGCCAGTGGCGGCAACAGTGCCGGATCGGGCGCCGCGATGGCGAGGTCCAGGGAGAGCCGGTCACCGAGGTGCCCCACTCGCTCGAAACGGGTGGGGTGGGGGACGGTCGGCGGACCGCTCACCGTGGTTCCGCGGCGGCCGGAGGTGGTGATCATCCGGTGGGCCCGCAGCTGGCTCCAGGCCTGGGCGACAGTGGCGGGGCTGACACCCAGGGCGGTGGCCAGGGCGCGCACGGTGGGCAGCGTGATGCCCGGTGACAGCCCGCCGGAGCGGATCAGCTCGGTCATGGACGCGGCGATTCCGCGTGCGGTCACATCGGGAAGCCGGAGAACCAGTTCGGCGGCGGACAGCGCCGCCCGGCCGGCTTCCGTCCGCGCCCGGGGAACGGCGGGGACGGACGGTGCCGCGGGGTCGGCCGCTCCGTCGGTGTCTTTGGGCATCCCGCCATCCTTTCAGACCGGCTACGGCCGCCCGCCCGGCGGCGACCGGGCGCTCGGCAGACGTTACAGCGGGTGGCGAGTTATGTTCAATAACAAAATCCCCCTTGTTCGCTCAGCATGCTGAACATATCGTCCTGTTCATCGCGCTCGTCGGAGAACCTCGCGTGGCGCCGTATCCCACGGCACTACCGCCTCGAACGGCACGAGCGGATCCGGGCCACGCGCCCCTTGCGCGGCCCGCATCCCTGACCGGCTCGCTCTCCGTCCGTCCGCGAGAGACCGCTGAGAGGAACAACGTGCAACAACCCGAAATCCGTTTGGGCCTCAGGGACTGGGACCACCTGACTCCGCTGCTGTCCGGCGCCGTACCGACCCCCGGCTGGTCCCTCCGGCTCGACCTGCGGGAAGTCACTCCGGATGTGCTGACCGAATCCGTGCTGGACGGCGGCGAGACGTCCTTCAGCCGCTATGCCCAGGCACGTGCGGCCGGCGACGACCGCCTGTTCGGCCTTCCGGTATTTGTCATGCGCGGCTTCCGCCACCGGTGCGTTCTCGTACGCCGGGACAGCACGTTCACCTCCCTCCTGGAATTGAAGGGCGCCCGGATCGGCCTCACCGGCTGGCCCGACTCGGGGAACACCTGGACCCGTGCGCTGCTGCGCGGCGCCGGTGTCGATCTCACTGGGATCGAGTGGCGGGTCGGCCCGCTGACCGAGGGCGAGAGCGGTAAGGACCGGCTGGGCTCCCGCCCGCTGCCGGCGAACGTCTCGGCGATGGCCGACGGCACGAGCCTCCAGGAGGAGCTGGCCGCCGGGCGGCTGGACGCCGTCTTCACCCCGTTCATGCCGACCGAGATGTTCACCGCCCACAACCGGTTCCGCCATCTGCTCGCCGACCACCGCGCCGCCGAGCGCGAATACCTCGCCGACACGGGCTTCGTGCCCGGTATCCACCTGGTCACTCTCAAGCGGGAGACGGTCCGGGCCCACCCGTGGCTGCCCGCCGCCGTGCTCGATGCGCTGGAGAGGTCCAAGCGGCACTGGGTGGAGCGGCGGCGCCTGCTCGCCGACACCACGCCCTGGCTGCTCGACGAACTCCTCGACACGGCCCACAGGTTCGGCGGTGACGACTGGATGCCTTACGGCGAGGCCGCCAACGCGCCCATGGTGCGGGCCTTCTGCGAGGAACTGCACGCCCAGGGCGTCTGGCCGGACCCCATCGACCCGTCGGTGCTCTTTCCCGCCCACCCCCCTGTCCCGGCGACGCCACCGGCCCGCTGAACCGGTCGTCGGCCCTCAACCACCGCTCAATTACTGGAGTCTCCGTTGCGTATCGCCACCGGCCAGTTCGCCGCCTCCCCCGACTGGGAGCCGAATCTCGAAGCATGCCGCTCCCTCACCGCCCGGGCCCGGGCCGGCGGTGCCGACCTCCTGGTCCTGCCGGAGGGCGTACTCGCCCGGTTCACCGAGGACCGCCACCGCATCCGTGAGGTGGCGCAGCCGCTGGACGGCCCCTTCGTCACCGGACTGCGCGAGGCGACCCGGGGCGGCTCAACCGCGGTCGTCGTCGGCATCCACGAACCCTCCGACGACGGACGCGTCCACAACACCCTCGTGGTGCTGTCCGACGGCGAACTCATCGCCGTCTACCGCAAGCTGCACCTGTACGACGCGTTCGGCACCCAGGAGTCGGAGAACGTGCGGCCGTCCGACGCACCGCCCGTCACCGTCGACATCGCGGGTACCCGGGTGGGGCTGATGACGTGCTACGACGTACGTTTCCCGGAAATGGCCCGGCTGCTCGCCGATGCCGGTGCCGAGGTGCTGGCACTGCCGGCGGCCTGGGTGCGCGGCCCCGGCAAGGAGCGCCACTGGGAGATCATGATCGCCGCTCGCGCGCTGGAGAACACGTGCTGGGTCGCGGCCAGCGGTGAATGCGGTCCGCGGAACATCGGCAACAGCCTCGTCGTCGACCCGCTGGGCACCGTGCGCAGCCGCCTCGGCTCCTCCCCCGGCCTCGCCTGGGCGGAGGCCGATCCGTCGATCATCGCTCAGGCGCGGCAGGCCCTCCCCGTCATGGCCAACCGGCGTTTCGCCGTGGACCCCCGGGTACGGCCGCTGGGAACGGTGGGCGGCACGCCGGCAGCGGTCCCGTCCGTCGCCTGAGACCACGCGCCGGCAACTCCCGACTCCCGCCCCACCTCCGGAGGAGACCCGATGAAGACACCACGTCCGCGCGGGACATCCGCCCTCACGGCCGTGCTCGCCCTTGTGACGGGCACCGTCCTCACCGCCTGCGGCGCAAACCCGCCGGGGGCGGAGGACTCCGTACAGAACAGCGCCCAGCAGACGGCGGTAGATCTCAAGCAGCCCCTCGATCCAGCCCTGCACGCCAAACTGCCCGCGAAGAACCGGGCCAGCGGCGAACTGATCTCGGTCAACAACGGCTCCTTCCCGCCGTACGAGATCGCCGGATCGGACGGGCACAGCCTCACCGGCGCCTCCGCCGACCTGTCCACGGCGCTCGGACACCTGCTGGGCGTGCGCATATCGCACGTGACAGCGGACGGCCTGCCCTCCCAACTCACCGGGATCAAGGCCGGGCGTTTCGACTTCGCCCTCGGCCCGGTCGGTGACTTCAAGGAGC
Source organism: Streptomyces sp. NPDC127177 (assembly GCF_042672475.1). NCBI lineage: Bacteria > Bacillati > Actinomycetota > Actinomycetes > Kitasatosporales > Streptomycetaceae > Streptomyces > Streptomyces sp. NPDC127177. The sequence continues at coordinate 167,617 of NZ_JBHXUW010000003.1, forward strand.
GCCAGACCTCCAACGACTTCGTCGACTGGGTACAGGAGTTCGTTGTCTTCGCCGTTCCCAAGGGCAACCCGAAGCACATCGAGTCGCTCGCCGGCACCTGCGGCAAGCGCATCGCGGTGATGTCCGGAGGATCGGCCGAGGGCGTCGCCAAGGAGCAGATCCCGAAGTGCCGTGCGGAGGGCAAGCCCGCGGTCAACGTGCAGTCCTACAAGGACCAGCCCAGTTCGATCCTCGCGGTCCGCTCCGGCCGCGCCGACGCCTTCTTCTCCTCCCAGGCCCCGCTCACGTACTTCACCGCCCAGGCCAAGGACCAGCTCGAACTCACCGGCGTCGGCAAGAGCAACGGCTTCGACACCCTTTACCAGGGTGCGGTCGTGCCCCAGGAATCCTCGCTGGGCGGTGTGCTGAAGGAGGCCCTGCAGAGGCTCATCGACAACGGCACCTACCACAAGATCATGGACAAGTGGGGCCTGAGGGCGAACGAGATCAAGACCGCGGGCATCAACCTCGCCCCGTCATGACGGTCCTCCGCACACCCCCTGCCCCTTCTCCGTCCCAGCCCGGTTCCAGCCCCAGTTTCCCGCCCCAGCCATGACAGGAGGTGAGCCGACATGGCCACCATGACCAGCAAGCGCAAGGACCCACATCTCGGCGACGATCAGGGAACAGCCAACGGCCCCCTCGCGCCCGAAGACGTGGACGTGGCCGGTGCCACCCCCGTCAGGCACCCGCTGCGCGTCATCGCGGTCCTCGTCATCGCCGTGCTCTTCGCCCAGTTGGCACACTTCCTCGCCACCAACGAGAACTTCGAATGGGACGTGGTCGCCAGCTACTTCAACGCCGGCGTCATCGGGCGCGGCATCGCCACCACCATCGAACTCACCGTCATCGCCATGCTCATCGGCATCGTGGGTGGTGTGCTCATCGCCGTCGGCCGGATGTCGGACAACCGGCTGCTCAGCACTGTCTGCGGCGTCTACGTGTGGTTCTTCCGAGGCGTGCCCGTGCTGGTGCAACTCGTCCTCTGGTACAACATGTCCGCGCTGCTCCCGAACATCTCCCTCGGCATCCCGTTCGGGCCGTCGTTCGTCAGCGGAGAGACCAACTCCCTCATCACCCCGTTCCTCGCAGCCATCCTCGGGCTCGGCCTCAACGAGGCCGCCTACATGGCGGAGATCGTCCGCGGCGGTCTGCTGGGCGTCGATCAGGGGCAGAGCGAGGCCGCCTCGGCCCTCGGCATGAGCCCGGCCCGGGTCCTCCGGCGAGTCGTACTGCCCCAGGCCATGCGCTTCATCGTGCCGCCGACGGGCAGCCAGGTCATCAACATGCTGAAGGCGACGTCGCTGGTGAGCGTCATCGCGCTCGCCGACCTGCTGTACACCGCGCAGTCGATCTACAACCGCACCTTCCAGACCATCCCGCTGCTCATCGTGGCCTGCCTCTGGTACCTGGTGATGACCTCCGTCCTCTACGTCGGGCAGTCGTACATCGAGCACTACTACGCGCGCGGCGCGAACCGCTCGCCCCGGCAGAGCTTCTGGGACTTCGCGCTCTTCCGCCGGCGCCGCCCGGGCGCCGTCACCCACGACACAGCCACCGCGCCGGTGACCGAGGAGGAGAAGAAGTGACCACCGACACCCGACACACCGAACAGCACCCTCTCGTGGTGGCACGCGCGGTGCGCAAGCACTTCGGCGACCTGGAAGTACTCAAAGGCATCGACCTGACCGTGGACAGCGGGGAGGTCGTCGTCCTCCTCGGCCCGTCGGGCTCCGGCAAGTCGACCTTCCTGCGGTGCCTGAACCATCTGGAGGTTCCCGACGGCGGCTCCATCCACATAGGGGGCGAACTGATCGGCTTCCAGAGGACGAGCACCGGAACCCGCCACCTCAAGCCCCGCGAGGTGACCCGGCAGCGCCGCGACATCGGCATGGTCTTCCAGCACTTCAACCTCTTCCCGCACCTGACCGTGCTGGAGAACCTCGTCGAGGCCCCCACCGGAGTGCTCGGTGAGCGCAGGAACGCGGCGCGGGAACGGGCCCTGGCTCTGCTCGACCGGGTGGGAATCAGCGACAAGGCCGACGTCTATCCGCGCCAGCTCTCCGGTGGACAGCAGCAACGAGTCGCCATCGCCAGGGCACTGGCCATGCGGCCCAAGCTGATGCTCTTCGACGAGCCCACCAGCGCACTCGACCCGGAGCTGGTCGGTGAGGTGCTCGCCACGATGCGGGACCTCGCCCACGACGGCCTGACCATGCTCGTCGTCACCCACGAGATCACCTTCGCCCGCGAGGTCGCCGACCGGGTGATCTTCATGGACGCAGGCCACGTCCTGGAGAACGGCACACCGGAACAGGTACTGGACCACCCGACGCATCCCCGGACCCGGGAGTTCCTCAGCCGCTTCCTCGTCAATCAGCCAGCCCAGGGAGGGTGAGGAGGGCCGCCGTCCCTTCCGGCCGGTCCGCGGGAAACCGGTGAAGGGACCGAGGCCCTCCAGGTGTCGAGCTCGTGGTCGTGATCGTGGTCGTGGTCGAAGTTTGTGGTCGAGGCCGACAGCTCCACGGCCGCGCGGACCAGGCGCAGGACGCGGTGGCCGCCGCGCGGGCAGGACTCAGAACGCCGGGTGGGACAGCTCGATGTCGACGTCGTCGACACCGGAGCCCGTCACGTGCAGCGCGGTGGCGACAGCCGGGTACCCGCTGGCGACGACGGAGTACTCACCGGCGTCCAGATCGGCGAAGGCGTACGCGCCGTCCGCGCTGGTGGTGGCCGTCGCGGCGACGTTGCCCGCGGCGTCGATGAGCGTGACGCGGGCGTCCGGCAGCGGGCGCCGGCCGGCGCCCGCCCGCACAGCTCCCTGGAGCCGGGCGCCCGCGACGAGGGCGATCTCCACCCGGCCCGAGCCGCCGGCGCCGATCGTGACGGGATGGGCGGCCGGCCGGTGCCCCGCGGCGTTCACCGCGACCGTGAACTCGCCGACGGGCAGCCCTCCGAAGGTGAACTCCCCGTCGGCTCCGGTCTGTCCGGTGCCGAGCACCTCGCCGCGCACATCGGCCACGATCACCGTGGCGGCGGCGACCGGCCGGCCGTCGGCACCACTGACGACGACGCTCAGACCCGGCCCGGCGGAGAGCACGATGTCGTGGGCGAGCGGCTCCTCACCGACGGTGACGGTGGCCGCCTGCGGCTGGAGCCCGTCGGCCGCGGCGATCAGTACGTAGGTCCCGGCACCGGGCACGGCGAGCTCGTAGCCGCCGTCGGAACGGGCCTCGGCCCGGCCAAGTTGACGCCCTGTCAGGGAGATCAGGGTGACGGTGGGGCGCGAGGCGCCGCCGGAACTGCGGATGCGTCCGTGAAGGGCGGGTCCGGCCGGGACGGGTGCCTGACCGGGGGCCTGGACATCCTGGACGGTTACCTGACCGGAGGCCTGGACGTCCTGGTCCACCCCCGTGCCGACGGCCGCCCCCGTGCCGACGGCCGCCTCCGTGCCGACGGCCGTCTCCGTGCCGACGGCCGCTTCCGGGGCGGGTGCCGGCGAAGGCTTCGAGGGGGTGACCGGTTCGGCGGCCGGTGCGGCCGGCCGCGTGCGGCGGAAACCGATCAGAGTCGCCGTTGCGATCAGGGCCACCAGCATTCCGACCGCGCCGACGGTCATGCAGACGTGGACGGCGTCGGTGAAGCTCGCACCGATCGCGCCGCGCGCGGGGCCGGTCGCCCCGGGGCCGAGCCCGAGGTGGCCCGCGGCGCCCACGCCGCCCTTCGCGAGGGCGTCGCCCACCCGCTGCTGGTCGGCGGCGGAGAGTCCGGAGTCCGCGAGGTGTCCGGGCAGCGCGGAAGTGATCCGGCTGGTGAGTACGGCACCGAGGACGGCGGGGCCGAGCGCGCCGCCGAGCTGGCGCAGGGTGTTGTTCCCCGCGCCCGCCATCCCCGCCAGGTGATGCGGCACGCTGCCGACGGCGACCGCACTGATCGGCGTCATCACGAAACCCATACCGAGGCCGAACAGCGCGAGCGGACCGGCCATCGCGCCGAACCCGGAGTCGGTCTCCAGACCGGTCAGCCACAGCATGGCACCGCCGACGCCGAACAGGCCGACGCTCAGCAGTACGCCGGGCGCGACCTTGCCCATCAGACGGCCGACGAACGGGCCGGTGAGGACGGAGACGCCGTTGAAGACCAGCATCCGCCAGGCGATGTCGAGGACGGAGAGCTGCTGGACGCTGCCGAAGAAGAGGCTGAGGGTGAAGACGGACCCGATCATCCCGAACATGACGACCGCGTTGACGACGCCGGCGCCGGTGAAGGGACGTACCGCGAACAGCTTCAGGGAGAGCATCGGCGAGGCGGAACGCAGCTCGGCGACGATGAAGGCGATCAGACCGAGGCCCGCGGCTGCGAACGCGACGACGACCTTGGTCTGGCTCCAGCCGCCGGTCCCGCCTCCCTCGATCACCCCGTAGATCAGACCGATGATGAAGACGATCGCGGCGATCTGGCCGGGGACGTCGATGGCGCGGCCGTGCGCGGAACGCGAGTCCTCCAGCATCCGCACGGCCACCAGCCCGGTGACGGCGGTGATGACGGCGGCCGGCAGGAAGATCCAGCGCCAGTCGGCGTGCTCCAGGATGACGCCGCTGATCAGCGGGCCGAGGGCCATGCCGATGCTGAGGGAGGCGGCCCAGGCGCCGATGGCCTTGGCGCGGGCGCGGAAGTCCGGGTAGGCGTGACTGATCAGGGCGAGCGTGGAGGAGGCGAGAGCCGCGGCACCGGCGCCGGCGACGGCCTGGCCCGCCCAGACCTGCGGGACGCTGTGCGCGGTGAGGGAGACCACCGAGCCGGCGGCGAACAGGAACATGCCCGCCAGATAGGCCTTCTTGCGGCCGTACAGGTCACCGATCAGACCGAAGGTGAGGATCAGCGCGGCCATCGGCAGGATGAACGCGTCGGAGACCCACTGCAGGTCGGATGTGGAGGCGTCGAGCCCCTGCTGGATACGCGACAGCGACACCGAGACGCTGCCGATGGGCACGTAGGCGGCGAACATCCCGAGACACGCCAGCACTGTGGTCAGTACCGGGCGCTGGACGGGGCGGTGGGCGGCGGATATCGCGGTCATGGGTGAGACGGACCTCCTGATCGAACGCGGCGGCCAAGTTATCAGTTGCCTGTCATAGTCCCAAATGGCTGAGATAGACGGATGCGGACTTCCCCGCTCGCGGGCAGGACACGGGGCGCGGGAAAGCGGCGTTACGTTCCGAGGAAGGGGCAGGGGCCGTACGTCCGTGGAAAACGGCAGCGTCCGTACGTCCGTGGAAAGGGACAGGGGCCGTACGTCCGTCGAGTGCGGCAGGGGCCGTACGGTCCGTGGGCTCGCCGGCCGCCGGCCGCCGGCGCCGATCGTGCACGGCGACCGTCCGTCATGGACCCCACCGGGCGGTCCGACGCCGGAGAAGTCTCAGCCGGCGGCGGGCGGGTCGGGCCACATACGGGCCACCGGGGAGTCGGGGCCGTCGAGAGCGATGGCGATGCGACGCATACCGAGCGTCAGACGGTCCAGCTCCTCGGGCCCGCCGACCACATCGGAGAGTCGCTCCACGACACCTTCTACGAGCCGCCGCCCCTCGGCCATGCCCCGCCGCCCGGCCTCGGTCGGCTCGACCAGCACGACCCGTCTGTGCACCGGGTGCGGATGCCGCTCGATCCACCCGATCCGCTCGAGATGCGCGAGCGCCGTCGTCACACTCTGCGGCGTGATGTTCTGCCCACGGGCCAGATCCGCGCCGGACAGCGGCCCGTACTGATCGAGCGTCATCACGATCCCGAGCTGCGTCATCGTGACGCCCAGAGGGCGCAGCCGTTCGTTCAGGGCACGGCCCACGGAGTTGTTCGCCCGCCACATCGAGTGACTGAACGTCTGGTTCCACGACGTGCCGGAGGCGGTCCCCTCCGGGCGACGGCTCGGCATCTTCAACTCCCTGCGGACAAACGAGTCCCATCGTAGCGGCAGGGGGGCGACGGGCCGGGCGGCCCGTGCTGCGGCACGGCCCCGGAGCGGTGGTCGCCGGCCGGCCGGAGGGGGTTCGGCCCTCACGAGACCGGGCCGGACGAGGCAGCGGTGCGACTTCCCCCGGTCCGTCTCACGCAGAAAGCCCCGGAAAACACGAATCCCCAGGCCAGAACGATTCTGCCCGGGGATGCTCGGTGGGGCGGGTGGGACTCGAACCCAAAAGGGTGACGCCTCTCACCTGCGGAAACGTCACAGAGGCGGACATTCGCATCCTGCTGCGTCCCTCTCCGTCCTCCTCGATCCCCGGCAACCACGGTGCCGTGCGGTACGTACCGCACGGCTTCGGGGCACCCTAGGCGCCTACAGCAGGAGACGGCCCACCCGGCACACCCGCCGCAAGACAGCAAACCCCACGGCTCACCCGTGGTGCATACTGCCCGCCTCTCCCCCTGTTCGACACAGTCACGCTCTGCTACAAGCGGAATCGGCCGACGTGTCGCGCTCGGGAGCGGGATACCAGGGCCTCGCATAGTTCCGCGCTCTCCTGGATGGTCGTCCCGGGCCTTGTGCGTCGTCGCTGTCCGCCGCGGCCCCTCGCATCCCGCTTACGCGAGGCTCTCCGCCACCGCGCGGAAGCGCTTGCCCGCCTCGTCGAGGTGGTCAGCGATGGACAAGGCGATCTCTCCAGGAGAACCGAAATCGTCAAGGGTCGCGGCGAGATTGGCTTTCAGGTCCAGGCTGACACTCGGCCTCTCCAGAAGTTCATCCACCGGGTACCGGCGGAAGCGCGGGGACGGTATGCGCCCTCGATGGTCGCTCTCGCCGGGCCGGTAGGCGGCGAGGAAGTCCGCGAAGTCGTCCTCCATGAGGGGCCTGCCGGTGTCCGTGTGGTGGTTGTCGGTCCTGGCGTCATACACCCATAGCGCGCGCGTGGCGGGATCGCCGGTTGGTCGAGGAACGGACTTGGTGAAGAAGAGAATGTTCGACTTGGAGTTGGTGCCGTGGAAGATGCCAGTGGGGAGCCGCAGCAGGGTGTGGACGTCGCAGTTCTTGAGCAGGGCTTCGCGGACGGTGGCAGCGGCACCACTGCCGAAGAGGACACCGTCGGGGACAAAGACCGCAGCCCGTGCGCCCTGAGGCAGCGTGATGGCTAAGTGCTGGAGGAAGTTGGTCGGCAGGTCCGCTTTCTGTGCCCAGAAGTCGTCGCGCTGGTCGGTGTCGGGAACGATGTCGCCGCTCTTGAACGGGGGGTTGCAGATGGCCACGGTCGCAGCCACGTCCCGGTGGTACCGGCGGGTGGCGACGCCCTTGGCCTTGAGGGAGTCGGCGCGCAAGACCGGCGGCATGTCCGAGAGGACGCGTCCGGTGTTGAGCAGGATGTTCATGGTGGCGAACCGGCACATCTGGGCGTCGATGTCGGCAGCCGCGATGGCCGTCGAGTCGACGTACGTGCCGGAGGCGGCCATCTCCCGGTGAGCTGCGATGAGCGTGCTGCCGAGGCCGCCGGCCGCGTCGATCACTCTGTCCTCGCCCGTGACGGCGAGCGCTTTCGCGACGACGGCGAGAAGCGGAGGCGGGGTGAGGATCTGCCCGGTCTGCCGCTTGGTGAGGAAGTCCTCGCGACACTCGGCGAGCATGGAGGAGAACGCCTCACCCAGGGCGCCCTGGGGGACAGCGGTCCACTGGTACGGGGCGAACTCCTCGACGATGAGGCGTCTGAGCTCGGACATCCGGTCGATGTTCCAGGGCTGGGCGTCACAAAAGAGGACGCTCGCGGTGGCCCTGCGCGGGTCGACCGGGTTGGGCGCGCCGAGCTCACGCAACAGGCGGGTGAGGAAGGTGTGCAGGTCCTCGCCGTTGAGGTCGGTAAGTTTGGGCCAGGTGCCGGCCGGGGCGATAGGCAGTTTGGCGAACCGCCCGGGACGCAGGGTGTGCTCATGGTCGATCTTGAGGAAGAGCAGGTAGGCGATGTGCTCGACAAACTCAAGGCGAGTCAGGGCTTTGGTGCTGGTCTTCTCCCGGTAGAACTTCCACAGGCGATCGGTTATCCGCCTGCTCGTCCAGTCGCCTTCCTGCGGCTCTCTCGCCGCTCCCCGGCTAACGCCCCGCCCCACCGTCATGCTTTGCCCTACCTTCCGTCGTGCCCCGAGCGCGCCTGAGCTTCATGGGCCCCATCGCCCCGCTCGGGTGACGGCGGCCTACCGCTCTGGTGCTTCTTCGCCTTGGGTGATGCTGTCGTCCACGGCCTGTGCACTCGGCTTGAGCGCACGGGCTACTGCGGTGAACTGGGCCAGAGCCGTCTCTAGTTCATCCACGATCTCCTGGGCGATCACGTCGGGGGACGCGAAGACCGTGTCGGAGGAGGACGCGGACTGAAGCACCGTCAAGTCCAGATTCACCTTGTCGCGAGCGATCAACTCATCGTAATCGAACGCACGGAACCGTTCACTGGGCTTTCGCGCCGAAAAGTCGGAACCACCGGAGTGGTAGGCCGCGACGAAGTCGTCAAGGTGCTCACGGCGTAGCTGTCGCTGCTTGAGGGTGAAGTGCTGGTCGGTGCGGAAGTCGTAGACCCAGAGCTGGCGGGTTCCGGGGCGGCCTCCGGAGCGCTGGCCGGTCTTGTCGAAGAACAGGACATTGGCTTTGACGCCATTGGCATAGAAGATGCCGGTCGGAAGCCTGAGCAGGGTGTGCACGTCACACAGGTCGAGAAGGTTGCGGCGGATCATGGTACCCGCACCACCCTCGAAGAGGACGTTATCGGGTAGGACGAGGGCGCCACGCCCGTTGGTCTTCAGCAGGTTGTAGATGTGCTGGACGAAGTTGAGTTGCTTGTTGGTCGTGGGCGCCCAGAAATCGGTACGGGCGGTGTACGCCTCGCCGGTCACCGAGCCGACACCGAAGGGCGGATTGGCGAGCACGATGTCGTAGTGCTTGTGGATCGGCTTGGCCAGCGAGTCCTGAATGGTGATCAGCGGCTTGGCCTCGGAGGTACCGATGCCGTGCAGCAACATGTTCATCAGGGCGAGACGGGCGGTCTCGCGGACCAGTTCGTAACCGGTGATCGACCCGGTCTGGAGCTTGCGTCCCTCGTCGCCGTACAGCTCGTCCTCGTAGCGGGTAGCGATGTGCGCGTGCGCGGCGATCAGGAAGCCGCCGGTGCCGCAGGCCGGGTCGGTGACCGTCTCGCCGATCTTCGGCTGGACGCAGTCGACCATGGCGTCGATGAGGGGACGCGGGGTGAAGTACTGCCCCGCACCTGTCTTACGGTCCTCCGCGCCACGCTGGAGGAGGCCTTCGTAGGCGTCGCCCTTGAGGTCCTGGTTTTCGGTGGTCCAGGTGTACGGGTCGATCAGATCCTTGATCAGGCGTTCCAGGATGGCTGGCTCGTGGATCTTGTTGCTTGCCTTCGTGAAGACCTCGCCGAGCATCGTGCCGCCACGCTGGCCGAGGTCCTTGAGGATGAACTCGTAGTGATCTAGCAGCGCTTCGGCGGACCGCGTGGTCAGACTCGTCCAGTCACGGCCCTCCGGGACGAGCGGGGCCTCAGGGGCGTTGCGGCGGAACTTGGCGGGACGCTTGGCCCGCTCGTCGGCCATCTTCAAGAAGAGAAGGTACGTAAGCTGCTCGACGTAATCGAGCGTCGAGACGCCGGAGTGGCGCAGTAGCTCGCAGTACGACCAGAGACGGTTGACGAGGGTGGAGGTCGGGACCGGCGCGGGGACGGCGATAGCCGGGGCCTGAGCCCGGGTGACCTGCTTGTCGTTACTCACGGCGGTGCTCACAGGGAAAGCTCTTCCTGGCCCGAGGAGGCCGGCTTGCTGGTGGTCTTGCGGAGAGCGCGCTTACGTGCGGGCTTGACAGCTGCCTGACGCTGGGCACGGATACGGTCGAGGAGGGCGGAGGCAGGCTCGTCGGTGGGGTCCTGGGGGACGAGAGCTCCAGTGAAGGCAGCGTTGAAGAGCGCGCCGCGGAGCGCGGATGCCTGTTCATAGCTTTCCGCCAACACTGCCCTGAGGGCCGCCCTCTCCTGCTCAAGATCAGCCAGCCTATCCACGATTCGGCGCTGCGTCCCAAGAGGCGGTACGGGCACAAGGATCCGTTCGACCTTCGCCTTATTCAAGGCTGGCTGGTTCCCCCCGGACGCGGAAGTTCGCGTCTCTTCATACCTTGAAACCAAAAACTGATAAATAAATTCTGGGAGAATTTCAGTCTCGGAAACTCGAATTGAGGCGCAATTCTGATTATGCGCGGCAGGAATATCGAGAATAGCAGACTGCCCTCGAGTCTTCCCTTCCCCAATCATCGCAAGCATCACCGTCCCAGGAGGGTGAATCCTATTTTCCGGCTTCGAGATCGACTCTCTCGAAATAAACTCTCGCGTCTCGCTGATCCTCTTGAATGAGACCTCTCCGCTACTTACCCACGGAATATCCCCGCTCCAAAAATCTGGATTCCCGCGAGACGGAGTCGATCCCACCGAAACACGAAACAGAGAGCCCAGCCGACTCCAAATCCAACTGCTGGGAGTATCCCATGCCTCAGAAGAAGATCTAGCCTCGCCTGAAACTAGGTCCTCGGCTTTCCCCTCCGAAAAGTCATCAGTTACGAGACGGCCACTAAATGCCTCTCGCAGCAAAGCCCGAAAGAATTCATCTGCGAGACGTTCCACCTCACGAAGCGAGGCCTCCCCAGCCCGAATAAGGGCGAGCTGTTCGTCCAACTTGGCGACGATTCGGCACTGTTCAGGGAGAGGTGGCAGCAGGATCGGAAAATCCGAGAACTGCTCCCAGTGCGCCCTAGGGCGATCACCCGTCGGATTCTTCTCCATTACATAGTGAACAAAATCAGGGCTCAGCATTCGATACAGCAAAAATCGAGAATCCACACCCTCGACGGATGGGAACACGATAAACTCTCCAGAACAGATCCCCGCGAATTCCGCGACGGTCACCTTATTTAGATATGGACGCAACCTCCCATACAGAAGATAACCCGGCTGCACCACGGGAGAAGAACTCTTGATGGTCGCCGAATCACCGAATCCAACGACTCGTCCAGTATGTGACTCTACATTGTCCATACCGAGATAGGGAAAATTATCCGAAGGGGTCGGCTGGCGGCGTCCTGAGGCCGGAGTAATCAAATCCCCGAGCGTCGCCCGAACCCATCCCTCCGGCAGCCTCTCCCCCGGCGCGCTCGCCACCGATTCCCCCGCGCCCGAGTCCGTCACGCACCCAGCTCCTTGTCCAGTTCGTCAATGATTTCTTCCGCCCGATTCGCTCCGAATTCGGCGAGGAATCCGTCCGTTCCGTTGCGTGTCGTGAACGGGGCGTAGTCAAGGTCGGCGGTGTCGAAGCGTACACGCTCGATGGTCGCGCCGACGATGTGGTCAAGCCACCATCGCTCGCGCTTACTGAAGCTGACACCGGACTGTTCCTGGCGGGCGAGCCAAGCCGCATAGCGCTCCCGTACAACCTCTTCGTGGGGGCGAGGAGCCGGAGCTCCGCGTTCAGCGCCGCCGGCGAGTTCGTAGCGCAGGAGGGCGAGGAGGTCGGCGGCGGTGCGCTTGGCGCGCTTGTGTACCAGCGTCTCGCCGACGTTCTCATACGCCTTCCAGAGAGTGTCTGGGGTCCAGGAGCGCGGCGGACGGGCAACGCTCCGTGCCACGTCCTTGAGGCGACGCAGGGCGGCGGCGGGCGGGACATCAGAGTCGGCGCCGAAGGCGATAGTCAGGGCCGCAATCTCGTCGCGGTTGTCGTCGATGTACTGCTTCCAGTCACGGACGGTGGCCTGTGCGCTCTCCTCGTCGTCGACGGCCGCGCCCGCCCGGACCAGCGCGTCACGGCTGTTCTCGTCATAGAGGATGTCCTTAGCGCGGCGCATCTCCAGGAGCCTTGTACGCAGTGCCGGCGCGGCGGCGAGTGGCTTCAGCGCATGCTCGATGAGGTCGCGGACCGCTCGCTCGGGGTTTCGGCCGACGCGCTCAGCTGCCTCCCGCGCTCCCAGCTGCTCATCGATCGAGACCGCCTTGACCATGCCGTGGACGATCTCCTTCAGCGGGACACCACCGCTGATCCGCTCAATCTCGGCGCGTTCCTCGCTCGTCATCTGAAGGTCGAGTTTGGCGAGGCGGGAGGCGAGCGTGGAGACCTCTTCCTCCTCGATCGTGTGGGCGGCGGTCTTGCGGAGCAGTTTCTCCAAGCTGATCTGCTTGTCGCTGTGACGCTCCAGCGGGGCCGCGTCGACCTTCGGCTTTCGTGTGACGCCGACTGCGTCCACCATGACGAATCGGGTCTTGGGGCCCACCCCGGGTGTCACCCGTTCGAAGTCGGTGAGGGAGAGCGTCCGTGCGCCTCGGCCCTTCATCTGCTCGAAGTAGGCCCAGCTCTTGACGTCCCGCAGGAAGATCAGGCATTCGAGGGGCTTGACGTCGGTGCCGGTGGCGATCATGTCGACGGTGACCGCTATACGGAGCTGGGGGAGGTTACGGAAGTCGGCGAGCCGTTCGGCCGGCTTCCTTGCCGCGTGCGTGATCTTGGTACAGAAGTCGTTGCCCTTGCCGAAGACGTCACGGATGACCTCGACGATCTCTTCGGCGTGATTGTCGTTCTTCGCGAAGACCAAGGTCTTGGGAACGTACATCTCGTCCCACAGCAGCGCGCCGGTTTCCGAATCGCGTTTGGCCCGTTCCGGGAAGATCTCCGTGAACAGCCGGTCCCGGAAGGTCTGGATCACCGTACGCAGCTGGTCCTTGCTGATGATGCCGACGCCGACCTCCTTCGCGCCGTACTCGATGTCCTCGGCAATATCCTCGTACCGCTGACGACGGGTCCGGCGATCGCGGACCGGGACCGTTCCCTGCGCGATGACCCCGCCCTGGCCGGTTATCCGCGTCTCGATCTCGTATACGGAAAAGTCGACGTTGACCCCGTCGGCAACCGCCTCCCGGTAGGTGTATTCGCTGACCAGGTTGCCGTTGAAGTAGCCGAAGGTCTGGGCGACCGGGGTGGCGGTGAGACCGACGATCGGGGCGTCGAAGTACTCCAGGACCGAGCGCCACTTGCCGTAGATGGAACGATGGCACTCGTCGACGACGATCAGGTCGAAGGCTTCGGGGGGGATGGTGGCGTTATAGCCGACCTCGATGTCGCCAGGCACGTCGTACGGCAGGTCCGCTTCTTCGCCCTCACCCTCAGGGGCCGTGTCGGGAAGATTACGGCCGGTGAGTTCCATATAGAGGCGCTGCACGGTGGAGATGACAACCTTCGAGGAGGCGAGCATCCCTTCCGCACCCAGCCGCTGCACGTTGAAGAGGTCGGCGAACTTGCGTTGGGTATCCGGGGTAGTGAAGTTCTCGAACTCCGCGAAGGCCTGTGCGCCCAGGTTGTTGCGGTCGACGAGGAAGAGCACCCGTTCAGCGCGTGCGTGCTTGAGCATGCGGTAGGAGAACGTGACCGCTGTGAACGTCTTGCCCGCGCCGGTGGCCATCTGAACGAGAGAACGGGACTGCCCCATGCCGTGCTGGCCCCTGCCGAGAGCAACAGAGTCCTCCACCCCCTGAACGGCGGTGATCTGAGCGGGGCGCAAGGGGCGCTCATCAAGTTCGGGCATCCGAAGCCGCAGCCGAGCGCGGTAGCTGGGAGCCTGCGGGTCCTCGTCGGCTTGGCGCATCCAGCGTGCCAGGGTACGTGGCTGGTGAAAGGAGAAGATCCGGCGCGTACGGGAATCCGGATCGAGAGTGGAGCGGAAGCGAGTCTCGCCGCCATCACTCACGTACCGGAACGGCAGTGGGGTGCGCCAGGCGACCAAGCGCTGCTGTGCGTCGGTGAGATGGTCGGCGTACCCATTGACCTGAGTTTCCGCTGCTGTGAGGTCAGCGCCTTCTCGCTTGGCCTCAATGACGCCGACGAGCTTCGCCTCTACATATAGGGCATAGTCGGCTCGGCCCCGTGCCGTGGTCACCTCACGTACGGCCACACCGCTGCCGCGCCGGTCACCCTGTACGTGGAGATTGAGGCCGGATGCAGCGTCCTGGACGTACCAGCCGGCCTGCGCCAGCATCTCGTCGAGCTTGAAACGGACCTGTGCCTCGGTCAGGGGCTCTCGGGATGCCTGCTCCGCGTTGTCAAGCAAGCGAGCGCGCTCTGCCACCGCAGCCGAGGCTGCGGCTGTGCTGGTGGCATCGGCGCGGTGCCGGTGAGCGCGCTCTTGGTCGGCCGCCGTCTCGATGGCCGCCAGCTGAGCCTGCATAGCGGCGACCTGGCGGGCCAACTCCTCGCGCTCGGCCTGGGCCTGGGCGAGCTCGCGCTCGGCAGCGGCTCGCGCAGCCTGCTCGACCTGCGCCTGTGACGCCTGATCCCGGTAGCTCAGCCGGGCCTCTTCGAGTGCCTTGCGGGCAGCGGCGATATCGTCCGCTAGCCGGGCGTTCCTGGCGGCCGACGTTCGGTCAGGGCTCGGCGGTACGAAGGTGAACTGCTCCCGGGATCCGGTGAGCAGACGGTGGTACCAGACACCGAGGCGGAAGCAGGTCTGCAAGGCACGGAAAGCGTCTTCGGCGCTGTCGTGACCTTTGTGATTGGCGTCGTTGCCGAGTGTGCGGACCTCGTGGAAGGCGTTACCGACGTCGCCGTGGAGGTAGCCCTCCCGGTCCAAGGCTTTGAGACGGTCGAACTGAGTACTTCCCTCGACACGAACCCGGCCCCGGCTCACCAACTCCTCCGCGAGGGCTTCGCCGAACTGCCGCGACTTGATCAAGGAGGTGTTGGGATCGTCGAAGACGTGGCTCTCAGTAGCGGCCCCGTAGGCCACGAGGAGCGGCAGGTCAGCCAGGAGGAAACCGAAGTTCCTAGACTGCTGAGCGAGGCGTACCAGTCTGGGGTCCACCGTAGAACCACCTGCACTCATGTGACCCATCCGCCTTCCAAGTGGGCCACACCTGGCGCTGAAGCCTCGATGACGTCCACGTCTCTCACCAGTACGTCTGCGTGATCCTCAATGGACCCTAACGGGGCAGCCCTCCGTGCCGCTAAGGTTTCCTACGACACCGTGCGAAACCTGCGGCTACCTGCGTCATCGGAGTCACCCCACCAGCAGGGCAGCGCGACCGGGTCTGCTGTGCCTGCGGGTGACAGGTCAACTTGTCACCCAACTCTCCATCAGACCCGGCGGTCGATCCGGGCCAGCCGATGGAGCCGGTGGCGGGTCAGGATCCGGTGGACCGTCGAGGCCAGGAGGCGGAGGATCGGGCCGCTCCTCGACGGGGCCAGTTCGCGGGATTGCCGCAGGTCTCAGACCTGTTCCTCGATCACGGCAGGCTGCTCTCGGGCGTCGACTCAGGACCGGCCCCTGTTTTGCGGGTACGCAGCGAGTTGTAAAGCATGGTCCCGCCCACACCCATGCCAGCACCAATAATGACGCCTTGTTGGCGGCCCACCATCTGACCGATCTTGATGCCCTGTTGGCGGCCCGCCAACCGGTAGGCAGCTCGCAAGGCTGCGGGACCGCCCCGCTTCGCGGCTTCTGCGGAGAGCTTGGCGTAGTCCCACATCTGGGGGCACCTCGGTTCGTTTCACTGGTCGGGACGAAACGATGGTCTCAGGGCGGCATGACGCAGGTGGGAAAATTCGCTACTTCTCGTCATCAGCAGCCGCTCCCCTCCTATGGCGATGACGCCTGTGACGTCGAGGTTTGCCAGCAATGAGTAGGTACGTAAATGCGTGCAAAACAACTGCGCCCTGCGGTCAGACGTGGACCGCGGGTGCGACGTGCACCAGGTACGCCGTCGCGCGCACCCGGGCAAGCAAGGGCGCGCCTTCCGGGCCTTCGCCGATGCCAGCGGTGTCACCTGGCAGACCAGGTGACACGGCAGAGACAGCAGGGGGGCGTCATGCGATCTGGCAGGCACGGATGGAGCGCGAAGCCTCCCTATGACGGCCGTGGGACTGCGCCACGACGCTCCCTCATGCAACGACCACAAATGGCCAGGTCAGCGGCATCTAAATCGATCCGACCCGCTGAAACAGAGGAGCCGTACCGCACGACGCGCGGCTGGTACCGCACGGAAAACCGCCACACAATCCACGTTTCCCCAGGCCAGAACGATTCTGCCCGGGGATGCTCGGTGGGGCGGGTGGGACTCGAACCCACGGCCGACGGATTATGAGTCCGCTGCTCTAACCGGCTGAGCTACCGCCCCTTTTCGGCGTGGCGCGTACATGTGTACGCGCCGTCTGCCGCAGCATAGCCGGTCATACGATCTCTTGCTTCGGATGCCCGGGTACTCGTGACCATGAAGACTGCGCTGGTCCCCGCCCGGTTCCGGTCGACGTGAAGTTGACGCGAAAGAGTCACACCAGCCCCACGCGCACCACGGTGGCAGGCCTCCGGAGAACCGGGTCCGGGCACGCGAAAAAGGACCCCGCAGGGCCCTCTTCCGTTCCGCTCCCCCGACTGGACTCGAACCAGTAACCCTCCGGTTAACAGCCGAATGCTCTGCCAATTGAGCTACAGGGGATCGCGCTCCCCCGACTGGACTCGAACCAGTAACCTGCCGGTTAACAGCCGGCTGCTCTGCCAATTGAGCTACAGGGGATTGCTGCGTTGCCTCGAAGAACACCTGCCTGGCGGCTGCCGGGCGGCGGACGTTCGCTGCGACACATACATTAGCGCAAGCAGGGGGGTGCTTTGCCAATCGGTATCGGCCGGGGTGATCTCCGGTGCCTGCGGGTAGGCGAGCAGCACACGTCGCACCACGTCGCACGGAGTGAAGGAAGGGTGGCAGCCATGCGGTACCGGCTCACGTTCATCGCCGGAGTGGCCCTCGGTTACGTGCTCGGCACGCGTGCCGGGCGCGAGCGTTACGAGCAGCTGAAGAAGTCCGCACGCCAGTTCTCCCAGAACCCGGCCGTGCGCAACACCTGCGAGTCGGCGGCCCAGAGCGGGCGCGAGTTCGCCGGCAAGGCGGCCCACGTGGTGGGTGAGAAGGTCGGCGACAAGGTGCCGGCCTCGGTCGCCGACCGGGTGCGTTCGCTGCGCGGGCGCGGTCCGAACGGCGAGGACGACTGGGGTACGACCAACACCTGAGGCCGCGTCCTCCTCGATGTCTGCCGTACCGCCGGTGCAGGAATGCTCCGGCGGTACGGCAGAATCTGTGTATGGGCATAGTCGCCGGCTTGGACAGTTCTTCCGCCTTCACGCACATCGTGGTCTGCGATACGGACACGGGTGCCGTACTGCGCCAGGGATACGCCGCACATCCCGTGGAGGCGAAGGCCACCGAGGTCGATCCGCAGGCATGGCTGCTCTCACTCGGTGAGGCGGCCACCGGCGGGCTGCTCGAGGGCGTGCAGGCCATCGGGGTGTCCGCGCAGCAGCACGGGCTCGTGCCGCTGGACCGGCAGGGCAATCTCGTACGTCCGGCACTGCTCGGCAACGACAAGCGGGCGCAGGTGGCCGCGGCCGATCTGATCGACGGGCTCGGCGGGCGGCAGGCCTGGGCCGAGGCGGTCGGGGCGGTGCCGCAGGCCGCGCAGCCGGTGTCGAAGCTTCGCTGGCTGTCGCGGACCGAGCCGGAGATGGCGCAGCGGGTCGCCGCCGTGCTCCAGCCGCACGACTGGCTGGTGTGGCAGCTGTTGGGCCGCCCGGCCCGGCGGACCACGGACCGGGGCGCCGCGTCCGGGAGCGGTTACTGGTCGGCGGGCAGCGAGTCCTACCGGCCGGAACTGGTGGAGCTCGCGCTCGGCCGGCAGGCGGCGCTGCCCGAGGTGCTCGGGCCCTGCGAGGCGGCCGGCACGACACCCGAGGGGCTCCTGATCTCGGCGGGCACCGGCGAGACGATGGCGGCGGCGTTCGGGCTGGGGGTCGGGGTCGGTGACGCGGTGGTGTCGCTGGGGGCATCGGGTTCGGTGATGGCGGTGCACCACGAGGCGCTGGCCGATTCGACCGGAATGATCAACTCGTTCGCGGACGCCACCGGGATGCATCTGCCGGTCGTCTATACGTCGAATGCGGTACGCGCGCTGCGCGGCACCGCCGAGATGCTGGACGTGGAGGGGCTCGACGAGCTGTCGGCGCTGGCGCTGAAGTCGACGCCCGGCGCCTCCGGGCTGGTGCTCCTGCCCTATCTGGAGGGGGAGCGCACCCCGCGGCTGCCGCACACGGCCGGGACGTTGAGCGGACTGCGGCGGGAGTCGATGAAGCCGGAGCACCTGGCGCGGGCCGCGTTCGAGGGGATGCTGTGCTCGCTGGCCGACGCGCTGGACGTACTGCGCGGGCGCGGTGTCGAGGTGCGGCGGGTGTTCCTGCTGGGTGCCGCCGCCGAACTGCCCGCGGTGCAGGCGATCGCGCCCGCGCTGCTGGGGACGCAGGTGATCGTGCCGGAGCCGGCGCAGTACGCGGCGCTGGGTGCGGCCAGGCAGGCGGCCTGGGCGCTGGGGGTCTCGCAGGGGACGCTCGATCCGCGCACTCCCCCGTCCTGGCAGGACGCGGCGGCACAGGTGCTGGATCCCGGCGAGGAGCTGGCGGTCGGCCAGGCGGTGCGCCAGCAGTACATCGCGACGCGGGACCAGATCCACCCGGGGGCGTTCGACTCCGCGCTCTGATCCGCCTACCGTGGGTGACCAGCAGGGGGCCGGAACGGCGTTCCGCCGAAAAATTATGGACCGGGTCTGTTTTTTGACCTGGACTTGAATAAAAACGTTCGCAGTCCCGGCGGGCGGTGCCGGAAGATGGTTCGACTCCCGACCTCTGCCGACTCCGAGAGACACGCGTGCTCATAAAACTCCTGCGGGCCTATCTCGGCCCGTACAAGAAACCGATCGCTCTGCTGGTCGTCTTCCAGCTGCTGCAGACCTGCGCCACTCTCTACCTGCCGACCCTGAACGCCGACATCATTGACAACGGTGTCGTCAAGGGGGACACGGGTTACATCCTCCAGTACGGCGGCGCCATGATCGTCGTCAGCATCGCCCAGGTGGTCTGCAACATCGGGGCGGTCTACATCGGCGCGCGTACCGCCTCCGCGCTCGGCCGCGATGTCCGGGCGTCGGTCTTCGACCGGGTCCAGTCGTTCTCCGCACGTGAACTCGGCCGGTTCGGCGCTCCCTCACTGATCACCCGTACGACCAACGACGTCCAGCAGATCCAGATGCTGACCCTGATGACGTTCACACTGATGGTCTCGGCACCGATCATGTGCGTCGGCGGGATCATCATGGCGCTCGGCCAGGACGTGCCGCTGTCCGCGGTGCTCCTGGGGGTGGTGCCGGTCCTCGGCATCGCGGTGAGCCTGATCGTCAGGCGGATGCGTCCGCTGTTCCGCACGATGCAGGAGCGCCTCGACACGGTCAACCGGGTGCTGCGCGAGCAGATCACCGGCAACCGGGTCATCCGCGCCTTCGTCCGCGACGGCTACGAGGAGAAGCGGTTCCGCGGCGCCAACAACGAGCTGACGGACGTGGCACTGTCCACCGGCCGGCTGATGGCACTGATGTTCCCGACCGTGATGACGGTCGTGAACGTGTCGTCGATCGCCGTCGTCTGGTTCGGCGCGCACCGGATCGACAGCGGTGGGATGCAGATCGGCGCGCTGACCGCGTTCCTCTCGTACCTGATGCAGATCGTCATGTCGGTGATGATGGCCACCTTCATGTTCATGATGGTGCCGCGCGCCGAGGTATGCGCCGAGCGCATACAGGAGGTCCTGGAGACCGATTCCAGCGTGGTGCCGCCGGTCGACCCGGTACGCGAACTGCGTGCCCACGGTCATCTGGAGGTCCGGGGCGCGCACTTCCGCTACCCAGGCGCCGAGGCCTCGGTGCTCAGGTCGGTGGATCTGGTGGCCCGGCCGGGCGAGACGACCGCGATCATCGGGTCGACGGGCAGCGGCAAGTCGACACTGCTCGGTCTCGTACCCCGGCTGTTCGATGTGACGGACGGCCAGGTGCTGGTCGACGGGGCGGACGTAAGGACGCTGGACCCGGTGCTGCTGGCCAAGACCGTGAGCCTGGTCCCGCAGAAGCCGTACCTGTTCTCGGGAACGGTCGCGTCCAACCTGCGGTACGGGAACCCGGACGCGAGCGACGAGGAGTTGTGGCACGCGCTGGAGGTCGCCCAGGCCAAGGGGTTCGTCGAGGGTCTGGAACACGGGCTCGACGCACCGATCGCGCAGGGCGGCACCAATGTCTCCGGCGGGCAGAGACAGCGGCTCTCGATCGCGCGGACGCTGGTCCAGAAGCCGGAGATCTACCTCTTCGACGACTCGTTCTCGGCGCTGGACTACGCCACGGACGCGGCACTGCGCGCGGCGCTCCTGCGGGAGACCGCGGCCGCGACCGTGGTGATCGTCGCGCAACGGGTGTCCACCATCCGCGACGCCGACCGGATCCTGGTGCTGGACGAGGGCCGGGTCGTCGGCTCCGGCAGCCACCACGAGCTGATGGACGGCAATGAAACATACCGGGAGATCGTGCTCTCCCAGCTGACGGAAGCGGAGGCCGCGTAATGGCCGGGCCTGGCGGACGCATGATGGCGGGCGGGGCGCCGACCGAGCGGTCCATGGACTTCAAGGGATCCTCGAAGAGGCTGCTGAGGCGCTTCGCCGCGGAGAAGGCCACGCTGTACGTGATGCTGGTGGCCGGTGCGCTGAGCGTGGCGTTCTCGGTGGTCGGCCCGAAGATCCTCGGCAAGGCCACCGACCTGGTGTTCGCCGGCGTCGTCGGGCGGCAGTTGCCCGAGGGGACGAGCAAGGAGCAGGCCATCGCGGGCCTGCACAAGTCCAACAGCGGCCTGGCCGACCTGCTCTCCAAGGTGGACTTCACCCCCGGGCAGGGCATGGACTTCGACGCGATCGGCCATGTGCTGCTGGCGGCGCTGGCCGTGTACGTCGCGGCCGGGCTGCTGATGCTGGTGTCGACCCGGCTGTCGATCCGGGTGATCAACCGGGTCGTGTTCCAGATGCGCGAGGACATCCAGACGAAGCTGTCGCGGCTGCCGCTGTCGTACTTCGACCGGCAGAAGCGCGGCGAGGTGCTCAGCCGGGCGACGAACGACATCGACAACATCTCGCAGACGATGCAGCAGACGATGGGCCAGCTCATCAACTCCGTGCTGACCATCGTCGGCGTGCTGATCATGATGTTCTGGATCTCGCCGCTGCTGGCGCTCGTCGCGCTGGTGACGGTGCCGCTGTCGGTGGTCGTGGCGACGAAGGTGGGCAAGCGTTCGCAGCCGCAGTTCGTCCAGCAGTGGAAGGTGACGGGCAAGCTCAACGCCCACATCGAGGAGATGTACACCGGGCACACCCTGGTGAAGGTCTTCGGCCGGCAGGACGAGTCCGCGCGGGACTTCGCCGAGCAGAACGACGCGCTGTACGAGGCCGGGTTCAAGGCCCAGTTCAACAGCGGGATCATGCAGCCGCTGATGATGTTCGTGTCCAACCTGAACTACGTGCTGATCGCCGTGGTCGGCGGTCTGCGGGTCGCCTCGGGCGCACTGTCGATCGGTGATGTGCAGGCCTTCATCCAGTACTCGCGGCAGTTCTCCATGCCGCTGACCCAGGTCGCCTCGATGGCGAACCTGGTGCAGTCCGGGGTGGCGTCGGCCGAGCGGATCTTCGAGCTCCTGGACGCCGAGGAGCAGGAGGCCGACCCCGCGAAGGGCGAGGGCGAGCACCCCGGGATCCTGCGCGGCAACGTCTCCCTGGAGAACGTGTCGTTCCGCTACGACCCGGAGAAGCCGCTGATCGAGGACCTGTCGCTGAGCGTCGAACCGGGCCACACGGTCGCGATCGTCGGCCCGACGGGGGCCGGAAAGACGACACTGGTCAATCTGCTGATGCGGTTCTACGACGTGACGGGCGGCCGGATCGCCCTCGACGGGGTCGACATCGCGAGGATGTCGCGCGACGACCTGCGGTCGGGGATCGGCATGGTCCTCCAGGACACCTGGCTGTTCGGCGGGACCATCGCGGAGAACATCGCGTACGGCTCCTCGGGCGATGTCACCCGGGAGCAGATCGAGGGGGCGGCGCGGGCGGCCCACGCCGACCGCTTCATCCGCACCCTGCCGGACGGCTACGACACGGTGATCGACGACGAGGGCACCGGAGTCAGCGCGGGTGAGAAGCAGCTGATCACCATCGCGCGGGCGTTCCTGTCCGACCCGGTGATACTGGTGCTCGACGAGGCGACCAGCTCGGTCGACACCCGTACCGAGGTGCTGATCCAGAAGGCGATGGCGGGCCTGGCGCACGGTCGTACGAGCTTCGTCATCGCGCACCGGCTCTCCACCATCCGGGACGCCGACGTGATCCTGGTGATGGAGAACGGCTCGATCGTCGAACAGGGCACGCACGACGAACTGCTGGAGGCTCAGGGCGCGTACGCCCGGCTGTACGCCGCCCAGTTCGCCCAGGCGGTCGCCGAGGTCGACTAGCGAGCCGCTCCGCGGCTGCCCCGGTCCGTACGTGCCTGCGCGCGCGTCAGTCGAGGTAGCCGCGGAGCTGGTCGGCGAAGGCGTGGTCGCGAAGCTTGTTGAGGGTCTTGGACTCGATCTGGCGGATGCGTTCGCGGGTCACCCCGAAGATCCGCCCTATCTCCTCCAGCGTGCGCGGCCGCCCGTCGGCCAGCCCGTAGCGGAGCTGGACCACCTTGCGCTCGCGCTCGTTGAGGGTGGAGAGCACCACTTCCAGGTGTTCGCGCAGCAGGAGGAAGGCGGCGGACTCGACCGGGGATGCCGCGTCCCCGTCCTCGATGAGGTCGCCGAGCGACACGTCGTCCTCCTCGCCGACCGGGGCGTGCAGGGACACCGGTTCCAGGGCCAGGCGCAGTACCTCTCCGACGCGTTCCGGAGTCAGGTCGAGCTGGGCGGCTACCTCCTCGGGCGTCGGTTCGTAACCGCGTTCCTGGAGCATCCGGCGCTGGACCCGTACGACGCGGTTGATCAGTTCGACGACGTGGACCGGGACCCTTATGGTCCGCGCCTGGTCGGCGAGGGCGCGGGACATGGCCTGCCGGATCCACCAGGTCGCGTACGTGGAG
Organism: Streptomyces sp. NPDC127177; assembly: GCF_042672475.1. NCBI lineage: Bacteria > Bacillati > Actinomycetota > Actinomycetes > Kitasatosporales > Streptomycetaceae > Streptomyces > Streptomyces sp. NPDC127177. Next base: position 190,666 of record NZ_JBHXUW010000003.1, read on the forward strand.
AACTTGTAGCCGCGGGCGTAGTCGAACTTCTCGACCGCCCGGATCAGTCCGAGGTTTCCCTCCTGGACGAGGTCGAGCATGGTCAGTCCGCGGCCGACGTAGCGTTTGGCCACGGAGACGACGAGGCGCAGATTGGCCTCGATGAGGCGGCGTTTGGCCGTCCGGCCCATGACCACCAGACGGTCCAGATCGACGGCGAGGCGGGTGTCGGGGTCGGGGGTGCGGGCGAGGCGCTCCTCGGCGAAGAGCCCGGCCTCGACGCGGCGGGCGAGCTCCACCTCGTCGGCGGCGGTGAGCAGCGGGATGCGGCCGATCTCCCGCAGGTACTGCCGGAAGAGGTCGGACGACGGCCCTCCGGTGTCCGGCCGGCCGCGCTGCGCGGGCGGCTCCGGCGGCTCGGCGGACTCCTCCATGACCACCTCGGGCGGGTCGGGGATGTCCTGCGCGTCCGCCTGCGCGCCGGGCGGTTGCCGCCCTTCGGGCTCGGTCGGTCGCGGGTCGGCCGCGGCTTCCGGATGACGCGGGGCCCGGGCTTGCGCGGGGACGGCCGGGACAGGCTCGGTCTGGCTCACGGTCCGGGTCTGCACGGGGGCGACCTCCAGGTGATCGCTGCCGGACCGCGGGATGGAGGACCACCGTCAGGGCGGTCCGGCCGCGTTCCGATGACTCTCAGCCCGACCTGCGATCAGGGGGCGGCGTCGCGGGGCACGCACCTTCACCCACCCCCTGGTCGCAGGTCGGTCTAGCACCGCCATCCAGTGTGGGGTACGACACACAGCCGCTACGAGGGGCGTGCGGGGACTTTCTGAGTCCGGGTGGTGACCGAGTGGTTACGCGGGGGCCCGGGGGCCGCCCGGTCAGAGCGCGTCGGCGCCGCTGTTGCGCAGGGACTGGGCGTACTGCTGGAGGACCCAGACCTCGTTCTGCGCGGCGGCCAGGTGGTCGGGGGCGACGTTGCTGCCCAGCCGGGCGAGGCTGCCCTGGACGTCGTTGATCCGGCGGTCGACGGCGCGCAGCCGGACCTTGACCAGGTGCTCGCCCGCGTACGCCTCGTCGATGGACTTGCCGTGGAAGACCTCGACCGCGAGCTCGGTGACGAGCTTGCGCACCGTCTCGTTGGGCGTCGCGTCGAGCACCTGGACGAGGTATTCGCGGGTCTCGGGGACGCCGATCTCCGCGCCGCCCGCCTCCGCGATGCACTGGCGGACCGCGGCGTACGGCGGGGCGGTGAACTCGTCCACCCCGTAGGCGTCGAAGGCCGGGGAGACCAGGGCGGGCTTCTGCAGGGCGAGCTTGAGCAGCTCGCGCTCGGTGCGGTGGGCCGGGCTGCGGAGGTTGAGTGCGGGGCCGGAAGGGACGACGGGGGCCTGCACCTGCTGGGGCTGTGCTCCGGACCGGGAGGAGGAGCGTGCGGGACCGCGCTGGTCGCCCCGGCCCCGGGCCCACTGGGCGAGCTGGTTGACCCGGTGCACGACGTACTCCTGGTCCAGGATGCCGACGAAGCCGGCGAGCTGGACGGCGACCTCCCGCTGGACGCTGCCCGTCTTGATCTTGGCGACGACGGGGGCGGCCTCGTCGAGCGCGGCGGCGCGGCCGGCCGGGGTCTCCAGGTCGTAGCGGCCGACGATCTGGCGGAGCGCGAACTCGAAGAGCGGGGTGCGGGGTTCGACCAGGTCGCGGACTGCCTCGTCGCCCTTGGCCAGCCGCAGATCGCACGGGTCCATGTTCTCCGGGGCGATCGCGATGTACGTCTCGGCGGCGAACTTCTGGTCGTCCTCGAAGGCTCGCAGCGCGGCCTTCTGCCCGGCCGCGTCACCGTCGAAGGTGAAGATCACCCGGGCGCTGCCGTTGTCCATCAGGAGCCGGCGCAGGATCTTGATGTGGTCGCCGCCGAAGGCCGTGCCGCAGGTGGCGATGGCGGTGGTGACCCCGGCGAGGTGGCAGGCCATCACGTCGGTGTAGCCCTCGACGACGACGGCCCGGCTGGCCTTCGCGATGTCCTTCTTGGCCAGGTCGATGCCGTACAGCACCTGGGACTTCTTGTAGATCGCGGTCTCTGGGGTGTTGAGGTACTTCGGGCCGTTGTCGTCGTCGCGCAGCTTGCGGGCGCCGAAGCCGACGATGTCACCGGCGGTGTCGCTGATGGGCCACATCAGCCGGCCGCGGAAGCGGTCGATGGGGCCGCGCCTGCCGTCCTGGGAGATGCCGGAGGCGATCAGTTCCTTGTCGCTGAAGCCCTTGCCGCGCAGATAGCGGGTGAGGTGGTCCCAGCCGGCCGGGCTGTAGCCGACGCCGAAGTGGGCGGCCGCTGCCTGGTCGAAGCCGCGCTCCGCGAGGAACTTGCGGCCGATCTCGGCCTCCGGGCCGTCGAGCTGCTCGATGTAGAACTGGGCGGCCGCCTTGTGCGCCTCGACCAGCCGGATCCGCTCACCGCGCTGGTGGGAGGGGTTGTACCCGCCCTCCTCGTACCGCAGTGTGACGCCGGCCTTGGCGGCGAGCCGCTCGACCACCTCGGAGAACTGGAGGTGATCGATCTTCATCACGAAGGCGATCGTGTCGCCGCCCTCCTGGCAGCCGAAGCAGTGGAAGAGACCCTTGCTCGGACTGACCTGGAAGGAGGGGGACTTCTCGTCGTGGAACGGGCACAGGCCCTTGAGGTTCCCACCGCCCGCGTTGCGCAGCTGGAGGTACTCGGAAACGACGGCGTCGATCGGGACCGCGTCCCGGACCGCCTTCACGTCGTCGTCATTGATCCTGCCTGCCACGGGTGAAGTCTACGGGTGGGCGGTGACAGTCATGGTGCGGGCGGGTGTGATACGGGCCGCCGGCCCGGATCCCTCAGATCAGTGACTCCAGCGGCACGGACGGATCGGCCAGCGCGTCCGGGTCGACCGGCTGACCGGCCTTGATCAGCTCCTGCACGGTGTCGGTGACGTCCCACACGTTCACGTTCATTCCGGCGAGCACCTTGCCGTCCTTCAGCCAGAAGGCGATGAACTCGCGCTTGCCGGCGTCACCGCGGATCACGACCTGGTCGTAGCTGCCGGGCGGCGCCCAGCCCGAGTACTCCAGGCCGAGGTCGTACTGGTCGGAGAAGAAGTACGGGACCCGGTCGTAGGAGACGTCCTGGCCGAGCATGGCGCGGGCCGCCGCGGGGCCGCTGTTCAGCGCGTTGGCCCAGTGCTCCACCCGCAGCCGGGCGCCGAGCAGCGGATGGGCCACGCCCGCGACGTCACCGGCGGCGTAGATGTGCGGGTCGCTGGTGCGCAGGGAGGCGTCGACGGCGATGCCGCCGCCCTGGGCGCGGGGGGCGATGTCGAGGCCGGCGGCCTCGGCGAGTGCGGCGCGCGGGGCTGCCCCGATCGCGGCGAGGACGTCGTGGGCGGGGTGCTCCTCGCCGTCGTCGGTGCGGACGGCGAGGACCATTCCGTCCTGGCCGACGATCTCGGTGAGCCGGCCGCCGAAGTGGAAGCGGACGCCGTGGTCGCTGTGCAGATCGGTGAAGATCTGGCCGAGCTCGGGACCGATGACCCGGTGCAGCGGGGTCGGTTCCGGCTCGACGACGGTGACCTCCGCGCCGTAACCGCGGGCCGCCGCCGCGACCTCCAGGCCGATCCAGCCGGCTCCGGCGATCACCAGATGGCCGTTGTCGCGGCCGAGCGCGGCCAGTACGTTGCGCAGCCGGTCGGAGTGGGCGAGGCGGCGCAGATGGTGGACGCCGGCCAGGTCGGTGCCGGGGACGTCGAGACGGCGCGGCTCGGCACCGGTGGCCAGGAGCAGCTTGTCGTAGTGGATGACGGTGCCGTCGCCGAGCTCCACCGAGCGGGCCTCGCGGTTCAGCTGGGTGACGGGCTGACCGAGGTGGAGCTCGATGTCCGCCCCCGCGTACCAGGCCGTCTCGTGGACGAAGACGCTGTCGCGGTCCTCCTTGCCGGCCAGGTACCCCTTGGACAGCGGCGGCCGTTCGTACGGATGGTCGCGCTCATCGCCGATGAGGATGACCCGGCCGCTGAAACCCTCGGCGCGGAGTGTCTCCGCCGCCTTCGCTCCGGCCAGTCCTCCGCCGACAATGACGAACGTCCGATGTGCGTCGACCACTTGATGCCTCCTCGGTGCTTGCTGCGCGGCGCCAACTGCGAGCGTCCCGCACGCAGCGTGATGGCGAAAGGGGGTGTGACCCGATCAGGTCACGCCCAGTGGTCATGGGACGGTCCGGGGACCGCCACCGCCGGCGGTCTTCGCCGCCGTGCCACCGAGGCGGGGTTCCGGTGCCCGGTCATCGGCCGCGCGCCGTGAGCGAGTGGTGCAGGGTGCGGGCCGACGCGTCCGTCAGGGCGGCGATCTGGTCGACCAGGACGCGCTTGCGGGACCGGTCGTCGGGGGCGGCCTCGTACAGCGCCCGAAGCTGCGGCTCCAGGCCCTCCGGCGCGCGGGCGGTCAGCGCCGCCGCCAGTTCGGCGATGACGACCCGCTGGTCGGCGCGGATCACTTCCTGTTCGGCGCGCTGCATGACGTAACGGTCGGCGACCGCCTTGAGCACCGCGCATTCGTTGTGCGCCTCGCGGGGCACGACGAGCTCGGCGCCGTATCTGCTGAGCCGGCCGGTGCCGTACGCCTTGCGGGTGCTGCTCTCGGCGGCGAGGCAGAACCGGCCGATCAGCTGGCTGGTGGCGTCCTTCAGCCGGGCCTGTGCGACGGCCGAACCGTCGTAGCCGTGCGGCCACCACTCCTGGCCGATGAGCCGGTCCAGCGCGTCGGACAGCTCCTGGGGGTCGGTGTCCGCCGGGACGTACCGTCCGATGGCGACCGCCCAGATCTCCTGCCGCTCCGGCTCCGCGTCCAGGCAGTTGGGGTCGATGTGCCCGGCGTGCAGGCCGTCCTCGAAGTCGTGGACCGAGTACGCCACGTCGTCGGACCAGTCCATCACCTGGGCCTCGAAGCACTTGCGGCCGTGCGGGGCGCCCTTGCGGAACCAGTCGAAGACCGGCTGGTCGTCCTCGTACACGCCGAACTTCGGCGAGCCCGGGTCGGTCGGGTGCGCGGCCCGGGGCCAGGGGTACTTGGTGGCGGCGTCGAGGGCGGCGCGGGTCAGGTTGAGCCCGACGCTGACCAGCTCACCGGTATGGGTGTCGGGCACGAACCGCTTCGGTTCGAGCCGGGTCAGCAGCCGCAGCGACTGGGCGTTGCCCTCGAATCCTCCGCAGTCGGAGGCGAAGTCGTTGAGCGCCTGCTCGCCGTTGTGTCCGAACGGCGGGTGGCCCATGTCGTGGGAGAGGCAGGCCGTCTCGACCAGGTCGGGGTCGCAGCCGAGGGCGGCGCCGAGCTCCCGGCCGACCTGGGCGCATTCCAGTGAGTGGGTGAGCCTGGTACGGGGGCTGGCGTCCCAGACGTGGCTGCGGGTACCCGGGGTGACGACCTGGGTCTTCCCGGCGAGCCGGCGCAGCGCGGCGGAGTGGAGCACCCGGGCGCGGTCGCGCTGGAAGGCGGTGCGGCCCGGCCGTTTGTCCGGTTCGGTGTCCCAGCGCTCGGCGTCGGCGGCGCCGTAGGGTGCCGGCTCCGATTCCTGGGTCCGGTGGGTGCCCTGCGTGTCGTGCGTGCCTTCCATGGGGTCGACATTAATCGGCCGCGGTGACAAGAGGGCTCAGGCGGACGCCAGGAAATGTGTGTTCATCAGAGTTTCGTACGCCGGGGCGCCGGCCGTCCGTGCCTGGTCGTAGCGGTGCAGCAGCAGCCGGGCCATCGCCGGGTGCGCGCCGAGCGGGGCGGCCGCGATCCACGGTGCTGCTCCGGCCGCGGCCGAGGCGAAGCGTCCGGGGGCGGTGAAGTACGAGGCGACGGCGACCCTTCGGTGGCCGCGGGCGGCCAGTGCGCGCAGGGCGGCCGGGACGGTGGGCGTCGCGGCGGAGGCGTAGGCGGGGATGACGGGCACCCCGCCGAGCCGTTCGCTGAGCAGCCGTGCGGTGCGACGGGTGTCCGCGGCCGATTCGGGGTCGCGGGATCCGGCGGCGGCCAGGACCACGGCGCTGTCCCGGTTCCCGTCGTCCGCCGGCCGCCAGCCCGCCTCGGCGAGCCGCCCGTGCAGCGCCTCGACGAGCAACGGGTGCGGTCCGAGCGGTCCGGCGGTGCGGGTGCGCAGGGCGGGCGCGCCCGCGACGGCCTGCGGGATGTCCTGTTTGACGTGGTAGCCGCGGCCCAGCAGCAGCGGGACCAGGACCGCGTCGCCGTCGCCGAGGGCGTCCAGGCTCTGGGGCAGGAGGGGTTCGTTGAGCTCGATGTGACCGAGCCGGACGTCGAGTCCCGGCCGCAGTTCCCGCACCCGGCACAGGAGCTCCTTCACCGTGCGCAGCGCCCGCGGGTCCCGGCTGCCGTGCGCGACGGCGACCAGGGCGGGGGCGGCGGGGGTCGGAGGACCCGTGGGGCCCTGTGCGGGTCCCTGGGCGAGCTGGTGCCGGGTGCGGGGCATGGGCCGTCGGGTTCCGTTCGGGGAGACGAGGCTGAGCTGGGTGCCGAGCTGTGCGGTGATGCGGGTCAGCAGTTGCGCCGTGCTGTCGAGTGGCAGGGATTCCGGGGAGTGTTCCGGTGCCGGCTCCGTCATGGACCGATGGTGCAGGGCGCAGGTTGCCGCGTCGTTGCGTGCCGGTCACGGGTGTTTACCGCGACCTCACCGCGCTGCCGGGGGCACTGTCAGACGACGGCGGCGGCCGTTCGGTCCGCGTCCCCGAACAGCCGCTCGATGACCAGGGCCACCCCGTCCTCCTCGTTGCTGACGGTGTGCACCGGCACGGCGGCCAGCACGGCCGGGTGGGCGTTGGCCATGGCGTAGCCGGTGCCGGCCCAGTCGAGCACGGTGAGGTCGTTGGGCATGTCGCCGAAGGCGATGACCTCGGAGGCGTCGATGCCGCGACCCGCGCACAGCGCCGACAGGGTGCCGGCCTTGGTGACGCCCGGCGCGCTGATCTCCAGCAGCCCGCGCCCGCCGGAGTGGGTGAGCTGCACCTCGCCGCCCGTGCCCCGGCGGGCCGCGGCCAGCAGGGTGTCCGCGTCGAGCCGGTCCGACCAGACGAACAGCTTGGTGACGGGGGCCTCGGTGAGCCACAGGTCGGCGAGGGAGGGGACGGGCAGTTCGGCGCCGATGTCCTCGGAGAGGCGCAGCCGGTAGGCCGGTTCGTAGAGGACCTGGTTGCCGGTCTCCAGGGCGAAGCCGATCCCGGGGACCGCGGCGGCCAGCGCGGTGGCCACCCGCCGGGCGGTGCTCAGGGGCAGGACACGGGAGGAGAGGACGGTGCGGGTCGCGATGTCGTACACGAGGGCGCCGTTGCTGCACACCGCCGTGCCCAGCAGGCCGGTGGCCTCCGCGAGCCGGTCGACGAACCGGGGCGGACGGGCGGTGACGATGACGATCTCCGCCCCCGCTCCCTCGGCCGTGCGCAGGGCGCGCAGGGTGCGGGGCGAGAGGGTGCCGTCGTCGCGCAGCAGGGTGCCGTCGAGGTCCGAGGCGATCAGACGCGGGAGAGGGCGCGGGAGGGGCGGTGGGAGAGGCATCGGCCGATGCTACCGACGGCCGTCCGGGGAGAACCCTTTGGGCCGTGCCGTCGTCCACTCATAGAGGGACGGTGCGACACGGCACCGGACGTACAGGAACGGGGGCGCTCCCATGCGGCTGGGGCGACGGGGTGCCGGGACGGACGACCGGGACCGGCCGGCGAGGACGGCCGCCCGGCTGCGGCCCCGGCTGCCCAGGACCCGGCGGGGGCGGCGGCGCGCGGTGCAGGCGGTGATGGTCGCCTGCGTGCTGGGCCTGGCGCCCGTCACCTGGATGTACACGGTCGCCGACGCCCGGGTCCGTACGGTGGCGGACGCGCCCGCGCAGCAGGTCGCCGTGGTGTTCGGGGCGGGGCTGCGGGACGGGAAGCCGTCGCCGTATCTCGCGAGCCGGCTGCGGGCCGCGGCCGGGCTGTACCGGGACAAGAAGGTGAAGGTCGTGCTGGTGACCGGTGACAACAGCCGGGTGGAGTACGACGAGCCGGACGCGATGCGCACGTTCCTGGTCGCGCACGGGGTACCGGACGGCAGGATCGTCAGCGATTTCGCCGGCTTCGACACCTGGGACTCGTGCGTCCGGGCCCGGAGGATCTTCGGGGTGGAACGGGCCGTGCTGGTGACCCAGGGCTTCCACGTCCGGCGGGCGATCGCGCTGTGCCGGGCGGCGGGGATCGACGCGTACGGCGTAGGGGTCGACGCCGTACATGATGTGACCTGGTACTACGGCGGGACGCGGGAGGTGTTCGCGGCGGGGAAGGCGGCCCTGGAGGCACTCTTCGAACCCGATCCGCACTTCCTGGGCCCGCGTGAGCCGGGGGTGGAGGCGGCCCTCGCGGGGGACGCCCGGTGAGCCCTGCCGGGTGACCGGGCCGGAGCCTCCGGGCCCTCAGCTCCCTCAGCTCCCTCCGGAGGTGACCGGCGCGGTCTCCGCCGACACCCAGCCCAGGTAGCGGGCGCTGCCCCGTACCACCGGCATCGCGATGATCTCCGGGGTGTCGTAGTCGTGCGCCTCCTGGAGGTGGGCCTCCAGTTCGTCGTACCGCTCGGCCGTCGTCTTGATCAGCAGCTGCCACTCCTCGGTGGTCTCGATGGCGTCCTGCCACCGGTAGACGGAGAGGACGGGCGCGGAGATCTGTACGCAGGCGGCGAGCCGCGCCTCCACCACGCCCTGCGCCAGCAGCCGGGCCTTCTCCTCACTGTCCGTCGTGGTCAGTACGGCGAGCCATGCGGACGACGTCACTCGGGTCTCCTCGGATCGGCAGCGGTTGTCCTCCGATTGTCGGGGGTCGAAACCGCTGCCGCCCGGTCATCCGCCGTACGGATGCACCTCCTTCGCGTCCCGCAGCGCCCGGCCCCACCACACCAGCTGGTCGAGGAGCGTCTTCGCGGCGGCGTCGGGACCGGCCGGGTCGCGGTGCCTGCCCTCGTCGTCGAACAGCGCTCCGGCGTTGTGGAAGGAGACGGTGTCGCGGATCGAGACGGCATGCAGTTCGGCGAAGACCTGCCGCAGGTGCTCGACCGCGCGCAGCCCGCCGGAGACCCCGCCGTAGGAGACGAACGCGACGGGTTTGGCCTGCCATTCGGCGTGGTGCCAGTCGATCAGGTTCTTGAGCGGGGCCGGGTAGGAGTGGTTGTACTCGGGGGTGATGACGACGAACGCGTCGGCGGCCGCCAGCCTGGCCGAGACATCGGCGAGCAGTGCCCGGTCCTCGGGTCCGGGACGGTACGAGAGGGCGGTCGGCAGGTCGAGTGCGGCGACGTCGACCAGGTCGGTCCCGATGCCGGGGTGGGCGTCGGTGCGGGAGCGGAACCAGTCGGCGACGACCGGCGCGAAGCGGCCCTCGCGGTTGCTGGCGAGGATGACCGCGACGTTCAGCGGGACGGAGCCGGGCTCGGTCGCGGAGGTGGTTGCGGGCTCGGTGTCAGGGGTGGTTCCGGCTGCGTTCTCAGGTGTGGTTCCGGGCTCGGTGTCAGGGGTCGTTCCGGCTGTGTTCTCAGGTGTGGTGAGGTCCATGGGAAGAGGCTCATGCCTCAACCATGGTTGAGGTCAAGCGCGGCGCAACCGGCCCATCCGCCGCCCCTGTCGGCATACGGTGGAAGGCATGACGACTCCCGCGGCCACGCCTTTCCCGTACGCCGAGTTCGACGGACACCCGGCCACCGAGGACGATCTGCGGACGGCCGCCTTCTTCAACTACGGCCATTTCACCGCCATGCAGGTCAGGGACGGCCGGGTGCGCGGACTGGGGCTGCACCTGGAGCGGCTGGACACCGCGAACCGGGCGCTCTTCGAACTCCCGCTGGACGGCGGCCGGGTGCGCGAGCTGATCCGGCACGCACTGGCGGGCGCGGAGACCGTGGACGCCTCGGTGCGGGTGCACGGCTTCCTGCCGCCGGGCGCCACCGCCACGACCGTCATGGTCGCGGTGCGCGGGCCGGTGACGATGTCCGCCGAACCCAAGAGCATGATGTCCGTGCCGTACGCCCGTGCCGTGCCGCACCTCAAGCGCCCCGGTGAATTCGGCCAGACGTACTACGGGAACCGCGCCTCGCGGGCGGGTTTCGACGACGCGGTGCTGACCCTGCCGGACGGTTCGGTGACCGAGGGCTCGTTCACCAACATCGGTTTCTGGGACGGTGATTCGGTCGTCTGGCCGCAAGCACCCGCACTGCTCGGCACCACCATGGCCCTGCTGGAACAGGAGCTTCCCGGCACCGGGGTCCGGTCGGAGCAGCGTCCGGTGACGCTGGACGGGCTGGGCGCCTACCGGTCGGCGTTCGTCACCAACTCGCAGGGCATGGCGCCGGTCCGGCGGATCGACGACACCGAGTTCACGGTGGACGAGGGGCTGATGAAGCGGCTGGCCGCGGCCTACGAGAGGGCGCCCCGCGACACCGTCTGAGAGGCGCCGGGCCCCGACGGGAGACCATGGGCGCATGCAGATCCCCGAAGGCCCGCGAACCCCGCAGAACGAAGTCCCGCGGTCGCACATGCAGATCCACATCGAGGGCTCGCGCCTCCCCGGCCGCACGGGCGGGCCCGGCGGCGACTTCGCCGGCTACGAGAACATCCACGTGGGCGTGCAGCGCAAGGACCGGCCCGGCGAGCTGTTCGGGCTGCTTCCGGGCGACGCCCCGTCCGCCTCCTGGACCCTGGACTGCGCCGCGGCCGTCACCGGGGACGGGGTCGAGGTCAGCGGGCCGTACGTACAGGACCGGCTCGGCGGGCGCTTCGTCTACCTGTCGTGGGGCACGGTCGACGGGGACGGGCACTTCTCCATGTTCCGGCGGGCCAAGCTGATGTTCGCCGACATCGGGGCGGACGTCATGGAAGCGGCCGTCCGCTCCGGGCACCTCACCGCGCGGCTCGCGCTCTCCGACGCCCGGGGCGGGCCGCTCTGCGGCCGGGTCCGGCCGCCGCTCGCCGAATGGACCGCCACCGCTCCGCACTGACGCATCGGTTCACCGCACAAGGAGCCGCCCTCACCGGGCCCAGGGGGGAGGGGTCCGGTGAGGGCGGCGGCCGGGGGCGACGAGGCGACGCCGTCCCGTGGGGGGTGTGATGCGTGTGCCCCTCGACGACAAGGTCATGCGTGTGACGTGCGCCACATTCGCTTCGGGGGGTGTCACCCGATCGGCACCGGGGGTCAGGGGATGCCGCTCCTCCCCCGCCATCACCGCCCCGACCTGCACACATGTCAGGTGGCAAGGAGGCTGCGCCGGTCCGATCGGGTGACAGCTGACTCGGTGTCAGCAGGCGTGGGCGGCCACCCGGCCGTTAGCTCGGAGCCAGGACACACCCGCCAGCGCCCCCTGCTCGGAGGAACCCCCCATGCGCAGTCCTGCTCGCCTCGTGACCGGCACCGCCGCAGCGGCTCTCTCCGCCGCGGCGCTCGGCCTCTGTGCCGCCGCCCCGGCGGCGTACGGGGACGAGCTGGGCCCGCTGCGGATCACCCCGGCGAGCGCGGCCCCGGGGACCACGGTCACCGTGAACACCAGCGCCTGCGGGGGCGACACCGGCGCGACCGGCGACGCGAGCTCCTTGGACGCGTCCCGTTTCGCACTGGCTCCGGCCACCCTCAAGGAAGTCCTGGCCGGTTCGTTCCGGGTGCCGGGCAACGTCGCGCCCGGCCCGTACAACATCGGAGTGGACTGCGAGAACGGCAAGAAGGCCACCGGTGAGATCGAGGTGAAGGCCGCCGCGGGCAAGGACAGCGACGATCCGGCCGCCACCGCGGGCAGGGACGACTCCGCCAGGACCGACACCGCTCCGGACGAGACCGAGGGCGACTCCCCGACGGACCTCTACGGCTCGTCCGACCCCGGCTCCGCGGAGTACGACTCCGCGGGACTCGACGAGGCCGAGGCCGCCGGTTCCGCCCTCGTACCGGACTCCGGCACGGAACCGGGCCGCGGCACGTCCAGCGAGCTCCCGAGCGCGTCGGAACGCCCGACCCCCTCCACGCACGACAGCTCCTCGGCACAGGACAGCTCGTCGGGCTACGAGACCCCCTCCGGCCACCGGTCCTCGGCCGTACCCACCGCCCCCACGGGGCACGTCAAAACCGGTGTCGGCGGCAGCGTCGGGCCGGACACCACCCAGATCGCGGCGGGCGCCGGCGTACTCGCCGCGACCGCCGTCGGCGGAGCCTGGCTCCTGCGTCGCCGGGCGAGCGGCACGCAGGACGGCAGCTGACGGAGACTTCCACCTCTCCGTACCGCCTGGTTTCCGTCCCGGTGGCCCCGAGCCACCGGGACGGGACCGTATCCACCTTCCGTCACCCGGAGGACGACCGTGTCCCAGAAGGCCAAGGGCTGGCTGCTCGTCGTCGCGGCACTCGCCGGTGTCTGGCTGATCACGAACGGCGCGGACACCCGGCTGACCCCACCGGGCCCGGCATCCGCCGACGCCTTCGCCGCCGGGCCGGAACTGCTGCCGGGCTCACCGGTCGCCGAACCGCTGCGCCCCTCGGCCCCCGTCCGTATCCGGATCCCCGGCATCCGGGTGGACGCACCGATGATGCGGCTCGGGCTCGGCGCGGACGGCAGCCTCGACGTGCCGCCGGCCGGGAACACCGACATCGTCGGCTGGTACAAGGACGGCACGCCCCCGGGCGCCAAGGGCACCGCGATCGTCGCCGGCCATGTCGACAACGCCCAGGGCCCGTCCGTCTTCTACGACCTGGGCACACTGAAGAAGGGCAGCACCGTCGAGGTGGACCGGCAGGACGGCCGCACGGCCGTCTTCTCGCTCGACGCCATCGAGGTGTACGACAGCAAGGACTTCCCCGACCAGCGGGTCTACGGGTCGTCGGAGCACGCCTCGCTGCGGCTGATCACCTGCGGCGGCGGCTTCTCCGATTCGACCGGGTACGAGGGCAACGTGGTGGCGTACGCGCACCTCACCTCGGTGCGCTGACGTCCGGCCCGCCCCCGGCGCTCAGGCGTTCCACTGGTCGAACGCGAGCTTCGCGACGAGTGAGAACACCACGACCAGCAGCACCCCGCGGACGAACTCGCTGCCCCTGCTCAGCGCCATCCGCGCCCCGACCAGACCGCCCGCCAGGTTGAAGAGCGCCATCAGGCCGGCCAGCTGCCACATCACGTTGCCCTGGTAGGCGAACATGGCCAGCGCGCCGCCGTTGGTGCAGACGTTGACGATCTTCGCGGTGGCGGAGGCCGTCACCAGATCGAGGTGGAGCACCGCGGTCAGCGCCAGCACCAGGAAGGTGCCGGTGCCCGGTCCGAACAGCCCGTCGTACAGGCCGATGCCGCCCCCGACCAGGACGATCGCGGTGACGGTACGGGCCCGGGTGACCTGGGGTGCCGTACCGTCCTCGGCCGCCCTGCCGAACCGGGGCCGCAGCATCACGAACGCCGCGACCGCCAGCAGCACCACCATGATCACCGGGCGCAGCACCTCGCTGCTGATCCCGGCGGCGAAGAAGGCGCCGGTCATCGATCCGGCCAGGGCCGCGAGTCCGATCCGCAGGGCCGTACCGACCTTCACCGGCGCCTTGCGCGCGTAGGCGACGGCGGCGCCGGACGTACCGACGATGGCGACCGCCTTGTTGGTGCCCAGTACGTGCGCCGCGGGGACGTGCGGCAGGCCCAGCAGCAGCGCGGGCAGCAGGAGCAGCCCGCCACCGCCGACCACCGCGTCGATCCAGCCCGCCGCACCCGCGGCGAGGCACAGCACGACGAGGGTGGTCACGGTTATGTCAGGCATGATCGCGACCCTAGGGAAACGGCACGTGTCACGTCCAACCGTGCCGCCGCCGGGGCGGGAAAGTTGAGCGAACTCAGAGCTTTCCGGACTCCCCCGGGCGGCGGTGGCCGCCCCCGCCGCCCTCACAGACCGCCGGCAGCGGCGCTGAGCGCAAGGTTCCTCCCGGGAAACAGCGGGGATCCGGACGGGTAACACCCGCCGGACACGCTTCCTCCATGAGCACACGGGCCGAGGCTCTCCCGCTCCACCCGCTCACCGAACACGGAGGCTTCCGAGATGCCGGTGTCCCCTTCCCCGACCGCCGCCCACACCTCCCGCGCCGCCGCCGTGCCGACCATCGTGGTCGTCGGGCACGGGATGGTCGGCCAGCGCTTCCTGGAGGCCCTCGCCGACCGGGGGCTGACCGCCGCGGCCGGTACCGCGAGGGTCGTCGTGCTCTGCGAGGAGCCTCGCGCCGCCTACGACCGGGTCCAGCTGACCTCGTACTTCTCCGGACGCACCCCGGACGATCTGTCGCTGGCCGAGCCGGGCTTCATGGAGCGGCACGGCTTCGAGCTGCGTCTCGGCGATCCGGCCGAGTCCGTGGACCGCGGGGCGCGCACCGTCACCGCCCGCTCCGGCGAGGTCTTCGGCTACGACACCCTGGTGCTGGCCACCGGCTCCTACCCGTTCGTCCCGCCGGTCCCCGGCAAGGACACCGAGGGCTGCTTCGTCTACCGCACCATCGAGGACCTGCTCGCGATCGAGGAGTACGCGAAGAAGGCGCGGACCGGCGCGGTCGTCGGCGGCGGACTGCTCGGTCTGGAGGCCGCGGGCGCCCTGAAGGGGCTCGGACTCGACACCCACGTGGTGGAGTTCGCGCCCCGGCTGATGCCGGTGCAGGTCGACGAGGGCGGTGGCGCGGCGCTGCTGCGCACCATCGAGAACATGGGGCTGACCGTCCACACGGGCGTCGGGACCCAGGAGGTCACGGCGGGCGGGGACGGCTCGGTGAACGGGATGTCGCTCTCCGACGGCTCCTCGCTCGCCACGGATCTGGTGGTCTTCTCGGCCGGGGTGAGGCCCCGCGACCAGCTGGCCCGCGACTGCGGTCTCGCGGTCGGGCAGCGCGGCGGGATCATCGTCGACGAGGAGTGCCGCACCTCCGATCCGGCGGTCCTCGCGATCGGCGAGTGCGCGCTCGCCGCGGACGGCCGGGTGTACGGACTGGTGGCGCCCGGCTACGAGATGGCACAGACCGCCGCCGGGGTGATCGCGGGCGAGGAGGCGTCGTTCACCGGTGCCGACATGTCGACGAAGCTGAAGCTGCTCGGAGTGGACGTGGCGTCCTTCGGCGACGCCCACGGCACCTCAGACGACTGCCTCGACGTGGTGTACGCGGACTCCCGCTCCGGTGTCTACAAGAAGCTGGTGATCGGGCGGGACGGCACGCTGCTGGGTGGGGTGCTCATCGGGGACGCCGACCAGTACGGCACGCTGCGGCCGATGACGGGCAGCGTCCTGCCGGTCGCCCCCGAGCAGCTGGTGCTGCCCGCCGGTGCGGGCGGCGCGGCCGTGCTCGGCCCGTCCGCACTGCCCGACGACGCGGTGATCTGCTCCTGCCACAACGTCACCAAGGGCGCGATCCGCGAGCACGGCACGCTGCCCGAGGTGAAGAAGTGCACCAAGGCGGGTACCGGCTGCGGCAGTTGCGTCAAGGTCATCGGCCGGCTGCTCCCGCAGAGCCAGGACAAGGGCCTGTGCGGCTGCTTCCCGTACACCCGCGGCGAGCTGTACGAGATCGTCCGCGCCCTGGAGATCACCTCGTACGGTGAGCTGCTCGACTCGCACGGCCGGGAGGCGGCGCGCGGTGGGGACGGCTGCGAGGTCTGCAAGCCCACGGTGGGTTCGGTCATCGCCTCGCTGGCCCCTACGGTCGGCGCGAGCGGTTATGTGCTGGACGGCGAACAGGCGGCACTCCAGGACACCAACGACCACTTCCTGGCCAACCTCCAGCGCAACGGTTCGTACTCGATCGTGCCGCGCATCCCCGGTGGCGAGATCACCCCGGAGAGGCTGATCGTGATCGGCGAGGTGGCCCGGGACTTCGGCCTCTACACCAAGATCACCGGCGGCCAGCGCATCGACCTGTTCGGCGCCCGTGTCGAGCAGCTGCCGCTGATCTGGACCCGGCTCGTCGACGCGGGCTTCGAGTCGGGGCACGCGTACGGGAAGTCGCTGCGGACGGTCAAGTCCTGTGTGGGGCAGACCTGGTGCCGCTACGGCGTGCAGGACTCCGTGAAGATGGCGATCGACCTGGAGCTGCGCTACCGGGGCCTGCGCTCCCCGCACAAGCTGAAGTCGGCCGTCTCGGGCTGCGCCCGGGAGTGCGCGGAGGCCCGCGGCAAGGACTTCGGGATCATCGCCACCGCAGGCGGCTGGAACCTGTACGTGGGTGGCAATGGCGGCGCCACCCCGCGCCACGCGGACCTGCTCGCGCAGGACCTCTCCGACGCCGGACTGGTCCGGCTGATCGACCGGTTCCTGATGTTCTACATCCGCACCGCGGACCGTCTCGAACGCACCTCCACCTGGCTGGACCGGATCGAGGGCGGCCTCGACCACGTCCGGGACGTCGTCGTGCACGACTCGCTCGGGCTCTGCGACGAGTTGGAGCGGCTGATGGCCGACCATGTCCGCGGCTACCGCGACGAGTGGGCCGAGACCATCAACGACCCGGAGCGGCTGCGCCGTTTCGTCACCTTCGTCAACGCACCCGACGCGCCCGACCCCTCGGTGAGGTTCGTTCCGGAACGCGATCAGGTCAAGCCCGACCTGGACATACTCGCGGGCCCGGTCCTCGCCGTCCGCACTCTCGAAGGGACCGCATCCTGATGACGACCGAGACGATCCGGACGGCACGGACCGCACGGGACACCGGGGTCGTCCGGCTGGCCGCCGGAGGCGACTGGCTGGCCGTCTGCGACCGCTCGCTCCTCACACCGGGACGCGGGGTGGCGGCGCTGCTCCCGGACGGCAGGCAGGTCGCCCTTTTCATGGACCGGGCGGGACGTGCGTACGCGATCGACAACCGTGACCCGTTCACCGGGGCCTACGTCCTCTCGCGCGGTCTGGTCGGATCGGACGGCGGGCAGCCGTTCGTCGCCTCCCCGCTGCTCAAACAGCGTTTCGACCTGGCGACGGGTGCCTGCCTGGACGACGACGAGGTGACCGTCGCGGTCTTCGAGGTACGCGCGGACTGAGCCGGCCCTCCCGCACGCCGGTGACCGGTCGGGCCCCGTGAACGGGCCCTTCCGGTCAGCGGTCCTTCCGGCCGTAGGCTTGATCCATGACCCAGGGCCGGTACGCGAGCGACATTCCCGACCAGAGCGGCCGTACGGCCGTGGTGACGGGAGCCAACAGCGGTATCGGGCTGATCACCGCCCGGGAGCTGGCACGCCGCGGTGCCCGGGTGCTGCTCGCCTGCCGTGACGAGCGGCGCGGCAGAGCGGCGGTGTCCCGCATCCGCGCCGCGGTGCCGGGCGCGGACGTGGAGTTCGCCCCGCTGGATCTGGCCGATCTGTCGTCGGTACGGGAGTTCGCCTCGGCCTACACCGCGGAACGGCTCGATCTGCTGATCAACAACGCCGGTGTGATGGCCCTTCCGTACGGGAGGACCGCGGACGGTTTCGAGACCCAGTTCGGCGTCAACCACCTCGGCCATTTCGCCCTCACCGGTCTGTTGCTGCCGAAGCTGCTGGGTACGCCGGGCGCCCGGGTGGTGAGCGTCTCCAGCGGTCTGCACGTGCTGTCCAACATCGACATGGGCGATCTGAACAGCGAGCGGAACTACCGCCGGTGGATCGCCTACGGCCGCTCGAAGACGGCCAATCTGCTGTTCGTCCACGAACTGGCCCGGCGGACCGCCGCCGTCGGCTCCACCCTGGTGGCGGCCGCCGCGCACCCGGGCTACGCGTCGACCAATCTGCAGACGGCGGGCGTCCGGATGGAGAACCGCAGGACGGCGGAGCGGATCGTCGAGCTCGGCAACCGGATCATCGCCCAGCCCGCGTCGGCGGGCGCCCTGCCCACGCTGTACGCGGCCACCGCGCCCGGCGTGCGGCCCGACTCGTTCACGGGTCCGCGGCTGCTGGGCTGGCGCGGCGCGCCCGCTCCGTCCTGGCGGGCGGGCTGGACGCTCAACGATGTGGCGAGCGAACGGCTGTGGGTGGCGTCGGAGCAGCTGACCGGTGTCGCCTTCGCGGGCCTCGGAGTCTGATCCCGGGCCCGCGGCTCCGGACCGGCGGGGTCAGCCCTGGCCCTCGACTGCGGCCGGGTCCATCCATACGACCTCCCAGTTGTGGTGGTCGGGGTCCTGGAAGGACCGGCCGTACATGAAGCCGAGGTCCTGCGTCTCACCGACGGGCGACCCGCCGGAGGCGAGGGCCGTGTCGACCAGCTCGTCCACCTTCTCGCGGCTGTCGGCGCTGAGCGCGATGATCATCTCGGTGGTCGTCGAGGCGTCCGCGATCTCCTTCTTGGTGAACTCCTTGAAGCGCGGCTCGTCCAGGAGCATGGCGAAGATCGTGTCGCTGATGACCAGACAGGCGGTGTGCTCGTCGCTGAACTGCGGGTTGAACGAGTAGCCCAGCTTGCCGAAGAAGCCCTTGGTCGTCTCCAGGTCCTTGACCGGCAGGTTGACGAAGATCAGCTGAGGCATGACCGTCTCACTCTCTCGTTGGGTCGATCCTGTGTGCGTGATGTGAACGCGTTACGAGAGGTAGACGCCCGGACCGCCGGAAACTCATCGGCGCCGGACGAGGAGACGCGCCCGACGGGGCCCCGGACCGCTCAGGACACGGCGAGCGGCGCACCGCCCCGCAGCAGCGAACCGCCCAGCGGCGTCAGGGTGTGCAGGACCGAGCTGCCGTGGCGCAGGGTGTGCACCAGGCCCGCCTCACGCAGTACGCAGGCGTGCTGGCTGGCCGACGCCAGGGAGACCCCGGCACGGCGGGCGAGCTCGCTGGTCGTGCAGCCGTCACCGATGGTGCGCAGGACCGTGGAGCGCGTGTGGCCGAGGAGCCGGCCGAGCCAGGGGCCCGGCTCGGCGAAGACCGGGGCACTGGAGTGGCCGACCGGATAGACGAGGACCGGTGGCAGCAGCGGATCGCGCAGGACGACCGGGGCGCCGCGACAGAAGAAGGACGGCTGCAGGAGCAGCCCCCGGCCGTCCAGGTGCAGTTCACGGTCGACCGGGTAGTCCGCCTCCAGCACCGGGGCCCGCCAGCGGATCACCGGCGGGAGCGAGGCGAGCAGTTCGTCCACGCCGCCGTCCAGGAGGGCGCGGCCGCGGACGGCGCGGTCGGCCTCGACACTGGCCTGGACGTGCGGCCAGTACGGTTCGACGGCGGCGCGGTGGTAGCCGCGCAGCGCCCCGATGAGCCGGCCCAGCGGCTCGGAGCGCCCTTCGCGCAGGGTGTCCAGCCGTACCGGCCGTATCGCACGCCGGGCCGTGACCGCGCGGCCGACGGGTGCTCCCCCGGCGCCCAGCACCGCGAGTTCCTCCCGCAGCCGCTCGGGCGGGGTGTCGCGCAGGGCCTCGATTCCGGTGCCGAAGTCCAGCGGCTCCGAGCCTTCCTGAGAAGGCGTCAGGAAGTCCGGGAAATAGCCGCGCGACGGGACCACGGCGGACAGCAGACGTACTTCACCATTCAACCGCGGACGCGTTTCCGTGCGCCATTTCCCGAACACCGTGGAAGCACGCCGGTCCCTCAACCGGTGAAAACTGAGAATGGTCTCCCACAATGCGTCCGGCCCGGTGGCCATCCGCACCTTGGAAAGGTCCCATCCGGATACATGGATACGCAGCACCGAACCCCCACCCGCTTGCACCTGCAATTACCCCCACACAAGAGTATGCGAGCCGTCACACCACGTCACCACGGGGTTTCGGCCAGAGGTGAAACGTCTCGCACCGACCCGGTGTCACCCGAAAGGCTGTACGACGTCGGGTTGCGAATCCAGAGCCACCGGAAGAGCGAGTGAAGGCCGTGGGGGGTTTTGCTCGTTCGGCGGCGGTCGGCGATGGTGCGGCTCCGCGCCCGGCAGGGGTAAGCGGGGTGCGGTCCATGGATGGGGATCCATGGAC
>NZ_JBHXUW010000004.1:0-196853 GCF_042672475.1 Streptomyces sp. NPDC127177
GATGCACGGGCGCCTCCAGGGCGCGTTCGGTAGTCCCGCCTGCCCCGAGGGCGGACGGCGCTACTTCTGGACCATGCTCCGGGAACCGCCGGTCTCCGCCGCCAGCAGGGCCTCGCGGCCGATCAGGGCGGTCGAACCGGGGGCCGTGCAGGCGTAGGCACCCGCCACCGCCCCCAGCCGGGCGCAGGCTCGGACGTCCCGGCCGTCCAGCCGCCCGTACAGGAACCCGGTGACGAACGCGTCGCCCGCGCCGTTGGAGTCCACCACCGGTGCGGGCGGGACGGTCGCCGGGACGTGGTGCGGGTCGGGGCCGCCGTCGCGGGTGAGCACGTAGGAACCTTCGACGCCCGCCGTGGCGACCACCGTCTCCGCACGGCCCTCGTCCAGGATGCGGCGCATCAGCGCGGGCGCGCGCTCACCCGTCGCTGCCGCGCTGAGGAAGACGAGATCGGAGCGCAGGGCGAACTCCCTCTGGTGCTCGCTCAGTCCGTCCCAGTCGTGCAGATCGGTGGAGACGGGGACGCCGAGGGCCTCGATGTCGTCGAAGAGGAAGCGCGTGAAGTTCATGATGGACAGGTGGACGTGGCGGGTGCGCCGCAGCCGGGGCAGATAGAACTCCTGCGGCATCCGCAGATCCTCCGGATCGCGGGCGTCGTAGAACGACATCCGCCGGCCCTTCGCGTCCACCAGGTTCACCGCGCGACGGGTGCCCGCCGCGGAGATCAGCGGATGGAACTCCACATCTCCCTCGGCCAGCCGCTCGCGTACCAGGCTGCCCGTCCGGTCGTCGCCGATGCAGTCGAGCAGGGCCGCGCCCAGACCGAGCGCCCTTGCGCCGAGGGCCACGTTGGCCCCGGTGTGGCCGGGCCACTCCTCGATCGGGCCGACCATGACCGAGTCGGCGAGCGGGACCGGCAGCGTGTCGACGCGGACGATCGTGTCCACTCCGCTGCCGCCGACCACCAGGACGTCGTATTCGGTTTGTTGTCGGTTCACTGTGCCGCCTCTCCAGTCCCGCCGCGACCCAGTATCGCCGCCCCGTGACGTCGCCGACGGCCATTCTCTGCGAGCGGCCCGGCCGCCCGCTGACTATCATCGGTCGGGGGCCTTGGAACCTGATCTGTGGAGGCTTTCCGATGCTTTCTGTGCTCGAACCGCGTGACATCCCTCCGCGCCTCGCCACCGGCGCGTTCATCCTCAACTCCGGCCTCGGCAAGCTCAAGGCCGACGAGGAGACCGCGCAGTCGCTGCACGGCATGGCCTGCACCGCCTACCCGTTCCTGGAGAAGATCGAGGCGGAGCGGTTCACCCGACTGCTCGCCTGGTCCGAGATCGCGGTCGGTGGCACCCTGCTCGTCCCCTTCGTGCCGACCAGGCTCGCCGGACTGGCACTGACCGGGTTCTCCGGCGGGCTGCTCGGCCTGTACCTGCGGGTTCCGGGAATGCGGGAGCCGGGCAGCGTGCGCCCGAGCCAGGCCGGTGTCCCGCTGGCCAAGGACGCCTGGATGTTCGGCATCGGGCTCGGCTTCCTCGGTGCGGGCTCGCACCGCATCGGCAAGCCGGCCCGCCGTCGCGGCCGGCGCCGCGGGTGCTGCCGCTGAACCACCTGACGCCGGGCGGTGGCGCGGGACCCGTGCCACCGCCCGGCGTCAGCTCCGCACCCGGGCCATCAGCAGCGCCACGTCGTCGTGGTGGCTGGGGTCCCTGAGCTCGTGCAGCAGCCGGTCGCAGGACGCCTCCAGCGACGGATCCGGCTGGCGGAGCAGCCCCAGCAGAGCCTCCAGCCGCGTGTCGATGTCCTCGTCCCGGGTCTCGACCAGACCGTCCGTGTACAGGACGAGCCGGTCACCCGGCCCGAGGTCGACCGTGACGTCGCTGAACGGCACACCGCCCACACCGAGCGGCGCCCCGGCCGGCAGATCGACCAGCCGCGGCGGGCCCCCCGCCGGGATCAGCACCGGCGGCAGGTGCCCGGCGGTACTCACCCGGCAGGTGTTCCCGGCCGGGTCGTACACGGCGTACACACAGGTGGCGAACCACGGGTCCAGGTCGGCGGTGATCTCGTCGAGGTGTTGCAGCACCTCGGCGGGGCGCAGGCCGATCCTGGACAGGGTCTGGGTGGCGGTGCGCAGCCGCCCCATCGTGCCGGCCGCGTTGATACCGCTGCCCATGACATCGCCGACCACCAGAGCGGTCCCGCCGTCCCGCACCGGGATGACATCGAACCAGTCACCACCGACCTCGTACCGGGACGCGGCCGGCCGGTAGCGGGACGCCACCTCCAGACCCACCGGATCGTGGTGGTTGTGCGGCAGCATGCTGCGCTGGAGGGCGAGCGCGGTCTCCCGCTGCTGCCGGAACAGCCGGGCATTGTCGATGCAGACCGCCGCGCGCGCGGCCAGCTCGCAGGCGAGCACCTCGTCGTCCTCGGTGAACGGGAGCGGATTGTCCGTCCGTATGAGGTCGAGGGCGCCCAGCACCTCGCCCCGGGCGATCAGCGGCACCGCCAGGTAGGAGTGCGCACCGGCCTCGGCGAGCAGCCCCGCCGAGTGGCTGTCGCGGGCGATGCGTGACAGCTTCTCCGCGTCGAGATAGGACTCCCGGACCGGCTTGGCCGTGCGCACACACCGGGTGATCAGCCGGTCCGCGCCGTACTGGGCCGCGTGGCCCGGTGGGTCGGCCGCCTCCACGACCGGCGTGGGCCGTGCGGCGACGACGGCCAGGGCCTGGATGAGGGCCGGGCCCTCGGTCCGGCTGGGACGCCCCTTCAGGACGCTGTCCAGCACGTCGACGGCCGCGACGTCGGCGAGCTCGGGCACCGTGACCTCGGCCAGCTCCCTCGCGGTCTGCTCCAGGTCCAGAGTGGTGCCGATCCGCACCGAGGCGTCCGCGATCAGCGCCAGCCGGTGCCTGGCACGCTCGGCCTCCGCCGCGGCCCGCTGGTGGTCGGTCACGTCGATCAGCGATACGGCGAGCCCCAGAACCTGGCCCCCGGAGTCGTCCAGCCGGTACAGCGACATGGACCAGGCCCGGTCGGTGTCCGGATCGGCCGCCGTACGGCCTTCCACCTGATGACCCACCTGTGGCACGCCGCTCTTCAGGACCTCGCGCATCGCCGCCTCGACCACGTCGGCGTCCAGGAACGGCAGCGTCTCCCCGACCCGGCGGCCCAGATGCTCGGCCGAACTGAGCCCGTCCATCCGCTCCAGCGCCGGGTTGGCCGCCAGATACCGCAGGTCGCTGCCCAGGACGGCCAGCCCGATCGGGGACTGGTCGACCAGCCGCACGGACAGCGCCAGATCGCGCTCCACCTGCCGCAGCGTCGCCCCGTCCGTGGCCAGCCCGAGGGCGTAGAAGTCGCCGCGGTCGTCCTGGAGCCGCATGTTGCGGAACTCCAGCAGCCTGCTGGTGCCGTCCTTGCACCGTACGGGGAAGCTCCCGGCCCAGGCCTCGCCGCTGCTCATCACCCGGGAGAACAGCCGCAGCACCAGATCGAAGTGTTCCTCGTCGATCAGGATGCGGGCCGCGAAGCGGCCCAGCGCCTCCTGTGGCGTGTAGCCCAGCAGCCGCTCGGCCTGCGGGCTCCACAGCGCGATGCGGCCCTCGGTGTCCAGCACCATCGCGGCCGTCCCCAGTACGTCCACGAGATTGCCCCCGGGACGGCGCACATCCGCCGGGAGTGCGTCGCCCCAGCCGGTCCGCATGTCGTCAGTGCCGCCCACGGGCCATCCTTCCCATGCCGTCACCGTGCCCGGACGCAAGGTTCGCTGTCTCCCATGGTCGCCCCGGAGCCACCGCTCCCGCAGCTCCTGCGGACCCGGAGATCCTGCCGCAGGGGGTTTCACAAGCCTCAGGGCGGTCACCCGCAGCGTACCGATCCGACCACACGCACACGAACGTAAGGAGTGAGACCCCGTGCTGAACTGGCGCGAGCACGCGGCATGCCGCGACGAGGATCCGGACCTCTTCTTCCCCATCGGGACCACCGGCCCCGCGCTCGTACAGGCCGAGGACGCCAAGGCGGTGTGCCACGGCTGCCCCGTACGGCAGGAGTGCCTGCACTGGGCCCTGGAGAACGGCCAGGACTCGGGTGTGTGGGGCGGCCTCGGGGAGACCGAGCGGCGCGCCCTGAAGCGCCGCAGCCGCAGGCGGGCCAAGGACCACGGATGACGACGAGGCCGTTGTCACACCACTGGCGGCCCCTCCACGTGGTGATTGCGCCGCAGACGGGTACACGATGAGGCATGGACACATCGGCCTGGATCGTCATCGGCGCGGTTCTCGTGCTGCTCACCGTGGGCATCGCCGGCGTCCTTCTGGTGCGGGTGTTCCGCGCCAGGAAGCTGCTGGTCGACGCCGGAATCCCACTGCACAACAAGGCACTGGTCTGGGCAGCGGTGATCTACACCGTCTCGCCCGTCGACCTGCTGCCGGACCCCGTGTACCTCGACGACATCGGCTTCCTGATGCTGGCGCTGCGCTCCCTGCACGCCGCCGCGCGGGCCGCCGGGGTCGGTGGGCGCACGGAACGGCCCACCGAGGCCGCACACCTCGTGCCGTAGCCCCCGGGGGCGTGTCGTCGGCGGGCCGGGGCAGGCGAGCGGCATGGTGATGACATGAACGTCGCAGATATTCTGGTGGATGGATTCACCCGCATCCGGGAGACAGTGCACTCGACCGTCGAGGGCCTGGAACCCGACGACCTCCACGCCCGCCTCGACGCGGGCGCGAACTCGATCGCCTGGCTCGTATGGCATCTGACCCGGGTCCAGGACGACCACATCGCGGACGCCGCCGGCATCCAGCAGGTCTGGTTCACCCAGGACTGGGCCGCCCGCTTCGACCTGCCCTTCGCCGAGGACGCCACCGGCTACGGGCAGAGCAGCAAGCAGGTCGCGGCCGTACAGGTGGGCTCCGCCGAGCTGCTGCTCGGCTACTACGACGCCGTGCACCTCCAGACCATCGGCTTCCTCCAGGGTCTCGACGGCAAGGCGCTGGACCGTGTCGTGGACGAGGCCTGGTCGCCGCCGGTCACCCTGGGTGTACGGCTGCTCAGCGTGCTGTCGGACGATCTCCAGCACGTCGGGCAGGCGGCCTTCGTACGCGGTTCGCTGGAACGCCGGTAGCCGTCATCGGGCGCCGGGCACCGCGAGGGGCCCCCGGCCGCGTGCGTAGCGCCCGGGGCTGGTGCCCACGACGCGCTTGAAGTGGCGCGCCAGATGGGACTGGTCGTAGAAGCCGGCGGACGCCGCCACATCGGGTGCCGGCAGCCCCTGGAGGAGCAGCCGGCGGGCCAGGTCGACACGGCGCCCCGTCACGTACTGGTGCGGCGCCATCCCGAACTCCCGGCTGAAGGCCCGCACCAGGTGGGTGTGATGGGCATGCAGCCGCAGGGCCGCCTCCTGGAGCGTGACCCCCTCCACGAACCGTTCGTCCAGGAGATCACGCAGCCGGTGCGCGACCCTGCGGTCGTGTACGTACCGGACGGGCTCCAGCCGGTCGCGCAGATGCCGGTCGAGCCGCTCGGCGACCAGGGCGAGCCGGCTGGCCGCCTCCAGCTCGTCGCCCGGTTCGGCGAGCGTCGTGTGGAGCCGGTCGATCCGGCGGCGCAGCGCCGGATCGTGCAGCACGGGGCTGTCGACCGCCATGCCGATCAGTTCCTCGTCGACCTGCTCGGTGCTGAGGTAGAGGACGCGTTTGCGGAAGCCCTCGGCCGTCGCGGCCCCGCCGTTGTGCGGCACGTGCGGGGGCAGGAGCGTCACCACGTGGGTGAGCACTCCGTGCTCGTGGTGGTCCAGGTCGTAGCGGACCATGCCCTCGTCCACGATGAGCAGCGTCCAGGCCTCGTGGGTGTGCATGGGGTAGGAGTGATCGATGAAGTGGGCGTGGAAGACCTCTTCGATCCCCTCCACGGGCGGGCACCACGCGGTGATGTCCGGACGAGCTGCCATGAGCCGATCGTACGCCCGGCGGCCGGTCGGCCGGCTCCGGTCGGGTACCCGCCGCCGGCACGCAAAGTTCGTACAAGACGGCCCGGGGGAGGGCCGTGCAGGCTCGGAGCCATGACAGACGAAACAGCCCCCGTCCGCTTCGACACCAAGATCGCCGTCCTGCTCCGGGACGACCTGCAGACCTGGCAGCGATTGAACGTCACGGCGTTCCTGGTCAGCGGCCTCGGAACGGCGGTGCCCGAGCTGGTCGGCGAACCGTACGCCGACGCGGACGGCACCCCCTACCTGCCGATGTTCCGGCAGCCGGTCCTGGTCCTCGAAGGAGGGAAGGAGATGCTCACGACGGCGCACACCCGTGCGGTCAGCCGGGGCGTGACCCTGTCGGTGTTCACCTCCGACCTCTTCACGACGGGCAACGACCGGGACAACCGGGCCGCCGTGCGGGCGGTGCCGCGGGCTGACATGGACCTGGTCGGGCTGGCGGTGCACGGTCCCCGCAACGCCGTGGACAAGATCCTCAAGGGTGCGTCCATGCACTCCTGAACGTCCTCGCCGACGGACCGGCGTGGGCGGGGCCCGATGACACCGGGCCCTTGGCCGGCCGTGTCACACCGTGCGTTCCACGAAGTACGGCAGGAGCGCGAGGAGTTCCCCGACGGCGTCCGGCGCCAGCGAGACGCTGTCCAGACAGGCGCGGGCGCTCTCCAGGTGCCGGTGGGCCTCGGCCACCGTGGCCGAGCGCCCGCCGGCCTCCTCGACGAGAGCGGCCGCGCGCCTGGCCGTTCCGTCGTCGAGCTCCTCGCCGGAACGCAGGAGCGCGCCCAGCCGCAGCGCCGCCCGGTCGCCCGCGGCGAGAGCGGTCAGGACGGGGTACGTCTTCTTGTGCCGGCGAAGATCGCTGTGCACCGGCTTTCCGGTGACCTCCGGATCGCCCCAGATTCCGAGCACGTCGTCCATGGCCTGGAAGGCCACCCCGAGATGGCGTCCCGCGGCGGTGAGGGCGTCGGTCTCCGTCCGCCCCGCCCCGCCCAGCACGGAACCGAGACCGGCGGCGCAGCCCAGCAGCGCGCCCGTCTTGTGCTCGGCCATCAGCCGGTACTCGTGCGGCTGCACCGCATCGGGCCCGGTCCACGGCCGGGTCTCGAAGAGCAGGTCGTCCGCCTGACCGCGGACCAGATCGTTGAGCGTCCCGGCCAGCAGCCGCACCGCCGGTGCGCAGTGCGTGCCGGGGGCATCGGCCAGTACCTGCACGGCCAGCGCGAAGAGCGCGTCACCCGCCAGGACGGCGGGTCCGGTCCCGTACGCCTTCCAGGCGGTGGCGCGCTGCCTGCGGGTCTCGTCGCCGTCCATGATGTCGTCGTGGAGCAGGGAGAACGTGTGGATCAGCTCGACCGCCACGGCGCCGCGGACCGCGCTCTGCCCAGGCGCGCCGACCGCCTCGGCGGCGAGCACGGTGAGAGCCTGCCGGACCCCCTTGCCCTGCGCGCCGGGGACGGCTCGCCCGTCGGGCCCCTCCCAGCCGAGCGAGAACGCGGTGATCTCGGCGTGCCACGGATGCAGCTGCCGCACGGCACGGCCCAGAGCCGGACGGACGAGAGCGCGGCAGCGGGCGAGTATCTCCGGCGCTGTGGTCTGCTGCGTCACCGGGGGCGTCATCGGCGGCCGGCTTCCCCGGACACCGCGTCACCGGCCGGTGCCACACCGAGTTCCGCGTAGGCCTTGTCGACCATGTCCCGGGCGTTGAGCAGCCCGATCCGGTCGAGTGTGACCCGCAGCCCGTCCAGCTCCGTGGCGGTCTCCGCACGGTCGCGGCCGAGCCGGGCCAGTGACTTCACCAGACCGAGCGTGGCCAGCGCCTCACCGCGGGGTTCCGTCATCTCGCGGAATTCCCCCAGCGCCTCCTGGTAGACCTCCCGCGCCTCCTCGTACCGCCCGGCACGGTAGAGCACGTTGGCGCGCATCTTGTGGTTGTAGGCGAGGGCGCTGGACAGGTTCATCGCGCGGCAGGTGACTTCCGCCTCCGCCAGCAGGGCGAGTGCGCGCTCCGGGTCGTTGTCCCGTACGGAGATGATGTCGGCCATGCCGCGCAGCGCCCAGGCCCGGCCGCGCCGGTCGTCCGCGTCCCCGGCCAGTTGCGCCGCTTCCTCGAACATCTCCAGGGCGGTGTCGAACGAACCGGTGTTGCGGTGGATCTGGGCGATGCCCTCCAGGGCCCAGACGGTGTGGCGTGCCTCGCCACGGGTGCGCGCCTCGGCGAGCAGCTGCTCGTGCAGTGCCGCCACGGTCCGGTAGTCGCCCTGTATGCGCCCGGTCTCCGCGAGCCCGGCGAGCGAATAGCCGCGGGCGACCACGTCGCCGCCCTTCTTGCCGAGGTCGGCCGCAAGGCCCAGCAGGCGGAAGGCGAGGCGCAGCGCGCCCCGCTGGCGGGCGAGCGTGCCGCCGCTCCACAGTGCCCATGCCATCGCCCCGGTGTCCTCGGCCGACCTGGCGGCCCGGTAGCTGGCCTTCCAGGCACGGTCGGCCTCCCGCACATGCCCCAGCCTTCGGTGTGCCTCGGCCACCGCGAGTCCGGTACGGGCCACCTCCTGCTGGGAGCCGGAGAGTTCGGCGGCCCTCAAGTGGCGTTCCCCCTCGGCCAGTACGTCGGTGAGGGAGGCGTTCACGGACATCTTGGTGAGGGCGCCTTGGTACTCGGGCGCCAGTGCTTTGCTGTGCATGGGAGCCTTTCGCGGGCGGACGGGCCGGCACATCGACTATGCGCATGATGTATACATTCAGTGCATAGTCGCCCGGTGCTCTGGCCCGTGCGCTCATGGGGGGTCGGACGAGGCTTGTCGTGTGCGGCGTACCGCCTTGCTGTGGATCAAGACGGCGGATGCGCGCCCAGGGTTGCTTCGCGATCGCCGTCGATGCGTGAACCGGCGCCGGACGCGGTTCGCGGATCAGCCGGACCGGACCGCCAGATGCGCGGTGAACCACTCCCGGGCCAGCGCGGCGACCTCGTCCAGTGCGCCCGGCTCCTCGAACAGGTGCGTCGCGCCGGTCACCACATCGAGCCGGTTCTCGCAGCGCAGCTCCACCTGCGCCTGCTGGTTCAGCTCCAGGACGCGGGGGTCGTCGCCGCCCACGATCAGCAGTGTCGGCGACCTGACGTCCCCGAGGAGGGGGCCCGCGAGATCGGGCCGGCCGCCCCGGGAGACCACCGCGCCGATCCCGGTGTCGCGATCGGCTCCCAGTGCGGCCGCCGCCCGCAGCGCGGCCGCGGCCCCCGTGCTCGCGCCGAAAACGCCGACGGGAACGGACTCCCGGCGGTGCAGCCAGCCGGTGGCGTCCACCAGTCGCTCGGCCAGGGTCCCGATGTCGAAGACGTTGGCGCGGTCCGCCTCCTCGGCCGGTGTGAGCAGGTCGAAGAGCAGGGTGCCCAGGCCCGCCCGTTGCAGGGCCGCCGCCACCGAGCGGTTGCGCGGGCTGTGCCGGCTGCTGCCGGAGCCGTGGGCGAACATCACGAGAGCCCCGCGGGGGCCGGGCCGGGTGAGCTCGCCCGGCAGTACGACACCGCCCGCCTCCACGCCCACCTCGACGGCGGGCCGCGCGGCGGCCCGGTCCGCGGCCCGGGTCAGCAGCGCGACGACCTCCTCGTCCGGGGTCTGGCCGAACCCCCGGTACCACTCGCCCACCGCTGAGAAGCGCGTCGGCGTGGACAGGCACACCAACTCGTCCACCCGGCCGCGCAGCCGCTCGGCGGCGTCCGGGGCGGCCACCGGCACGGCCAGGGCGACGTGTGCCGCACCCTGCGCCCGTGCCACCTCGCACGCGGCCAGCGCGGTAGCGCCGGTGGCGATGCCGTCGTCCACGATGACCACCGTGCGCCCGTCCAGCGAAATGCGCGGCCGGTCGCCGCGGAAGGCCCGGGCCCGCCGCAGGAGCTCGGCCGTCTCGGCCCGCTCGACAGCGGCGAGATCCGCATCCGACGTCCGGCTGCGGTGCATGATGTCCTCGCTGATGACCCGCACCCCGCCCTCGCCGATGGCACCGAAGCCCAGCTCCGGGTGGTGCGGAACGCCGAGCTTGCGGACCACGATCACATCGAGCGGTGCACCGAGCTCCTGGGCTACCCGGAAGGCCACCGGGACACCGCCGCGGGGCAGGCCCAGCACGACGGGATCGCTTTTCGCCAAGGGGCGCAGGGCGTCGGCGAGCCGTTGTCCCGCGTCGGCGCGGTCGGAGAAGTGCACGGGGATTCACCCCAGACCGGGAGAGGGAAGTCAGTCACCTGCACACCTGCCTCGAATGAACCCCATCCGCCGGCGGCCCGCAAGCCGACGGTGGCGGCCATCCCGCCGGAGCGTCGGCGAGGAGCTCCGCACGGCTGGTCAGAGAACGGAACGCGCCACCCGGAACCCCGTGTCGTCGATCCGGAACGTCGGGTGGCTGCGGCGCCGCACCGAGGCCCGGCAGCTCCAGCGCTCGTCGAACCAGCCGCCGCCGCGCAGCACCCGGTAGCTGCCGTAGACCTCGGCGTCGTAGACGTCCCAGCACCACTCCCACACGTTGCCCAGGGTGTCGTACAGCCCCCACGCGTTGGGTCGCCGCCCGCCCACCTCATGGATCCGCTCCTGCGAGTTGCCGCGATGCCAGGCGATGTCGTCGAGTTCCCCGTAGCGCGCGCCCGTCGTGCCGGCGCGGCAGGCGTGTTCCCACTCCGCCTCGGTGGGCAGCCGGTACCCGTCGGCGGCCGTGTCCCAGCCGACGCCTTCGACGTCGGTGTGGATGTAGGCGGGGGTCAGCCCGGCCCGCAGCGAAAGCGCGTTGCAGAACCGGACGGCGTCCAGCCAGGAAACGCCCTCGACGGGCAGCCGGTCGCCCTGCGCGGTCGACGGGTGCTCGCCGGTGACCCGCGCGTACAGGTCCTGGGTCACCGTGGACGCCGCGAGCCGGTACGGAGTGAGCTCCACCGTCCAACTGCGTTGCGTACGCCGGTCCGACAGGGTGACCGGGCCCGCTGGGACGGTGATCATCCGGATGTCCGTGACTGTGTCCATAGGGCGGCGATCGTATCAACTCCGTTCACCGGGGCCGGACGTCCGCGACCGGCCGCGGTCAGCCCGCCGACGCCTCTTGGGTGATCGAGTCGAACCGGGCGCCCATGGCGGCCGCCAGTGCCTGCGCTCCGGAGAGGGGCCGGACCATCACCATCAGGTCGTCGATCTCGCCCGCCTCGTTCATGTGCAGGAAGTCGCAGCCGCTGATCTCCCGGTCGCCCACCTTCGCGGTGAACACGAGAGCGTGGTCGCGACCGTCCTCGCTCGTCATCTCCCGGACGTACCGGAAGTCCGTGAACACCTCGGAGACCGCGCGCAGGATCGCCGCGGTGATGGGCCTGCCGGAGTAGGGCTTGAACGCGACCGGACTGGTGAAGACGACGTCCTCGGCCAGCAGCGCCTCGACCGAGTCGAGCTCGTGCGCCTCGACGGCCTTGCGGAAGGGGTGCATGTGCCACTCCATAGTCAATTTGTTTAATAGGTGTGGAAGAGATTAATCACATCGCTGCTAGCCTGTCCAGATGTCTCTCAAGTACGCGGTCCTCGCGGCGCTGCTGGAAGGTGAGGCCTCCGGCTACGACCTGGCCAAGGTCTTCGACGTCTCGGTGGCGGACTTCTGGTCCGCCACACCGCAGCAGCTCTACCGCGAGCTGGACCGGCTGGCCGGGAGCGGACTGATCGAGGCGCGCGTGGTCGAGCAGCAGCGCAGGCCCAACAAGAGGGTGTTCACGCTCACGGAGGCGGGCCACGAATCGCTGGGCGCGTTCACCGCCCGGCCGCCCCGCCCCACCGCCATCCGTGACGAGCTCCTCGTCATGACCCAGGCCCTGGACGGCGGTGACGCGGAGGCGGTACGTGCCTCGGTCGAGGAACGCATGGAGTGGGCGCGCGCCAAGATCGCCCGTTACGAACGGCTCAGGGACCGCCTGCTGGACGGCCGCGACGAGGAGACCTTCGTGGCGGAGGCCGGGCGCATCGGCCCCTATCTGACGCTGATGCGCGGACGGTCCTTCGAGGAGGAGAACCTGCGCTGGGGCGAGAGGGTGCTGGAGATCCTGGACCGGCGCGCGGCCTCGGCGGCAGGCACCCCCACGGACCCGCGGTCCGCCGGGCACCGAGCGGAAGCCGCAGCGCCGGGCCGGCCGCCGGGCTGAGGAGGTGCCTGCCCCGCCGCCGGGCCCGGCCCCGGGAACACTGTCGCGCCGCTGGTGAACGGCATTGTCAGACCTCTCGGTTAGCTTCTTCCCATGACTGAATTCGTGTTGGTGGCGGGTGCGTGGCTGGGAGCGTCGGCGTGGGACGAGGTGATGCCGGGGCTGCGCGCGGCCGGGCACGGCGCGCACCCGGTGACGCTGACCGGCGTCGGTGAGAAGCAGGGGCTGCCGGTCGGCCGGCAGACCCATGTGGCGGACATCGTGGACGAGGTGGAGCGCCTCGGCCTGCGCGATGTCGTGCTGGTCGGACACAGCTACTCGGGCATCCCGGTCGGTCAGGCCGCCCAGCGAATCGGTGACCGACTGACCCGCGTCGTGTTCGTGGACGCCAGCATCCCGGCGGACGGGGAGTCCTTCGTCTCCACCTGGTGGCAGGGCCCGGCGGCCCTGGAGGCCGAACTCGCGGGCAACGGCGGCTCCTGGGCGCCCTTGGCCGCGGCCGATTTCGAGGGCCAGGGGCTCACCGACGAACAGATCGCGCGGATCGTGGCCGGCTCGACGCCGCACCCCGGGGCCTCACTGCGCGACCGTGCCGTGCTGAGCCGCCCGCTCGGCAACCTCCCGGCCACTTACATCAAATGCCTGCTCGACGACCCCGAACCGAGCGACGACGTCGCCGCGCTGCTGGCCGAGGAGGGCTGGGAGCTGGTCACCATGAAGACCGGGCACTGGCCGATGTTCTCCCAGCCGGAGGAGCTGGTCCGGGTTCTGACCGGGGCCGCCGCACAGCCCTGATCCGCACCGGCCCGCACGGGCCGGCACGTGTCCGGGGACAACCGGTTGCCGGTGCCGAGCGGCTGCCCTGCGCGGGCCGGCTCCCTCGAACAGCCGATCAGGGCGCGCGCCCGAGCGGTGTCCCGGGCTGCAATGGGAAGGTGACCGCGCCCCCGGACGACTGCCTCGCGCGCAACGAATGGATCTGCGGCGCCTACCTGACCAGCCGTCGGCACATCCTCTGGGACGCCGTACTCCAGCATCTCCAGCTGACCGTCATCGCGGTGCTCATCGGCCTGGTCCTCGCGCTCCCGCTGGCCCTCGCCGCCCGCCGTTGGCGCTGGGCGGCCGGCCCGGTGCTCGGGGTGACCACCATCCTCTACACCGTGCCGTCGCTCGCCATGTTCTCGCTGCTGCTGCCGGTGTACGGGCTCTCCGCCGCGCTCGTCGTCGCGGGCCTCGTCCTGTACTCCCTCACGCTCCTGGTGCGGAACATCCTGGCCGGACTCCGAGCCGTACCGGAAGAGACCCGGCAGGCGGCTCGCGGCATGGGATACGGACCCGTACGGCTGCTGGTCGCCGTGGAGCTGCCGCTCGCCCTGCCCGCCGCGATGGCGGGCCTGCGCATCGCCACCGTCTCCGCGGTCTCCCTGGTCACCATCGGAGCGATCGTCGGCTACGGCGGACTCGGCAACCTCATCTACTCCGGGATGAACACCTACTTCAAGGCCCAGGTGCTCACCGCCTCGGTGCTCTGCGTCGTCATCGCCGTCGCAGCCGACCTCCTGCTCCTCCTGGTGCAACGCCTGCTGACCCCCTGGACGCGGAGGCAGTCGTGAACACACTCGGCGACGCCTGGTCCTGGCTCACCACCTCCGCGCACTGGTACGGCGACGACGGCATCTGGGCCCGTCTCGGCCAGCACCTCTACCTCACAGTCGTCTGCCTGCTCATCAGCTGCCTCATCGCGCTGCCCGTGGCACTGGTCCTCGGCCACCTCGGCAGGGGCGGCGCCCTCGCCGTGAACATCTCCAACGTCGGCCGGGCCGTCCCCACCTTCGCCGTCCTGGTACTGCTCCTGCTCACCCCGGTCGGACGGTACGGGGAGGGGCCGACCATCGTCGCCCTCGTCCTGTTCGCCGTACCGCCGCTGCTCACCAACGCCTACGTCGGCATGCGGGAGGTCGACCAGGACGTCGTACGGGCCGCCCGGGGCATGGGCATGACGGGCCGGCAGCTGCTGTTCCAGGTCGAGGTGCCGCTCGCCCTGCCGCTCATCCTCACCGGCGTCCGGATCGCGGCCGTGCAACTCGTCGCCACCGCCACCATCGCCGCACTGGCCGGCGGCGGCGGCCTGGGCCGGATCATCACCGCCGGCTTCAATCTCGCCTCCACCGCGCAGGTGGTCGCCGGGGCGGTGCTGGTCGCGGTGTTCGCGCTGATCGTCGAGGGGCTCTTCGAAGTGGCGCAGCGGATCGCGCCCGACTGGGTGCGCGACGGGAACGCCGGATGAGGGCCCGCCACACGGTCTCCGCGATCCTGCTGTGCCTGCTTCCGGTGACCGCCTGCACCACGGGGCCCGCGCTGGAGAACCAGGGCGAGGTCACCGCTCCGCCCGGCGACAGCAGGCATCTGACGATCGGCTCGGCCGGATTCACGGAGAGCGATCTGCTGGCCCAGATGTACGCCCTGCTGCTCGACCGGGCCGGTTATTCCACGAAGGTCATCTCCGTCACCAACCGGGAGATCTACGAACCGGCGCTGGAGAGCGGACAGATCGACGTCGTGCCGGAGTACGCCGCCACCTTCGCCGACTGGCTGAACGCCAAGAAGAACGGTGCCGACGCCGCCCCGGTCGGCTCGCCGGACCTCGGCACCACCATGAAGGCCCTGCGCGCCCTGGCCGCACCGCGCGGCCTCACCGTCCTGGACCCCGGCCGTGCCGTCGACCAGAACGCCTTCGCGGTCACCTCCGCCTACGCGAGGAAACACCATCTGAAATCGCTGAGCGATCTGGGGAAGTCGGGGCTGCCCGTCCGGCTGGCGGCGGGTGACGAGTGCGTGCAGCGTCCCTACTGCGCACCGGGGCTGAAGAAGACGTACGGGATCGACATCACCGCCGTCGACCCCAAGGGCGTCGGCACCACCCAGGCCAAGCAGGCCGTCCAGAGCGGACGGGACCAGATGGTGCTGACCACGACCACCGACGCCACGCTGGACGACTTCGGGCTCGTGCTGCTCGCCGACGACAAGCATCTGCAGAACGCCGACTACCTCGTCCCCGTCGTCAACAGGGCCCGGGCCGGCAGCGAAGGCGTGCGCAAGGCCCTGGGCAAGTTGAACACCGTACTGACCACCGCGGACCTGGCCCGGCTGAACGAGCAGGTGGACAGCTGGCGGCGGCTCCCCGAGGACGTGGCCCGCACCTACCTGCGGTCCAAGGGCCTCATCCCCGGCTGACCGGCCGGTGCCGCACCGCGTCCGTCCGGCGGGGCGCGGCACCGGCCTGGGCCCCACTGCCGCGCGGCCGGCGCGCGGGGGGTGAGCGCGCCGGGCCGGGCGGCGCGGTCCGATGAGTCCGGGCCGCCGCCGGAGTCATCATCCTGTGAACCCCACAGCTGAGAAGGCGGAGCGATGAGCACCCTGCGCGAAGTACTCGAGGAGCACGTGCGTGACGGATCGGTGCCGGGAGCCGTGGGCCTGGTGGCCCGTGGAAACCGGGTGGACGTGCAGGCGGTCGGGAACGCCGACGTCGGCGGGGGCACGCCGATGGCCCGGGACTCCCTCTTCCGGATCGCCTCGATCACCAAACCCCTCACCGCCGCGGCGGCCATGCTGCTGATCGAGGACGGCCGGATCGCCCTGGCCGACCCGGTCGGGCCGTGGCTGCCGGAACTGGCGGCACCGATGGTCGTGCGTACCCCGGACGGCCCGGTCGACGACGTGGTGCCGGCCGCCCGGCCGATCACCCTGCTCGACCTGCTCACCTTCCGCGCCGGGTACGGATTCCCGTCCGACTTCTCGCTGCCCGCCGTCGCGCCCCTGTTCGACGAGTTGAACCAGGGGACGCCGGAGCCGCAGGGCGCCGCGGCCCCGGATGCCTGGATGGCGGCCCTGTCCCGTATCCCGATGCTTCACCAGCCGGGGGAGGCGTGGCTGTACAACACCTGTTCCGACATCCTGGGCGTGCTGATCGCCAGGGTCTCGGGACAGCCGTTGCCGGAGTTCATGGCGGAGCGGCTGTTCGAGCCGCTCGGCATGACCGACACCGGGTTCGCCGTGCCGGCTGACCGCATCGGCCGGTTCACCCACTACTACCGGCCCGGTACGGAGGGGAAGCTCCAGCAGGTGGACGCTCCCGATGGTCAGTGGAGCCGTATGCCGGACTTCCCGTCCGGTGCCGGGGGGCTCGTCTCGACCGTGGACGACTGGTACGCCTTCGCCAGGATGCTGCTCGACGAGGGGGCCGTGGGCAGCCGCAGTCTGCTGACGCCGGAATCGGTGCGGCAGATGACGACCGATCACCTGACACCGCAACAGCGCGCCGCCAGCGGACTGTTCACCGAGGGCCAGGGCTGGGGGTTCGGCGGCTCGGTCGACGTCGAGAGGCTCGACCCGTGGAACGTGCCCGGGCGCTACGGCTGGGTCGGCGGCACCGGGACGACGGCCCACCTCGTCCCGGCCACCGGTACCGTCGCCGTCCTGCTCAGCCAGGTGGGGATGACCGGCCCCACACCGCCCGTGCTGATGGGGGACTTCTGGCGGTACGCTGCGAGCGTCTGAGACCCGGATCAGGGCGTCCGGCAGGCGTCAGGCATCCGCCACCGAGTCGAAGTCGACCTCGTCGCGCCCGACACCCTGCGCGTCCGCGTCCACCGAGCGGCGCAGGGCCTCGTGGAGCTTGGCCGGAGTCAGTACGCCGAGGAACCGAGCGCCGTCCAGCACCGCCACCCATCCGGCGTCGTGCTGGAGCATCTCGCTGAACGCCTGCTTCAGCGGCGCGCCGACCGGTACCCACGCGTCCATCCGGCGGGCGAGTTCGCCCACCGTGCCGTGCTCCCCGGCGATCCGCAGCGCGTCCGCCGCCACCCAGCCGTGCAGTTCTCCGCCGCCGTTCAGTACGACGGCCCACCGTGAGCCTGCGGCGCCCAGCCGGGCGGCCACCACCGGGGCCTGCTCATCCAGCCAGGCGACCGGCGGCTCCTCCAGGTCCTCCGGTTCGATCGTCGTGACCGACAGCCGTTTGAGCCCTCGGTCGGCCCCGACGAACCGCGCCACGTAGGGGGTCGCCGGGGAGCCGAGCACCGCCCCCGGGCTGTCGAACTGCTCGATGCGCCCCTCCCCGTAGACCGCGATCCGGTCGCCCATGCGCACCGCCTCCTCGATGTCATGGGTGACCATCAGCACGGTCTTCCTGACCGTGGCCTGCAGGCTCAGGAACTCGTTCTGCAGCCGCTCGCGTACCACCGGGTCCACCGCGCCGAACGGCTCGTCCATCAGCAGCACCGGCGGATCGGCGGCCAGGGCCCGCGCCACGCCGACGCGCTGGCGCTGCCCGCCGGAGAGCTGGGCGGGATACCGCGAGCCGTACGTCGCCGGGTCGAGACCCACCAGGTCCAGCAGCTCGGCCGCGCGCTCCCGCGCCCTGGACCGCTTCCAGCCGACCAGGGCGGGGACGGTGGCGGTGTTGTCGAGGACCGTCCGGTGCGGGAAGAGTCCGACCTGCTGGATGACGTAGCCGATCCCGCGGCGCAGCCGTACCGGGTCGACAGTCGAGATGTCCTTGCCGTCGACCAGGATCCGTCCCGACGTCGGCTCGATCAGCCGGTTGACCATCATCATCGTGGTCGTCTTGCCGCAGCCGGACGGCCCTACCAGGGTTACCAGTTCCCCCTCGGCGACCTCGAAGGACAGATCGTGGACCGCCGTCGTGCCGTCCGGATAGACCTTGCCGACCTGCTCGAACCGGATCATGACTGCACGTTAGGAGCCAGCCGGTCCCACCGCACACGGGCCGGGACTGTACGGGTCACGGAGGTGTGCTGAACTGTCCGTGGAGAATCGGATTCAGGAGCACCCTTGAACAGCTACCGTCAGCCCGGCCTCGTCCTCACGGACCGCCATTTCACCGTGCCGCTCGATCACACCGACCCCGGCGGTGAGCAGATCGAGATCTTCGGCCGAGAGGTGGTGGCCGCCTCCCGGGAGGGCGAACAGCTGCCGTGGCTGCTGTACCTGGAGGGCGGACCCGGCTTCGGCGCCCGGCGCTTCACCGGCGCGGAGGCCTGGCTCGGTCGGGCGGTGCGGGAGTTCCGGGTGCTGCTCCTGGACCAGCGCGGCACCGGACTGTCCACCCCGGCCAACCGGCAGACGCTGCCGCTGCGCGGCGGTCCGCGCGAGCAGGCCGACTACCTCGCGCACTTCCGCTCGGACAGCATCGTGCGCGACTGCGAGCTGATCCGCCCGCAGCTGACCGGCGGCGAGCCCTGGACGGTCCTCGGCCAGTCCTTCGGCGGCTTCTGCGCCGTCCGCTACCTCTCCGCCGCGCCGCAGGGACTCAGCACCGTCCTGATCACCGGTGGCCTGCCCTCGCTCGACGCCCACCCCGACGACGTCTACCGCGCCGCGTACCCGAGGATCGAGCGCAAGGTCGCCGCGCACTACGCCCGCTACCCGCAGGACGTCGAGCGCGCCCGGGAGATCACCGCTCACCTCGCGGAGCACCGCCCGGAGAGCGCCGGACACCGGCTGACGCCCGAGGGCTTCCAGTCACTGGGCATCCTGCTGGGCGGTGGCTCGGGCAGCCATCAGCTCCACTACCTGCTGGAGAACGCCTTCGTCCGCACCCCGCACGGCACCGAGCTCTCGGACACGTTCCAGGAGGCCATGCGTACGGCGGTTTCGTTCGCCGGGCATCCCCTGTACGCGCTTCTGCACGAGGCGATCTACGGCCAGGACGAACGCCCCACCGGCTGGGCGGCCGAGCGGGTGCGTGCCGAGTTCCCGCAGTTCGACGCGGTGACCGCCCTCCAGGGGGACGGCCCGGTCCTCTTCACCGGTGAGAGCATCCACCCCTGGCACTTCGAGGTGGACCCGGCTCTTCGGCCGCTGCGCGAGACGGCCGAACTGCTCGCCACCCGAGGCGACTGGGAGCCGCTGTACGACGCCGAGCGCCTGGCGGCCAACGAGGTACCGGTCGCCGCCGCCGTCTACCACGACGACATGTACGTGGACACCGCCCACGCCCTGCGCACCGCCGCGTCGATCCGCGGCCTTCGCACCTGGGTGACCGACG
This sequence comes from Streptomyces sp. NPDC127177, assembly GCF_042672475.1. Lineage (NCBI taxonomy): Bacteria > Bacillati > Actinomycetota > Actinomycetes > Kitasatosporales > Streptomycetaceae > Streptomyces > Streptomyces sp. NPDC127177. Next base: position 19,217 of record NZ_JBHXUW010000004.1, read on the forward strand.
AGTTCGAGCACGACGGGCTGCGTGCCGGAGGCCCGAGGGTGCTGGACCGGCTGCTCGCCCTGGTCCGCGGCGAGGTCTGAGCCGGGGGCCGGGGAACACCGGACACAGCGTCACCCGCTGCGGGCGGCGCTGTGCCAACCGCACGTCAGGCCCGGCCGGGCCGTTTCGGCAGGACGCCCGCAAGCGCCGTGGTCACGAGCTTGTCGACGGTGGCCGTGGCCGGCGGGTCCGGGTCGCGGTCCGCGAACAGCAGATGCCCGCCGCCGACCAGGGAGAGGGTCAACGAGTCGATGTCGGTGCCGGCCGCGATGCGCCCCATGTCACGCTCATCGGCCAGGTAGGCGGAGACCGCGGCCGTGATCTGGGTGAGGATCGCGAGACCGCCCCCGGGCCTGGCGTCCCGCAGCCGGGCGCGCAGTTCGTCCCGGAAGGTGATCAGCGGGATGATCGCCACCGGAACCGGCCCGAACAGGGTGGTCAGAGCGACGGTGAGGTTGTCGGCCACGGTGCCCGTGCCGACGGCCTCCCGCAGCGAACGCGCCGGTCCGTCGAGCTGTGCGGCCCGGTCGAGCACCAGGTCGGTGAGGAAGGCGTCGAAGTCCGTGAAGTGCCGGTGCAGCACGCCTTTCGCGCAGCCCGCCTCGTCGGTGACGGCCCGGCTGGTCAGTTCGCTCGGGCCGTCACGCAGCAGCACGCGTTCGGCGGCGTCGAACAGTTGCTGCCGCGCGTCGCGAAGGTGCACACCGGTCGGCACTCACAGATCCTCTCGTAGGGCGGACTCCTGGAATACGTTGCCGAGTGGGCGCTTGCCCACTAAGGTGAACGCATGCCCACTCTACCGCGGGAGCAACCGGAACCGTCGCCGCACCAGGCTCGGCGGACAGCTGAATCGTTCGGCACGGACGCACAGCGCTACGACCGGGCCCGGCCCGGCTACCCGGACGGCTTGGTGGCTCGGATCGTCACCGGGAGCCCGGGGCCCGACGTGCTCGACATCGGCTGCGGCACGGGTATCGCGGCCCGCCAGTTCCAGGCCGCCGGCTGCACCGTGCTCGGCGTCGAGCCGGATGCTCGGATGGCCTCTCTCGCGCGGGCCCGCGGGCTGCGGGTCGAGGTGGCGACCTTCGAGGACTGGGAGCCGGCCGGTCGAACGTTCGACGCGTTGACCGCCGCCCAGTCGTGGCACTGGGTGGATCCGGCCCAAGGAGCTGCGAAGGCGGCTCGGGTGCTGCGTCCGGACGGGCGCCTGGCGATCTTCGGGCACGTATTCGAGCCGCCCGCGGAGGTGGCCGAGCCCTTCTCCGCGGCTTTCCGGCGGGTGGCGCCCGACTCGCCGTTCAGCAGGCAGCCGGCTCGACGTCCACTGGAGGCGTACCGGGCGGGATACGAACAGGTCGCCGAAAGGATCCGCGAGACGGGGCTGTTCCACGAACCGGAGCAGTGGCGATTCGACTGGGAACAGTCATGTACCCGCGATCAGTGGCTGGACCTGCTGCCCACCACCGGCGGCCTCACCCGGCTCGGTTCCGATCAGCTGGCCGGGATCCTGAGCGCGGTGGGGGAGGCGATTGACGCCCTGGGGGGCCGATTCACCATGCTGTACACCACTCTGGCGACCAGTGCCGTCCGCGTCGGCACTCCTTGATCCCCGATGCGGAAGGAGCCGGACGCACCCCGTGTGCGTCCGGCTCCTTCCGCGTGCGGACTTGGCTCGGCTCCTTCCGGGAGCCGCCCGGCAGCGGTCAGCTCTGGAGGGCGTCCAGCGTCGCGTCGAGGTTGGCGGCGGCGCGCGGGTCCTGGTTGTAGGGGAGCTTGGACAGGACGGCTGCCATGCCGCAGGTGTTGGTCACCGCGGAGAAGACGAGACCCGTGCCGATGCCGGCGGACAGCCAGCGTGCGGCCGGGTGGCGGACTCCCACGAGCAGTCCGGCCACCACCAGCGAACCGGCGGCGAGCCGCACCTGCCGCTCCATCGGCCAGGTCGCCCGGCCCCCGGCGGGACGGTCCAGGCCGTGGCCCTCGCCCTCCCAGGCGGAGGTGCCGCCGGTCAGTGTCGCGGCGTCGATGTCGGCGGCCGAGAGGATGTCGCAGGCCCGGGTGGAGCGCACCCCGGAGGCGCAGACGACGAGCAGGGCGCCGCGCGCCGACGCGGACTTGAGGGCGGGAACCGCTTCCGAGAGACGGTCGAGCGGAATGTTCAGGGCGCCGGGAACGTGTCCGGAGGCGTATTCGCCCGGGGCCCGCACATCGATGACGGTGAACTCCGTGAGACGGGCCGCGGCCTGGGCTGGTGAGAGGGATACAGGGCTGGTCACGAGCAGTTTTTCCTTTCGTTCACCGGGGTGGGGCAGGATTCCGGTCTCTCCTGCCCCGGACGGGCCAGGGTACCCGTCGGGGTATCCGCGGGCGGGTGTGCGGCGCCCGACACGGCGGTCGGTGATCTCGCACCGCTCCTCGGCCCCCTGGGTCGGTGAACGCCCCGGGGCGCCGAAAATTCCGGGGGAGCGACTCCGCCCGCCCGGCGGGGTACCGGTGAGGCACCCCTGCCCGGCGGGCGGATCCGGAACGGGCCCGGGTCAGTCCGTGCCGAACTCCATGGCGGCGCGGTCGAGCATCTGGTCGTCGTCGCCCTCGGCCCGGTCGCGGGAGGCGATGACCTCGGCGCCGCCCTGCGGCATCGCGCCGATCAGCCCCGTCGAGGCCGCCTGGGCGGCGCCGATGAGCGTCGCGTGCGTATTGCCGACGATGCCGAGATCGGCGTACTGCTCCAGCTTGGCGCGGGAGTCGGCGATGTCCAGGTTGCGCATGGTCAGCTGGCCGATCCGGTCCACCGGGCCGAACGCGGAGTTGTCGGTGCGCTCCATGGAGAGCTTGTCCGGGTGGTAGCTGAACGCCGGGCCTGAGGTGTTCATGATCGAGTAGTCCTCGCCGCGCCGCAGCCGCAGCGTCACCTCTCCGGTGACCGCAGCGCCCACCCACCGCTGGAGGGACTCCCGGATCATCAGCGCCTGCGGGTCGAGCCAGCGGCCCTCGTACATGAGACGGCCCAGGCGCCGGCCCTCGTTGTGGTATTGCGCGACGGTGTCCTCGTTGTGGATCGCGTTGACCAGCCGCTCGTACGCGGCGTGCAGCAGCGCCAGGGCCGGGGCCTCGTAGATGCCGCGGCTCTTGGCCTCGATGACCCGGTTCTCGATCTGGTCGGACATGCCCATGCCGTGGCGGCCGCCGATGGCGTTGGCCTCCATCACCAGGTCGACGGCGGAGGCGAACTCCTTGCCGTTGATCGTCACCGGGCGGCCCTGGTCGAAGCCGATCGTGACGTCCTCGGTGGCGATCTCGACCTCGGGGTCCCAGAACCGCACGCCCATGATCGGGTCGACGGTCTCGACGCCGGTGTCGAGGTGCTCGAGGGTCTTGGCCTCGTGGGTCGCGCCCCAGATGTTGGCGTCGGTCGAGTACGCCTTCTCGGTGCTGTCGCGGTAGGGGAGGTCGTGGGCGAGCAGCCACTCCGACATCTCCTTGCGGCCGCCCAGCTCGTGGACGAAGTCCGCGTCGAGCCACGGCTTGTAGATGCGCAGGTGCGGGTTGGCGAGCAGCCCGTAGCGGTAGAACCGCTCGATGTCGTTGCCCTTGAAGGTCGAGCCGTCGCCCCAGATCTGGACGTTGTCCTCGAGCATCGCCCGGACCAGCAGGGTGCCGGTGACGGCGCGCCCGAGCGGTGTGGTGTTGAAGTAGGCCCGCCCGCCGGAGCGGATGTGGAACGCGCCGCAGGTGAGCGCGGCCAGCCCCTCCTCCACCAGCGCCGCACGGCAGTCGACCAGACGCGCGATCTCGGCGCCGTAGGCCGACGCGCGGCCGGGCACCGACGCGATGTCGGGCTCGTCGTACTGGCCGATGTCGGCGGTGTAGGTGCACGGGACGGCACCCTTGTCGCGCATCCACGCGACCGCGACGGAGGTGTCGAGGCCGCCGGAGAAGGCGATGCCGACGCGCTCGCCGGCCGGCAGGGAGGTAAGAACCTTAGACATGGGAAGAGTATGCGCCATTACGCATGATCATGCAAAGTCGGCCCCGGGGCCGCCGCGATCCGGCGGTTCGTGTGAACGTGCCGGGCCTCGTGTGCGGCACCCGGGTGGGCCCGTCCGGCCCCGCTAGCCTGCCGATATGACCGAGCAGCTGGAAGTCATGCCCACGGACTGGCGGCGCGCACTCGCCGTCGTCGCGCATCCCGACGACCTGGAGTACGGCTGCGCTGCGGCCGTCGCCGCCTGGACCGACGGCGGGCGGGACGTCACCTACCTCCTGGCCACCCGCGGCGAGGCCGGTATCGACACCCTCGCACCCGAGGAGTGCGCGCCGCTGCGCGAGCGGGAGCAGCGCGCGAGCGCGGCCGTCGTCGGGGTGTCCCGGGTGGAGTTCCTGGACCACCGTGACGGGGTGATCGAGTACGGGCCGGCCCTGCGCCGTGACATCGCGGCAGCCATCCGCAGGTACCGGCCGGAGCTGATCGTCACGCTCAACCACCGGGACACCTGGGGCGGCGTCGCCTGGAACACCCCCGACCACCGTGCGGTGGGCCGGGCGACCCTGGACGCGACGGCCGACGCGGGCAACCGCTGGATCTTCCCGGAGCTGACCGGGCAGGGGCTCGAACCGTGGGACGGGGTGCGCTGGGTGGCCGTCGCGGGATCGGCCACGCCCACGCACGCCGTCGACGCGACGCCGGGCATGGAGCGTTCGGTGCAGTCGCTGCTGGCCCACCGCACGTACATCGACGTGCTCACCGACCAGGACCCGGAGGAGTACTGCCGTACCTTCCTGGCCGGCAATGCCGCGGCCTCGGCCGAACGCTTCGGCGGCACGCCCGCCGTCACCTTCGAGCTCTTCACCCGCTGAGCCGCACCGGGCCTGGCCGCTCCGGGCGCCCCGCCGTACCCTGGCCCCCGTAAGGGATGCTGACGATGCGTCAGCCAGCGGAGGGGTGGCGGCCTTGCTCGATGTCCTCGACCACGACATCCGGGACGGCGAGGAGCGGATCACGCTCCGGATCGAGGACGGCGTGGGTGTGCTGACCCTCTGCCGCCCCGATCGGCTCAACGGCTGGAGCTGGGAGTCCAGCAGGCAGCTCGGCATCATGGCGGACCGGATCAGGTTCGACGACTCGGTACGGGTCGTGCTGCTGCGCGGCGAGGGCCGGGCCTTCTGCGCCGGGATCGACGTCACGGCGCCCGGCGGCGACATCACCGGGCGGTCCCCGTCCGAGCGCACCCACCGCTACTACGAGGGCATCCGCTGGGCACACGAGCGCTTCGCCGCGTTCGCCGGGCTTCCGCAGCCGGTGATCGCCGCGGTCCAGGGCTACTGCCTGGGGTTCGGATTCGAGCTGGCGCTCATGGCCGACATCCGGATCGCCGCCGATGACGCCGTGTTCGCACTGCCGGAGGCCGGTATCGGCGTCGCGGTCGACGCGGGCGGCGACATGCGGATCGCCCGCGATGCGGGAGCCGGCTGGGCCAAGTACCTCGCGCTCACCGGCCGCCGGATCGACGCGGCGACCGCCGAGCGGATCGGGCTGCTCCAGGGCGTCACGCCGGCCGGTGAACTGGAGCGCACCGCACGGTCCCTGGCCGACGCGGTCGCGGCCAACGCCCCGCTGGCCGTGCGGCACATCAAGCGGTCGGTCGACGTCTTCGCGGATGCCGGGATGACGGACGCGCTCGACCGTACGGCTCTGGCCGCCGCCCTCACCCTCACCTCGCAGGACTGCGCCGAGGGCTATGCCGCCAAGGCGGCCCGCCGGCCCCCGCGCTTCGAGGGCCGCTGACTCACCGCGCGCCGGGTCCGGGCGGTGCGAACGGGCCGCGTCCGAGCTGCTCGCGCACGGGCACCACGGGCGGCGGAACCACCGCGCGCCGCTGCCAGTTGGCCCCGTCGACCACGAGTGAGTGGCCGGTGATGAACCCGGCGTAGGGCGAGGCCAGGAATGTCGCCGCCCAGCCCAGCTCCCGCGGCAGCCCGACCCGCAGCGCCGGCTGGCGGGCGTCGAGCGCGGGCTCCGTCCCGCCTGCCCGGTCCAGGTTGCCGCGGATGTCGGCGCTCATGTCCTCGTGCGGCATCAGCCCCGGCACCAGCCCGTTGATCCGGATCCCGTACGGACCCCACTCCACGGCGAGAGTCTCGACCAGGTTCTTCACCCCGGCCTTCGCGGCGGCCGAATGGGCGTGGCCGGGGCCACCGGTCCAGGCGTAGGTGGCCCCGACGTTCACGATCGAGCCCGCCGTCCCGGCCGCGAGGTGGCGGCGCCCGAACTCCCGGGTCATGAACCACGTGCCGGTCAGTGTGATGTCGAGGACCGACCGCCAGGCGTTCGGCGACAGGTCTTCGGCGGGGGAGGGGAAGTTGGCCGCCGCGTTGTTGATCAGCACGTCCGGCGGCCCCAGTTCGGCCTCGGCCGCGTCGAACACCTCGGTGATCCGGTCGGGGTCGCGGATGTCGCAGGCGACGGTCATGACCCGGCCGCCGGTCAGTTCCGCGAGCTCGCCCCGGGCTGCGGCCAGCCGGCCGGCGTTCCGGCCGACGAGCACCAGACCGGCGCCCAGCCGGGCGAACTCGGCCGCTGTCGCCTTGCCGAGCCCCGAGCCGCCGCCGGTCACCAGTACCACGCTCCCGTCGTACGTACCGGGCGGTAACGCGCTGGCGCCGAGCGGGGGAGGGGTGGCGGTTTTGGGGGTGCGCATCGTCTCCGTCATGGCGCACAACTACCGCGTCGGACGAGAGAACTCCAGGTCCACGCGGTGATGTTGTCCAGACCATTGACATGTAAGCGCCAGGATGTTGAATTCGGTCTTGTTGTGTTGCGCGACTCTGGTGACTTAAGTGATCAATGGAGGATCTGTGACGCCTCGCCCACCCCGCCTCACCGCTCTCGCCGCGGCGGCGGCCATGCTCGTAGGTGGTCTGCTGGCCGCCGGGCCGTCCGCCCAAGCGGCGGGCCCCACCGGGGCCGGCACCCCGGCGAAGGCCCAGGACGACCCCGCGAATCCCGTCATCACCCCCACCCCGCAGTCCGTGAAGAGGCGGTCCGACCGGATCACCGTCACCCCCACCGTGACCGTGGTGGCCGGGGAGACGGCCGACGCGTCCTCGCTCGACGTGGTGGAGACGGCCCTGAAACAGGCCGGCGCCAACCGCGTCGTCCGGGCCTCCCGGCCGTCGGCGACCGGCCTCACCGTCCACGTCGGTGACGCCGGCGCGCTCGCCGCCCAGAAGCTTCAAGGCCCATCCGAACTGCCCGCCGACGGGTACGTCCTCGGCATCGGTGCGGGCCGCATCGTCCTCGCCGGCAAGGACACCACCGGCACGTACTACGCCGCGCAGAGCCTGCGCCAGGTCCTGCCGCACCGGAAGGCCCCGGGGGCCGGGGTCGGCGGACTCGCGGTGCGCGACTGGCCGGGTACCGCACTGCGCGGCGTCATCGAGGGCTTCTACGGCACCCCTTGGTCGCACGAGGCCCGGCTGGACCAGCTCGACTACTACGGCGAGCACAAGATGAACATCTACGTGTACTCGCCGAAGGACGACGCCTACCTCCGTGAGAAGTGGCGCGACCCCTACCCCGCCGATCAACTGGCGCAGATCAAGCAGCTCACCGACCGGGCGGTCGAGCGGCACGTCGAGTTCACGTACGCGCTCTCACCCGGTCTGTCGGTCTGTTACAGCTCGGACCAGGACGTGCAGGCGCTCGTCGACAAGTTCCAGACGATCTGGGACATCGGCGTACGGACCTTCGCCGTGCCGCTCGACGACATCAGCTACACCGACTGGAACTGCGATGCCGACAAGGCGAAGTGGGGGACCGGCGGCGGTGCGGCGGGCGCCGCTCAGGCCTACCTGCTGAACCGGGTCAACAAGGAGTTCGTCGCGACCCACCCCGGCGCCCAGCCGCTCCAGATGGTCCCCACCGAGTACTACAACGTCAGCGGATCCGCGTACAAGTCGGCGCTGTCGGAGCAGCTCGACCCGGACGTTCTCGTCGAGTGGACCGGAGTGGGAGTGGTCGCACCGACCATGACGGTCGCCCAGGCCGACGCAGCCCGCGAGGTGTTCGGGCATCCGATCCTCACCTGGGACAACTACCCGGTGAACGACTACGCGACCGACCGTCTGCTCCTGGGCCCGTTCAACGGACGCGAGAAGGGTCTGCCGGGCAGGCTCGCCGGCATCACCGCCAACCCGATGATCCAGCCGTACGCCTCGAAGCTCTCGCTGTACACCGTCGCGGACTACTCCTGGAACGACGCCGCGTACGATCCGCGCACCTCATGGGGCAAGGGTCTCAAGGAGTACGCGGGTGGGGACGTCCGCACCCAGCGGGCGCTGCGCGCCTTCGCCGACGTCAACTACAGCTCCGCGCTCAACACCGACAAGGCGCCGGAGCTGGCGGCGGAGTTCGCACGCTACTGGAAGACCGGCGACGCGAAGCGGCTCACCTTCGTCCTCGGAGACCTCGGCGCAGCCCCCGCCCGGCTGCGCGCAGGACTTCCGGACCGGGGCTTCATCGACGACTCGGGGCCCTGGCTGGACGCCACCGAGTCCTGGGCGACCGCCTCCCGCACCGCCCTGCGCATGGTCGAGGCGGCCCGCGCGGGCAAGGGGGCGCGGGCCTGGGAGCTCCGGCAGCAGCTGCCCGCGCAGGTGGAGAAGGCCAAGTCCTTCGTCTACACGGGGCTCGACGGCGGCAAGGTGCCCGTCCACGTCGGTGACGGGGTGCTGGACGCGTTCATCGGGGCGGCGACCGCCGAGCACGACCGGACGCTCGGCGTGAGCGGCAGGCCCACCGCGTCGACGAACCTCGGCACGTACCAGACCAATGACGTCTCCCGGGTCCTCGACGGCGACGACTCCACGTACTTCTGGAGCGACGGGGCACCCGCGGTGGACGATCAGCTCACCGTCGACCTGGGCGGCTCCAGGGGCATCGGCGACATCGCGCTGGCCATGGGCAAGCCCGGCAGTACCGACGACTACCTGCACGCGGGGGTGCTGGAGTACTCGGCCGACGGCAGGAGCTGGGAGCGGCTCGCCGACTTCTCCGGGCAGGCGGACGTCACCGCGGCCCCGCCCGCCGGCACGAAGGCCCGCTATGTGCGGGCGAGGGCGACCGCGGACCAGACCAGCTGGGTGGTCGTCCGCGAGTTCCACGTCACGACCACGCAGGCCACGGTCACCGGCAACCCGCCGGCGGCCACCGGATCCGCCCTGGCGTCGGCGGCCGACGGAGACCCGGGCACCGTCTACCGCGCGGCGCGCGCCCCGGGGACGGGCGAGTCCCTGGAGATCGGACTCGGCGCCGCGCGTGCGGCCGGCACCGTCACGGTCCTCCAGCCGGCCGGATCCGGGAGCGCGGCGGACATCCAGCTGCGGAACGGGGACGGCGGCTGGCGGACCGTCGGGAAGCTCGCCGGGCCGTACACCAGGATCGACACCCGAGGCGGGACCGCCGACGCGGTGAGGCTCGCCTGGCGCAAGGGCGCCCCGGCGCCGCAGATCGCGGAGGTGGTGGTGGGCGAGTAGCCGGCCGGTCCCGCCGTGCGTCCGGCGCCGCCGCACTCTCGTGGGCGGGGCCGGGCGCACACCCACGTCACGCTCCGGTGAGAACGGTCACCCGCCGCAGGTTGTTCCCAGAGGGGCAAGCGACCGCTTAGTATGCGCCGGAGCAGTGGTAATGCCGACAGTGTTGTGGAGGCCCCTCATGCAGGCATGGCGAGTGCACCGGAACGGCGAGCCGAGCGAGGTGATGCGGCTGGAAGAGACGGACCGGCCCACGCCCGGCGACGGGCAGGTGCTCATCGAGGTGCTCGCGGCGAACATCAACTTCCCCGATGCGCTGCTCTGCCGCGGCCAGTACCAGGTACGGCCGCCGCTGCCGTTCACGCCCGGCGTGGAGATCTGCGGCAGGACCGAGGACGGGCGCCGGGTACTCGCCACCCCCGCCCTGCCCGACGGAGGATTCGCCCAGTACGTCGTCGCGGACGAGGCGGCCCTGCTGCCCGCACCCGAGGCCCTCGACGACGCGGAGGCAGCCGCCCTGCACATCGGCTACCAGACCGGCTGGTTCGGACTGCACCGCCGGGCCCGCCTCCAGGCGGGCGAGACCCTGCTCGTCCACGCCGCGGCCGGCGGCGTCGGCAGCGCGGCCGTCCAGCTCGGCAAGGCGGCGGGCGCCACCGTCATCGGTGTGGTCGGCGGCCCCGAGAAGGCGAAGGCGGCCACCGCACTCGGCTGTGACCTGGTCATCGACCGGCGCACCGACGACATCGTCGCGGCCGTCAAGGAGGCCACCGGAGGGCGCGGCGCCGACGTCGTCTATGACCCGGTCGGCGGCGACGCCTACGCCAAGTCCGTGAAGTGCATCGCCTTCGAGGGCCGGATCGTCGTCGTCGGTTTCGCCGGCGGTGTCATCCCCACCCCCGCGCTCAACCACGCCCTGGTGAAGAACTACTCGGTCCTCGGCCTCCACTGGGGTCTGTACAACACGAAGGACCCGCAGGCGGTCCGTGACTGTCACCAGGAGCTGACCCGGCTCGCCGCCGAGGGCGTCGTCAAGCCGCTGATCAGCGAACGCGTCCCGATGGCAGGCGCGGCCGCCGCTGTCCAGAGCGTCGCCGACGGCACCAGCACCGGCCGCATCGTCGTCCTCCCTTCGGGAGCCGCCCGATGACCGCCCCCGACGCCGCCGAACTGCGCCGCCGCACCCGGGAACTCCTCGCCGCCCACCCGCCGGCCACCACCGACCGCACCGACTTCCTCAAGGCGCGCTTCGACGCCGGACTGGCCTGGGTGCACTACCCGGCCGGGCTCGGCGGACTTGACGCGCCGCGCTCCCTGCAGCCGGTCGTCGACGCCGAACTCGAAGCGGCGAACGCGCCGGACAACGATCCGCGCCGCATCGGCATCGGCCTGGGCATGGCCGCCCCGACCGTCCTCGGCTACGGAACCGACGAGCAGAAGAAGCGCTTCCTGCGCCCCCTGTGGGTCGGCGACGAGGTGTGGTGCCAGCTCTTCAGCGAGCCGGGAGCCGGCTCCGACCTGGCCGCCCTCGGCACGCGCGCCGTGCGCGACGGCGAGGACTGGGTGATCGACGGGCAGAAGGTCTGGACGTCCAGCGCCCATGTGGCGCGCTGGGCGATCCTCATCGCCCGCACCGACCCGGACGCGCCCAAGCACCGAGGCATCAGCTACTTCATCTGCGATATGACCGACCCCGGCGTCGAGGTGCGGCCGCTGCGCCAGATCACCGGTGAGGCCGAGTTCAACGAGGTCTTCCTCACCGGGGTGCGCATCCCCGACAGCCACAGGCTCGGCCCGGTCGGAGAGGGCTGGAAGGTCGCGCAGACGACACTCATGAACGAGCGCGTCTCCATCGGCGGAGCCCGTATCCCGCGCGAGGGCGGCATGATCGGCCCGGTCGCCAGGACCTGGCGCGAACGCCCGGAGCTGCGTACCCCGGACCTGCACCAGCGCCTGCTGACCCTCTGGGTGGAGGCGGAGGTCGCCCGGCTCACCGGCACCCGCCTGCGCCAGCAGCTGGTCGCCGGGCAGCCCGGCCCCGAGGGTTCCGGCATGAAGCTCGCCTTCGCCGGGCTCAACCAGGAGATCAGCGGCCTCGAGGTCGAACTGCTCGGTGACGAGGGCCTGCTGTACAGCGACTGGACGATGCGCCGCCCCGACCTCGTCGACTTCACCGGACGCGACGCCGGCTACCGCTACCTCCGCTCGAAGGGCAACTCCATCGAGGGCGGCACGAGCGAGGTACTGCTCAACATCGTCGCCGAACGCGTGCTCGGCCTGCCGGCCGAGCCGCGCAACGACAAGGACGTCGCCTGGAAGGACCTGTCCCGATGACCGCACGGACCGAAGAGAGCCGGACTCCCGACCTCCTCTACTCGGAGGCCGAGGAGGACCTGCGGGCAGCCGTCCGCTCGCTGCTCGACGACCGGTGCGACGCGCCGGCGGTGATCGCCCGTACCGAGTCCGGCACGCCGTACGACCCCCGGCTCTGGAAGGCGCTCGCCGCCGACATCGGCGCGGCCGGACTCCTGGTGCCCGAGAAGCTCGGCGGGCAGGGCGCCACCCACCGCGAGGCCGCGGTGGTCATCGAGGAACTCGCGCGCAGCGTCGCCCCCGCCCCCTACCTGACCAGCGCGGTCGTCGCGACCGAGACACTGCTGGCGCTCGGAGGGCAGGACGAGCCGGTGGCCGGTCTCCTCGCCGAACTCGCCGCGGGCCGCAAGACCGCCGTACTCGCCGTACCGTTCGCCGCCGCCGCGCCGGACCCCGCCACCTTCACCGGCACCCTCGACGGGACGTTCGGCCCGATCGCCGACGCGACCGCCGCCGATGTGCTGCTGGTGCCCACCGGCGACGGCCTGTACGCCGTGGACGCGGCCGCCGACGGCGTCACCGTGGAACCGCTCGTGGCGCTCGACCTGACCCGCCCGCTTGCCCGAATCACCCTCGCCGGCGCCACCGGAACCCGCCTCGCGGACCCCGGGACGGCGCAGGAGGCCGTCCGCAGGGGGTTGTTGGCCGGGGCCGGGCTGCTCGCCTCCGAACAGCTCGGACTCGCCGAGTGGTGCCTGACGGAGACGGTCCGGTACACGCGTGAGCGTCACCAGTTCAACCGCCCGGTCGGCTCGTTCCAGTCGCTCAAGCACCGCATGGCGCAGCTCTGGCTCGAGGTCGTCTCCGCGCGGGCCGCGGCGCGCAACGCCGCGGACGCGCTGGCCACCGGCAGCCCCGACACACCGCTGGCGGTGGCTGTCGCGCAGGCGTACTGCTCCAAGGTGGCCGTCCACGCGGCGGAGGAGTGCGTCCAGCTCCACGGCGGCATCGGGATGACCTGGGAGCATCCGGCGCACCTGTACCTGAAGCGCGCCAAGGCGGACTCGATCGCGTACGGCACGGCGGGCCGCCACCGCGAGACCGTCGCGGAACTGATGGAGCTGCCGGCGCCCTGACACCGCCGCGCGACCGATGATCCGGCGGGGCTCGCCGGCCTTCTCCGTACGTACGACGGAGGCGGCCCGGGGCGAGCCCCGGTGCGACTGTCCGACCTGTGCGCTCCGCCCCGTCGGCGATCGCCCAGGCGTACCCGTTTGGCGGATACGCCAGTGCGCCGGATGGCTCCTCCGCTACGCCACACTGGCGGCCGAATGCCGCAATTCCGGCGCGGCGGAGGAGGTTGGCCATGGCCATTTCGATCTCACTGGTGCTGCTTCTGCTGATCCTGGCGGTGATCTTCCTGCGCAATGGCGGACTGAAGGTCTCGCACGCGCTGGTCTGTGCCCTGCTGGGCTTCTTCCTCGCGGGGACGAGCATGGCGCCCACCATCCAGGAGGGCCTCACAGCCACCGCCGACGTCGTCAGCAGCATCAGGCCCTGACCCGGTCCGGTGGTCCCGTGCGGCGGGGCCGTCATGCTGTTCACTGCGGCATCGTCCAACCCTGCCGCCGGCGGTAAGGTCAGGCAGCGGCACGAAAGCGCGCACGGGCGGGTCCCGATCGATCCGTGATGTGGTCATTTCGGTCACTCGGTGGCATTGTGCGACCATTCGGAGACCGTGGTCATCCAGCTGTGAAACGGTCGGATGGGGTGCGGTGGGACAGGGGCCGCGACCTGTCCGGCACGGCAACGGCCACCGGGTGACGCATCGAGCCGGGACCCGGAGAACGCAGCATGTCGTACGCCCCACTCGGCCGTGAACCGGCCGCCGTGCACCACGAGCACTGCAACAGCAGCCGCTGCTGCCGGTGCCAGCAGCGGCCCTGGACGACGGCGGTCGGCTTCGAGCGGCTCTGCGGGCTGTGCGCCTCCTGCTGTCGTGAGTGCGGCCGGGCGCCCGCCCGGCATCTGGACGGGCTCGACCACGGGCTGTGCGGTGACTGCCGAGGGCTGTGCGGCCGGTGCCGCACGCCGCTTTCGGCGGACGGCGACTGCCAGTGCCGGAAGTGGCAACGGGCGGGGGCGGACCCGGTCGGCTATCTCCTGCACGCGCTTCCGCAGCCCCTGATGCGGGAGTTCGGCGGCCGATATCCGTCCGAACTCGTCGAACTGATCCACCTGGAGCTCGGCCGGCGCAGCGCGGATCAGCTCCTGGACCGGGTCGAGCGGCGGTGGAACGCCCGCTGGGCGCACACGCTCCAGGAGAAGAACGAGGAGGGCGGGCCCCGCCGGTCGCTCCTGGAGATCGCCGAACAGCTGCTCCGCGGGGCGCTCTGTGCCGACCCGCAGTGCGAGGACGGCCGGCTGATCCACACCGACGCCGCGTGCCCGCAGTGCGCGCACGCGCTGCATCGTTTCGTACCCGCCCAGGCGGACCGCCGGGCGACCTCGGACCGGGCCAGGGCCACGGCTGCCGGGATCCGGCGCGAGATGCTCGACCGCCGCACCGGGGAGCGCCGCGGGAGGCCCGGCCGGACACGTCCGGAAGGCGCGTGACCGGGCAACACCACCCGGACCGGGGTGCCGCTCCCGCTCAGCCGCCCACGAGCCGTGAGCGGATCAGGAACCGCACCCCCTCCGGGGCCTCCAGCGAGAAGCCACTGCCCCGGCCCTCCACCACATCCACGATCAGCCGGGTGTGCGCCCACACCTCCAACTGGCTCCTCGACATCCAGAACGGGACGCGCTCCGCCACCCCGTCGACCTCCAGGGAGGCGAGCACCACGTCGGAGCCGCCGGTACGGAACTCGCCGTCCTGGTAGCACATGGGTGCGCTTCCGTCGCAGCAGCCGCCCGACTGATGGAACATCAACGGCCCGTGGAGCTCACGCAGCCGCCGCACCAGATCGGCGGCGGCGGGGGTGAGTTCCACCGGCTGCACGTCAGCGGAGTTCATGGCAGCGGCACCTCGGATCGGTTCACGGATCGGCCCCTCTCCCCGCACCTGGCGGAACGCGGTGCGTACATGGTTCCCATACAACCAGGCCGGACGTTGCAGAAGGGTTGCGCCGGCCGGCCACCTCAGCCCGCCGCCGCCCAGGCGTAGCGGTGTTCCGGCCGGCCGGTGTCGCCGTACTTCAGACTGAGGCTGATCCGGCCCGCCCCCTCCAGGTACTTGAGGTAGCGCTGGGCCGTCGAGCGGCTCAGTCCGGCACGGGCGGCGACCTCGTGCGCGGACAAGGGCTCACCGGCCGCCGACAGGACCTGGCGGATGACGTCGGCGGTGGGCGCCGAGTGCCCCTTGGGCAGGCCGGCAGCTGATACGGCCTGCGAGGTGCGCAGCGCCCCGAAGATCTGGTCGACCTGTTCCTGGCCCGCTTCGCCGCGACGGCTCTCCACGCCCTCCAGAGTGCGCCGCAGCGTCGCGTAACTCTCCAGTTTGGAACGCAGGCCGCCGAAGCTGAACGGCTTGACCAGGTACTGCAGGGCGCCGTACCGCATGGCGGTCCGCACGGTCACGACGTCGCGGGCGGCCGTCACCATGATCACGTCGGCCGGATGGCCGAGCTGGTGCAGCTGACGCACCAGTGCGAGCCCCGTCCGGTCCGGCAGATAGTGATCGAGCAGGATCAGATCGACGTGTTCGCGGGTCAGCACGGACAGCGCCTGCGCGGCCGTGTGGGCGCGGGAGACGACACGGAACCCCGGCACCTTGGCCACATAGGCGGCGTTGATCTCCGCAACCCGGAAGTCGTCGTCGACCACCAGAACGTCTATCACTTCGACTCTCCCACTTCGGCTCGCTGCCGGACGGCGAGCGCCTCAGGCAGGACCACGGTGAACACCGCGCCGCCGCCGGCCCTGGCGGTGACCCGGGCCGCACCGCCGTAGCGCTCGGCGAGACGGCGCACCAGCGCCAGCCCGAGTCCGCGTTCCCGGTGGGCGGGGGACTCCTTGGTCGACCAGCCCTCCGTGAAGATCTGCTCCCGCGCCGCCACGGGCACCCCGGGTCCGTTGTCGCTGACCCGCAGAACCGCGGTGGTGCCCTCGGCGAGCACCTCGACCTCGACCAGCGTCGCGACGTCCAGGGCGTTGTCGATCAGGTTGCCCAGGACGGTCACCAGATCGCGCGGGTCCACCACGACATCGGGCAGCCGGGTCGCGGCGGACACCCGCAAGACCGCCCCGCGTTCGGCGGCCACGGCCGACTTGCCCACCAGCAGGGCCGACAGCAGCGGATCGTTCACCCGCTCGGCGACCTGCTCGGCCGACGCCCGGTGCCCGTCGGCCACCTCGGTGACGAACTCCACCGCCGCCTCGTGCCTGCCGAGCTCCAGCAGCCCCAGCAGGGTGTGCAGCCGGTTGGCGTGCTCGTGGTCCTGGGCGCGCAGCGCGTCGAGCAGCCCGTGCGTGGAATCCAGCTCGCGGCCGAGCAGTTCGAGCTCGGTACGGTCGCGCAACGTCACGACCGCCCCGCCGTCGCCGGTGGGCATCCGGTTGGCGATCAGCACCCGCCCCCGGGAGACGGTGAGCAGATCGGTGCCGTCGACCCGGCCTGCCAGTACCTCCGCCGTACGGCCCGGTGGCAGCACCTCGCCCAGCGTCCTGCCGACGGCGTCCGCGGTCAGCTCCAGCAGCCGCTGCGCCTCGTCGTTGAGCAGCCGGATGCGGCCGCGCGAATCGAGTGCGAGCACGGCCTCCCGGATGCTGTGCAGCATCGCCTCGCGCTCGTCCAGCAGCGCCGAGATGTCAGCGAACGCCAGTCCGTGGGTGCTGCGCTGGAGGCGCCGGGAGACGGCGAGCGCTGCCAGCACCCCCGCGGCCAGTGCGGCGCCCGCGTACTGCAGAAGCACCGGAATGGTGCTCAGCAGCCCCTGCCGGACGTTCTTGTAGGCAATCCCCACCGAGACGGCCCCGACCACGGTGCCGGAACGGTCGCGCAGCGGCACCTTCGCCCGGGCCGAGCGGCCCAGGGTGCCGATGTCGATCTGCATGACCTCGCGGCCGCTCAGCGCCGTACCCGGATCGGTGGAGACGCGCTCGTTGATCCGGTCGGTCTCGGTGTGCGACCAGCGCACCCCCCGGGTGTCCATCACCACGATGTACAACGCCCCGGTGGCCCACCGGATCCGCTCCGCCTCGGCCTGCACGGGCCCCGACGGGTCGGGATCGGTGGTCAGCAGCTTGTCGACCAGGCCGGGTTCGGCGGCGGTGGTCTGGGCGATCGACAGGGCCCGGCGCATCGCCTGGTCGTCGAGCTCATGGCTGAGGGGGGCCAGGAAGAGCCCCGTGACGAGCATGACCACCCCCGTCGTGATGACCACCTGGGTGAGCAGGACCTGGGCGAAGACACGGCGGGGCCAGTGAATCCGCATGCCTGTGTCCCCTGCTCTTCGGCGGTCCTCGAATCCGGCGCTCCGATTCGTTCGGTGTGAACGCAACGTAAACGGCACCGACCTCGCTGCCTAGCCCCCGTCTCCGCTTCGTTGTACGGGCGTGAGCACAATGAGCACAACCATGGGTAACGGGCAGAACCCACGGTTGTGGGCGCAAGGCTCCCGCTGCCGCCGGAGGGCCCCTAGCGTCCCGGCCCATGAACAGCGAAACGAGCCCCGCCATCGAGCTGCGGGGGGCGAGCAAAGCGTTCCGGACTCCGTCGGGGGCGCTCCACACCGCCGTACGGGATCTTGACCTGACGATCGGCCGGGGCGAGTTCGTCGCCGTCGTCGGCCCGACCGGTTGCGGCAAGTCGACGACACTGACCCTGATCAGCGGCCTCGAGGAGCCCACCGAGGGCGAGGTGCTGGTCTCCGGCGAGCCGGTGCGCGGCATCGGCGACAAGGTCGGCTTCGTCTTCCAGCAGGACGCCGTCTTCCCCTGGCGGACCGTTCTGTCCAATGTGATGGCGGGCCCCCGTTTCCGGGGCGTGCCGAAGGCGGAGGCGAAGGAACGGGCGCGGGCCTGGCTCGACAGGGTCGGGCTGTCCACGTTCGAGGACCGCTATCCGCACCAGCTCTCCGGCGGTCAGCGCAAGCGGGTCGCACTCGCGGCGACGTTCGTCAACGACCCGGAGATCCTGCTGATGGACGAGCCGTTCTCGGCGCTCGACGTACAGACCCGGGCGCTGATGTCCGACGAACTGCTGGAGCTGTGGGGCGGCACGGGAGCCTCCGTCGTCTTCGTCACACACGATCTGGAGGAGTCCATCGCCCTGGCCGACAAGGTGGTCGTCATGACGGCCGGACCGGCCACGGTCAAGGAGGTCTTCGAGATCGGCCTGCCGCGCCCGCGCAAGGTGGAGCAGGTACGGCTGGAGCCCCGGTTCCTGGAGATCTACCGGGAGATCTGGTCCTCGCTCGGCGAAGAGGTCCGCATCACCCGTGAGAGGGGTGCCGCAGATGCCGCCTGAGACCCTCACCAAGGATGTCGCCGTGACCAAGTCGGGACGCACGGAGGCCAGGGCGCGGGCCGCCCGCAACCGCAGGCTGCTGGTGCTGGGCAGCCGGATCGCCGTGCTCGTCGCGGTCGTCGGGCTGTGGGAGTGGCTGGCCAGGACCGCGGTCATCGACCCGTTCAACTTCTCCATGCCGTCGAAGATCTGGGACCAGATACGCGTCTGGGTGACCGACGGCACCGCCCAGGGCTCCCTGTGGGAGCAGATCTGGTACACGCTCTACGAGGCGCTGCTCGGCTGGGTCATCGGTGTGATCGCCGGGGTGCTGCTCGGTATCGCGCTGGGCCGGGTCCGCTTCGCCGCCGATGTCCTCGGCCCGTACATCAAGGTGCTCAACGCGCTCCCGCGTATCGTGCTCGCGCCGATCTTCCTGATCTGGTTCGGCCTCGGCCCGGCTTCGAAGGTCGCCTCCGCGGTCGTCCTGGTGTTCTTCCCCGTCTTCTTCAACGCCTTCCAAGGGGCCAGGGAGGTCGACCGCAACCTCGTCGCCAACTCCCGCATCCTGGGCGCCAGCAACCGGCAGGTGACCCTTCAGGTGGTCATCCCCTCGGCCACCTCATGGATCTTCACCAGCCTCCACGTCAGCTTCGGCTTCGCGCTGATCGGCGCGATCGTCGGTGAGTACATCGGCGCCACCAAGGGGCTCGGTCTGCTGGTCGCCGCCTCGCAGGGCACCTTCAACGCGGCCGGCGTCTACGCCGCCATGGTCATCCTCGCGGTCGTCGCCCTGCTCGCCGAGGGGCTGCTCACCTTCCTGGAGAAGAAGCTCTTCCGCTGGAAGCCGGCCGACGCCGACACCGCGCGCTGAGCGTCTCCCCTCCCCGGGCACCGCCCCCTCCGCTGTTACTCAGACTGCTTCCCAGGCTGTTTCTCACAAGGACGTGAAACCAGATGCGTATGTCCCCACGGATCCCGGCACTCGCCGTCGCCGGAGTGCTCGCCGCGGCGAGCCTGACCGGCTGCGGAGGCGACTCCACCTCCGCGTCAGGCGACAAGAACGACAAGGTCAAGATCATGGTGGGTGGCCTGGACAAGGTCATCTACCTGCCGGCGATGCTCACCGAGCGGCTCGGCTACTTCAAGGACGAGGGCGTGGCCGTCCAGTTGCTGACCGAGCCCGCCGGTGTCCAGGCGGAGACCGCGCTGGTCTCCGGCGATGTGCAGGGGACGGTCGGCTTCTACGACCACACGCTGGACCTCCAGGTGAAGGGCAAGCACGTCCAGTCGGTGGTCCAGCTCTCCCAGGCACCGGGAGAGGTCGAGATGGTCTCGAACAAGGCGGCGGGCGACATCGGCTCGGCCGGGGACTTCAAGGGCAAGAGGCTGGGCGTGACGGGGCTCGGCTCATCCACCGACTTCCTGACGAAGTACCTCGCCGTGAAGAACGGCGTAGAGACCAGCGAGTTCACCCCCGTCGCGGTCGGAGCCGGGCAGACGTTCATCTCCGCGCTCCAGCAGGGTTCCATCCACGGGGGTATGACGACCGATCCCACCGTGGCCACCGTGCTGGACAAGAAGCTGGGCAGGATCCTCATCGACATGAGGACGCCGGAGGGCTCCAGGAAGGCGCTCGGCGGGCTGTACCCGTCCTCCAGCCTCTACATGCAGACCGACTGGGTCAACGGTCACAAGGCGACCGTGCAGAAGCTGGCCAACGCCTTCGTGAAGACCCTGAAGTGGATGTCGACGCACAGCGCGGACGAGATCGCCGCGAAGATGCCGGCCGACTACGCGCAGGGCGGCGGGGCGGCCCTCTACGCGCAGTCCATCAAGAACACGCTGCCGATGTTCACCACGGACGGCGTGATGCCCGCCGACGGGCCGGCCACCGTCGAGCGGGTCCTGAAGGCCTTCAACCCCAACCTGAAGAACGCCGACGTGGACCTCTCCAAGACGTACACCACGGAGTTCGTGAAGAAGGCGCACTGACGCACGCCTCATGGTGCGCCCGTACGGTCCGCGTGCGGGCGCACGCTCGTGCTTCAGCTCTGACGGCTCGCGGTTCTACTCGGGGGCGGTGGTGGTGCCGGCCTGTCCGCCGGGCTCCAGGCACGCGGTCGGAACCGTGGCCGCGGAACCCCGCCGGACGGCGTTCACCACGGCCTCGTGCAGCGCACGGCTGTCCCCTTCCGAGGAACAGGGCACGGGGCTGCCCGCCATGGTGAACCAGTCGGCTGCGTCGGTGTACTGCACGGTTATCTGTGCGGTGTCATCGGCCCATGTGGTGTGCACGGTCAGATCGCCGGACAGCGGCCCGACCTCTTCGGTGAGCACGCCGCCGTGCCCCGAATACACTCCGCGAGTCGTCCAGGACGCCCAGGTCATACTCCCAGGCTCGCACCAAAGCCGCCGGATCGCGACCCGCGGGGAACCAATATTCGCAAGGACTTCCGGACACCCTTCCGGACCGGAACACGGGTGATCGGGTGATACCGACCGCTTACCCCACATGCCGGACGCGCAGGGCGGTTAGGCATGCGGGCATGACATGTGAACCCCCCAAGAAGACCGGACTCCTCCGTGCCCACCGCCTCCGTGCGGCCGGCGCCGCCTGCGTCGTCCTGACGGCGGCCCTGCTCACCGGCTGCGGCCAGGACAGCGGCAGCAAGTCGGCGAGCACGGAGACCTCCGAAGCCGCGCGCGCCGTCCCGGAGCGGACGACCACCGCCTCGCCCAGCCCGAGCGCCTCGCTGAGCGAGGACCAGCAGGAGCGCAAGAAGCTGCTGGACTCCACCAAGATCACCTTCGACAAGGCGGTCACCACCGCCGTGGGAGCGGTCCCCGGCGGCAAGCTGATCGAGCTCGACCTCAAGGGCCCGGAGAAGTCGGACGACGACACCGACGCGTCCGCGTCGGCGTCCGCGAGCGCGTCCGCGAGTGGGAGTGCGAGCGCGAGTGCGAGCGCCTCCCCGAGCGGTGCCGGTTCCTCGCCGTCCGCCAGCCCCTCGCCCTCGCCCACCGGCCCGGAATGGGTCGCGACGGTCGCCGCGAAGGACGGCACCGAGCACACCGTGCGTGTCGACGCGGTCTCCGGCAAGGTGCTCCAGACCGTCGAGAAGCAGGGACAGGACACCGAGGACAAGAGCCGCACGGCCGACAGGATCGCCAAGGCCACCCAGACGGCGCAGAAGGCCGCCAAGACCGCGACTGACAAGGTCAAGGGCACCGTGACCTCCGTCGACCTGGACGAGAACGACAAGAACGTCCTCGTCTGGTCCGTCGACGTCGTCGGCAAGGACTGGAAGAAGACCACCGTCGACGTCGACGCGGCCAAGGGCACCGTCGTCAGCGAGGACGTCGACAACGACTGACCCGCCCGCAGTACGAAGCCCCGTCGAAAGCCGCCCCCGGTCCGCACGGACCGGGGGCGGCTTCACGCTCCTGCGGCTCTCATTCGGCTGGTACGGACTCCACCCGCGTCCCGGCAGCCTCGGGCGAGTCGAACTGCGTCCGGTACAGCTCCTCGTACCTGCCGCCCGCGGCAAGGAGCTCGCTGTGGGTGCCGCGTTCGACGACCCGTCCCTCCTCGACGACCAGGATCAGGTCGGCCGCCCGCACGGTCGAGAGCCGGTGGGCGATCACCACGGCGGTGCGACCCTCCAGTGCCTCGGCCAGTGCCTCCTGCACCGCCGCCTCCGAGGTCGAGTCGAGGTGCGCGGTCGCCTCGTCGAGGATGACGACGCGCTGCCGGGCGAGCAGCAGCCGGGCGATGGTCAGCCGCTGCCGCTCACCGCCCGAGAGCCGGTAGCCGCGTTCACCCACCACCGTGTCGAGCCCGTCGGGCAGCGAGGCCACGAGCCCGTCCAGGCGCGAGCGGCGCAGGGCGTCCCAGATGTCGTCCTCGCTCGCCCCGGGCCTGGCGAGGGTCAGATTGGCCCGGATGGACTCGTGGAAGAGGTGCCCGTCCTGGGTGACCATTCCGAGCGTCTCGCGGATCGACGTCGCGCTCAGATCGCGCACATCGACGCCGTTCAGCCGTACGGACCCGGAGTCGGCGTCGTACAGACGGGGCAGCAGCTGCGCGATCGTCGACTTGCCGGCGCCGGAGGAGCCGACCAGGGCGACCATCCGGCCCGGTTCGGCGCGGAAGGACACCTCGTGCAGCACCTGTGTACCGCCCCGGCTGTCCAGCGTGGCCACCTCTTCCAGCGAGGCGAGCGAGACCTTGTCGGCGGACGGATATCCGAAGGAGACCTGGTCGAACTCCACCGACACCGGCCCCTCCGGCACCTTGCGGGCGTCCGGCTTCTCGGCGATCAGCGGCTTCAGATCGAGGATCTCGAAGACGCGCTCGAAGCTCACCAGCGCGCTCATCACCTCCACCCGGGCACCCGCCAGCGCCGTCAGCGGGGCGTAGAGGCGGGTGAGCAGCAGTGCGAGCGCGACGACCGCGCCGGGTTCCAGACTGCCGCGGATCGCGTAGTAGCCGCCGAGCCCGTAGACGAGCGCCAGAGCCAGCGCCGAGACCAGGGTCAGCGCCGTGATGAACGTCGACTGCGCCATGGCGGTACGGATGCCGATGTCACGAACCCGGCGGGCGCGGGCGGCGAACTCGGCGGACTCGTCGGCAGGCCGGCCGAAGAGCTTGACCAGGGTCGCGCCGGGAGCCGAGAAGCGCTCGGTCATCTGCGTGCCCATGGCGGCGTTGTGACCGGCGGCCTCACGCTGCATCCGGGCCATCCTGGAGCCCATCCGCCGCGCGGGTACGACGAACACCGGTAGCAGGACGAGTGCGAGCAGGGTGATCTGCCAGGAGATGGTGAGCATCACCCCGAGGGTCAGCAGCAGCGTCACCAGGTTGGAGGCCACCCCGGACAGGGTGTTGCTGAACGCGCGCTGTGCCCCGATGACGTCGTTGTTGAGCCGGCTCACCAGGGCGCCGGTGCGGGTCCGGGTGAAGAAGGCGACCGGCATCCGCTGGACATGGTCGAAGACCGCGGTGCGCAGATCCAGGATCAGCCCCTCACCGAGGGTGGCCGACAGCAGACGGGTCAGCAGGCCGAGCCCCGCCTCCGCCACGGCGATCACGGCGATCAGCAGAGCCAGCCGGATCACCGTGCCGCTCTCCCCGCCCTGCACGATCGCGTCGACCACCCGGCCCGCCAGCACCGGGGTGGCCACCGCCAGCAGCGCGGTGGCCACGCTCAGCAGCAGGAAACGGTAGAGCTCGCGGCGGCGCGGCGCGGCGAACGCGCCGATCCGACGCACGGTGGCCCGGGAGAAGGGCCGGCGGTCCTGCTGGGCGTTGATCGCGCTGTGCAGCGACGACCAAGCGGTGACTTCCATACTCATGCGTGCCTCCGGGATCCGGCGGGTCGATGCTCCCGGCGGCCGGACACGGCTGCGGGGTGCGGACAGAACGCTAAGGTCTCAAGCGGACTTGAGGTCAATCGCGCTCGGCGCGTCCGGAGCCCGGGAACTCAGTCCTCCTCCGGCGGACCGATCGGCAGGCACACCTGGAACCGGGTGTCGCCCGGCTCCGAGGAGACCCGGATGTCACCGTGGTGCTTGTTGACGACGATGCGGTACGAGATGTCCAGCCCCAGCCCCGTGCCCTCACCGACCGGCTTGGTCGTGAAGAAGGGCTCGAAGATCCGAGGCCTGATCGCGGCCGGGATGCCCGCACCCGTGTCGGCCACCTCGACGAGCAGCCGGGCGTCCTCCCGCCAGGTGCGGATCGTCAGTGTGCCCCCGTCCGGCATCGCGTCGACCGCGTTGACGATCAGGTTCGTCCACACCTGGTTGAGCTCGGCGCCGTACGCCGCGACGGGCGGCAGCTCGTGGTCGTACTCCCTGACCACCCGGACCCCGGACGGGATCTTCGCCTGGAGCATCGTGAGCGTCGCGTCCAGCAGGGTGTGCACGTCAACGGTCTGCTGCGGCGCCCGGTCCAGCTGGGCGTACTGCTGGGCGGCGCCGACCAGTCCCGAGATCCGGGTGACGGCGTCGTCGATCTCGCCCATCAGCAGCTCCGCGTCCACCGTGTAGGCCAGCCAGCGCACCGTGGAGCCGAGATTCTCCCTGCCGGTGGACTCGGCGACCGAGGACAGCCACGGAACGCCGATGTCCGCCGAGACCAGGGTCGGCGCCAGATCCCAGCCGTCCGTCACGCCGTTGTCCTCCAGCCAGTCGCCGACCGTGTCCTCGGCGTCGGCGGCCGCGAGGGCGGGCAGCCCGGTGGCCTTGGCCGCCCGGTGCACCGCGTCGTCCTGGAGCTCGACCAGCCGGTGCAGTTCGGAGCCGTCCAGCCGGCCGTCGGCGATCATGGCGAGCTTGTGGCGCATCCCGGCCACCCGCTCCCGCAGTGCCGCGGTGGCCCGCACCGCGGCGGCCGCGGGGTTGTTCAGCTCGTGGGTGAGGCCCGCCGACAGCGAGGCCAGGGCCAGCAGCCGCTCCCGCTCGTTGACGATCGTGTTGGCCGCCCGGGTACCGAAGAACAGCCCGTCCAGCAGATGCAGCGCCATCGGGAACCAGGTCCGCACCGCGTACGCGAACTCCTCCGCCGGCAGCACGAAGAACTCGGCGTCGGTGACGGCCCGCAGGGTATGGGCGTACCGCTGCTCGACCCGGTCACCCAGATAGGCGCGGGTCGCACCCGTGTACACCCCGCGCTGATCGGTGCGGTTGACCTCCACGTCGTCGCCGTGCAGCACCCGGCTGAGCGCGATCGCCCCGCCGAGCAGCACGTAGAAGCAGGTGGCGGCCTCGCCCTCCTCGTACACCACGGTGCCGGCCGGGCGCTGTTCCCTGCGGCCCCGTTCCGCCAGCCAGCCGAGCTGCTCATCGCTCAGCTCCTCGAACAGGAACAGGGTCCGCAACTGCTCCGGCGAAAGCCGGTCCGACTCGGTCACTGCGCCTCCAGATAGCGATGCACCAGGGAGACCGCCATGGCTCCCTCGCCGACGGCCGAAGCGACCCGCTTCACCGACGAGGAACGTACGTCCCCCGCCGCGAAGACCCCCGGGACGCTCGACTCCAGGTGATACGGGTCCCGGGGCAGCTGCCAGCCGGCCGGACGCCCGCCGCCGGCCACCAGATCCGGTCCCGTCACGACGAAGCCGTGCTCGTCGCGTGCGACGACCCCCTCCAACCACTGCGTGCGCGGCTCGGCGCCGATGAAGACGAACAGCCACGAGGCGTCAACGGTGTGCTCCGCGCCCGAGCGGCTGTCGCGCAGAGTGAGCCGCTGGAGGTGCCCGTCGCCCGCACCGCCGGACACCTCGGTCCACGGGTGGATCTCGATCGCGTCGATGCCGCTGATCTGGTCGATCAGATAGCTGGACATCGAACGCGTCAGATCGCCCTGGCGCACCAGGACGTGGACCCGCCGCGCGTACCGCGAGAAGTGCACCGCCGCCTGGCCCGCGGAGTTGGCGCCGCCGACGATGTAGACGTCCTGCCCGGAACAGCTCGGCGCCTCGGTGACGGCGGAGCCGTAGAAGACCCCCGCCCCGGCGAACTCCTCCAGCCCGGTGCCGTCCAGCCTCCGGTAGGAGACACCGGTGGCCAGCACCACGGTGTGGGCGGCGATCGAGCTCTCGGAACCCAGATGCAGCACCCGGCCCGCCCCCGCCTCCTCCAGGGCGACGACCCGCTGCGCGCTGAGGATCTCCGCCCCGAACTTCAGTGCCTGGCGGCGGGCCCGGTCGGTGAGCTGGGATCCGGAGACACCGTCGGGGAAGCCGAGGTAGTTCTCGATCCGGCTGCTCTGCCCGGCCTGCCCGCCGGTCGCCCGCTCCTCGACCAGGATGGTGCGCAGCCCCTCCGATGCGCCGTAGACGGCCGCGCCGAGACCGGCGGGCCCGCCGCCGACCACCGCGAGATCGTAGAAGTCCGACGCGGGCAGGGTACTGAGGCCGGCCTGGGCGGCGAGCTCCCGCTCGGTGGGGGAGACCAGGGGCTTGCCCTCCGGGGTGACGACCAGCGGCACGTCCGCCGCGGTCAGCCCAGCGGCTGCCAGCAGCCGCTGTCCCTCCGGCTCGTCCGACAGCAGCCACCGGTAGGGCACCAGATTGCGGGTGAGGAAGTCGCGGACGGCGAAGGACGGCGCCGACCAGCGATGCCCGACCACCCGGATCTGCGTCTCGCCCGGGTCCGGCGTGGTCTGCCACAGCTCCAGCAGGTTGTCGATCACCGGGTAGAGATGCTGTTCGGGCGGGCTCCAGGGCTTGAGGAGGTAGTGGTCCAGATCCACGACGTTGATGGCGTCGATGGCCGCCTCCGTGTCGGAGTACGCGGTCAGCAGCACCCGGCGGGCCAGCGGGAACAGGTCCATCGCCGCTTCCAGGAACTCGATGCCGTTCATGTGCGGCATCCGGTAGTCGGCCAGCATCAGTGCCAGCCGGTCGCCGCGGAGCTTGATCTCGCGCAGCGCGTCGAGCGCGTCACCGCCCGAGAGGGCCCGCACGATGCGGTAGCGGTCGCCGTACTGGCGCCGGAGGTCGCGGGCCACCGCCCGGGAGACGGCCGGGTCGTCGTCGACGCTCAGGATCGTGGGATTCACCATGGCGCCATCATTCCCGCAAGGACGGGGAAATGGCGGCGGAAGATCGTGAGCCGGGGCCGGGCGGCGGCCGGATGCCCACTCCTCGGTGCCGCCCGCCGACCAAATGGGGGACCACGTAGAATCGGCCCCTGTTTCCGGCCGAACGATGGCATAACCAACCGATTGAGGCAGTTCGACGTGAGTTTCACAGACAGTTCCGAGGCACCGATCTACGCCGGTCTCGTGGAGGAGCACGGGGATGTTCCGGCGGAGGTGCGCCGAGTGGCTGAGGAGACTCTGCGCGAGGCCGACCGGGCCATCGACTTCAGCGATGTACGCAGGTCGGCGGCGTACCGCTAGGGCCTGTCGTCGAACTGCCGTCCTCGCCCGCAGGCCGGGCCCCGTAACGCCGCGAGCGTGCCGGACGCCGCGGGGCGGGCGGGGCCTTCGGGACACGCCCCGGGCCCTGTCCTGCAAGGTCCTGCGGGCCCCGCGGTCCCCTGCTCCCCGGCGCCCGGCGCGCCCCCGTTCCGGTCTCTCGCACTGCGGACCCGGCTCCGCCGTCGGAGCATGGAACGAGCAGTCGGCGACGACATCGGGACGAAGGGATGCCGGATGGGTGGTGAAGGGCATGAGCCGCCGCCGGACGAGTTCGAGGCCGAGCTGGACCAGATCGCCGCGCTGAACAGCATGGACACGCCTCGTCCGGAACAGCGCGGCGCCCCGGCACCGGCTGTCGACACCCCGGCACCGGCTGTCGGCGCCCCGGCCGATGAGGCGGCCAGACGCCGCGACTCGCTCCTGCTCACCACCGGTCACACCCTCGCGGAGTCCGACTCGCTCGACGAGGCGCTGAGGCTGGTGGCCGGGCTGTACGCCCCGGAATTCCCGCTGGACGGACAGTGTGTGTTCGGCATCGACGAGGGGTCCCTGAGCGCCCTGGGCCAGTACGGATTCCGCCCCGGCGGTGCGCCCGACCCGGGATTCCGGATGCCGCTCGCCACCGGCTACCCGGCCACCGAGGTGGCCAGGACCGGCCGGGCCGTCTTTCTCCCTTCGACGCAGGAGTACCGCCGCAGGTTTCCCGCCACCTGGTACCTGTCCGCCCGCAAGGACCGCAACGCGTGGGCGTTCCTGCCGCTCGTCACCGCCGGGCGGGTGGTGGGGGTGTGGCTCGCCGCCTTCCGCTCGCCGGTGGAGTTCACGACGAGCGAGCGCGCCCTGCTGACCGTCACCGGCAGGATGATCGCCCAGGTCCTGGAACGCGCCCGTGCCAGCCGCGCCGAACTGGCCCTCTCCCGGGGACTGCGCCGGAGCATGCGCACCGCCGGCCCGGCCCTGACCGGCCTGAGCGTCGCGACGCGCTACGTGCCGACCGGGGGAGGGCTCATGGTCGGCGGGGACTGGTACGACAGCATCGACCTGCCCAACGGCCGGCTGGCCCTGGTCATCGGCGACGTGCAGGGGCACGACGTGCACGCCGCCGGACTGATGGCCCAGCTCCGCACGGCCGTGCACGCCTACGCCGCCGAGGGGCACGGGCCGGACGCCGTACTGGCACGGGCCTCGCGCTTCCTGACCACTCTCGACCAGGACCGGTTCGCCACCTGCCTCTACATCGAGGCCGACCCGTCCACCGGCAACCTGCACATCGCGCGGGCCGGCCATCCGCACCCGGTCCTGCGCACACCCGACGGCACCTGTCTGATCAAGCACATCAGCGGCGGCCTGCCGCTCGGACTGATGCCCGGCGAGGAGGACTACCCCGTCGACACCGTGCGCCTGCACGAGGGCGAGGTCCTGATGCTGTGCACGGACGGGCTGATCGAGAACGGCGGCCACGACATGTACAGCGGCTGGGTGCGGGTGCGCGACGCGTTCTCGCCCGGACCCGTCGAGGACCTGGAGGGGATGGCGGACCGGCTGATGTCGGCCGTGCTCAGCCCCGAACCCGGTGCCCGGGAGGCCGCTGCCGCACGCGACGGCGACGACATCGCCCTCCTGCTCCTGCGCCGGGACTCCGGGCAGCCGCAGGCCGAGGTGAACCGGCGGCGGCTGGTGCTGAGCATCGGCCAGGACCAGGGCGAGGGGCTGTCCGAGGCGCGCGCCGAACTGAAGGCGCTGCTGTACGACTGGGCACGGCCGGACCAGGTGGACACCGCGGTGCTCCTGGCGACGGAACTCCTCGGCAACGTCCTCGTGCACACCGACCAGGACGGCTCACTCACCGCGTACGTCACCGGGGAGACCGGCCGCCGGCGGCTGCTCGTCGAGGTCATGGACCGCGGCGACGAGCTGCCCCACCAGCGGACCCCTGGCGAACTCGCCTCCTCGGGGCGCGGACTTCTGCTGCTCGACATCCTGGCCGATCAGTGGGGTGTGCGTCCCGAACCCGAGGGCAAGACCGCCTGGTTCGCGCTCACCGAGGCAGCCCCCGAGACCGGGGGCGGCACGGCCGGATGAGAGCGGGGCGCCACGCCCTCGTCGCGTGAAACGGCATGGTGTCGAAACCCGCTGTGCTCGTGCGGATACTCTTTGTCACCTCACTGATAGATCATCAGTACTCGAGGGGACATCTGAATGCACCGCATGCGCACCGTACTTGCCGCACTCGGCATCACTGCCGGACTGATCACGGCCCCCGCGGCGAGCGCCGCGGCGAAGCCGGAGAACCGGCCTTCCGCGGCCACGGTCCGGCACGAGCCCTGCACCGGCGAGTTCCACGACGACGCGCGGCTCGGCCCCCAGTGGCTGCCGAACAAGAACCTGGCCCCGGTCGGCCCGCTCCTGAAGGGCTACCAGCGCACCGGGGGGCTGTCCCCCCAGGCCTTCCTGAAGAAGTACTGGGAGGGGCCCGCCGACACCGGAAGCTGGAAGTACCCGCCCAACGACGGCTTCGGCGAGGTCAACGGCCAGGTCGACAAGGAGCCGACGAAACTGCGCCCCGGCCAGCGCCTGGACCGCTTCGGCTCGGAGTACGGCGGTTACCTGGCCCCTGCCGGTGACTCGTACGCCGAGCGGGCTCTGCCGCCGCAGAACCTCAACACCCGTGAGGCCGCCTTTCCCTGCGACTACCGGGTGTACAAGGTCGCCAAGCCCTTCTGGGTCTGGCAGGGCAGCATCGCCCCCTGGTTCGAGCAGTCGGGCGGCGGCCAGCAGATCAAGCTCGACGCGGTCTTCCTCGACCCGGGCCAGGGCGAACGGCTGAACGTCAAGTGGCTGCTGGAGCACGACTACCTCGCCCCGGCCGGCGCGTAGTACCGACGTGGAACGCCGGGAACTGCGGGCCGCACTGAGCGAGGCAGGAGTCGCCGACGGCTACTACCGCATCGAGGGGGTTCACGAACCGGCCCCCACCCCGCCCGACTTCCTGTTCCTGCGGCAGGCGTCCGACGGGGACTGGGAGACCGGGGCGTACGAACGCGGCAGCTACGAGGTGATCGCCCGGCACCCGGACGAATCGACAGCCTGCGCCCATCTGCTCCACCTGCTCGTTCCGTAGCGCCCGCATACCGGCACGGGCTGACCGGACGGACGACGTCCGGTCAGCCCACAGGCGTCAGCGGGGGATCCAGGCCCGCCACGTCTTCTCGTTCTCGTCCACCCACTTCTTCGCCGCGTCCTCGGGGGACAGTTTCTGATCGGCGATCATCAGGGCGACCTTGTTCTGGTCCTCGGTGTTCCAGGAGAACTTCTTGAGGAACTGGGCAGCCTTGCCGCCGCTGCCCGCGAAGCGGGCGTTGAGGTACTTCTGCAGCGGTGTCTGCGGGTAGGCGCACGCGACCTTCTTCGCGTCGGCGTCGCACCCGTCCTTGTACGCGGGCAGCTTCACCTCCGTCATCGGCACCTTCTCGAACAGCCACTGCGGCTTGTACCAGTAGGAGAGGAACGGCTTCTTCTCCTTGGCGAACTGCTTGATCTGTGTGATCTGAGCGGCTTCCGACCCGGAGAACACGACCTGGTAGTCCAGGCCCAGATTCTGCACCAGGGCCTTGTCGTTGGTGACGTAGGACGGGGAGCCGTCCAGCAACTGGCCCTTGCCGCCGCTCTCCGCCGTGCGGAACTGATCGGCGTACTTGTTGAGGTTGTGCCAGTCGGTGACGTCGGGGTGCTGCTTGGCGAAGTACGTCGGCACGAACCAGCCGATGTGCCCGGTGACGCCCAGATCGCCGCCCGGACTGATCGTCTTCTTGTCCTTGACGTACCTGGCCTCCTGGTCCGGGTGGCCCCAGTCCTCCAGGATCGCGTCCACCCGGCCCTGGCTGAGGGCGTCCCAGGCGGGCACCTCGTCGATCTGGACGGTGTCGACGCGGTAGCCCAGCTCGTGTTCCAGGAGGTACTGGGCGACGGCCACGTTCGCCTGGGCGCCGACCCACGACTGCACGGACAGGGTCACGGTCTTCGCGCCCTGCGCGTTGGCGAACGGCGACGACTGCTGGGTCATGTCCGCAGCTCCGCATCCGGCCACGGCGACCAGTGCCGTGGCGGAGACGAGCGCGATGAGTGGAGTGCGCGGACGAGCCATGTCAGGCCCCCTTTCCGGAGTGACGGGCCGTCGGCTGGGTGACGCGGTCGAGCATCAGGCCGAGGAGGACGATCGCGGCGCCGGCGACCAGCCCGGTCGCGAGATCGCCCTGCGCGAGGCCGAACACCGCGGAGTAACCGAGCGCCCCGCCACCGACGAGACCGCCGATGACCACGACGGCGAGCACCAGGACGACCCCCTGGTTGACGGCCAGGAGCAGCGCGGGCCTGGCCAGCGGAAGCTGGACCTTGAGCAGCTGCTGGGCCCCGGTCGCGCCGAGGGAGCGCGAGGATTCCATGGTGGCCGCGTCGACGCCGTTCAGGCCCTGGGTGGTGATGCGGACGACCGCCGGCAGCGCGTAGACCACGGCGGCGGCCACCGCCGGTGCGCGGCCGACGCCGAACAGGGCGACGACGGGAATGAGATAGACGAACTGCGGCATCGTCTGGAACACGTCCAGCACGGGGCGCAGCAGCCGTTCCACCCGTTCGCTGCGGGAAGCGGCGATGCCTACGGCGAAACCGGCGACCAGGGTGACCACGACACCGGCCAGCACCTGGGAGAGCGTGTCGAGGGCCGGGTCCCAGACGCCGAGCACCCCGATGGCGGCCATCGCGAGGACGGCGGTCACGGTGGTGCGCCAGGTGCCGATCAGCATGGCGAGCACGGCGATCAGCAGGAGCACGGCCCACCAGGGCAGCCACTGCAGTCCGTCGCGCACCGGGTCCAGGACCCAGGTGGTGAAGTGGCCGGCCCAGTCGGCCGTCCCGCCGACGACCGGTACACCGGAGTACAGATGGCCGGTCATCCAGTCGACCGCCCTGTTGACGGGCTCGGCGACGGCGACCGTCCAGCCGTCCGGCCAGCTCGTACCGGAGACGAGACGTGCCACGACGGCGACGACCACGGTGCCGGCCGCCGCGACGGCCCAGCCGAGCCGGGCCGATCCGGGACGCGGCGCGGCGCCGATGTTGCCGCCTGCCGCGCCGGTGACCCGGTCGAGCACCACGGCGAGCAGCACGATCGGGATGCCGGCCGCCAGAGCGGCCCCGACATCGACGGAGGCGAGGGCCTGGTAGACGCGGTCACCGAGTCCGCCCGCACCGATCACGGAGGCGATGACGGCCATCGAGAGCGCCATCATGATCGTCTGGTTCAGGCCGAGCAGCAGTTCCTTGCGGGCCAGCGGGAGCCGGGCCGTCAGCAGCCGCTGCCGTCCGGTGGCACCGAGCGAGGCGGCTGCCTCCATCACGCCCGCGTCGGCGTCACGCAGCCCGAGCGCGGTGAGCCGGGCCATCGGCGGCGCCGCGTACACGACCGTCGCCAGCACCGCGGCCGGCACGCCGATCCCGAAGACGAGCACCACCGGCAGCAGATACGCGAAGGCCGGCATCACCTGCATGGTGTCGAGTACCGGCCGCAGCAGGCGGAAGACCCGGTCCGACAGCCCCGCGGCCAGACCGAGGAGCGCTCCGAACGCCACGGACACCAGGACCGCGACGACCATCAGAGCCAGGGTCTGCATGGTGGGCACCCACATGCCGAGCAGTCCGCAGAGCAGGAACGCGACGACGCCGGACAGGGCGAGCCGGACGCCCGCCACCCGCCAGGCGAGCAGCCCGACGGCCGCCGTGACACCGGCCCAGCCCGCGGCGAGCAGGACCAGGTAGACCCCGCGCACCGAGAGCACGACGGCGTTGCTGATGTGCCCGAAGAAGTACAGGAACAGTGGGTGGGTGTCCCGGTTGTCGATGATCCAGTCGCTGACCCTGCCGAGCGGACCGCTGAGGTCGACGGTGAGGGCGCTCGGCCACTCGCCCCCGCCGACGAGGAACGTACCGAGTACGAGCAGCAGGACCGCTCCCGCGAGCAGGAGGCCGGTGCGTCGCCGTGCGAGTGAGGCGATGGTCGCGGAGGCTCCGAGCCCGGTGGGACGCGCGGTGGTGGTGACGCTCATCGCGGCCACCTCACGCTCGTGACGGCAGGCGCCGCGGCCCGCCGCGGACAGGGGAGGGGGGTGCGGCCCGGCGGGGCCGGTGAATGGGTCATCCGCATCACGCGGCCTCCTTCACGGCGGGGGCCCCGGCCACGACACCGAGCAGACAGGCGTGGTCGACCACGCCCAGGCAGCGGCCACCGTCCACGACACGGGCGGTCTCGCCGGTGCGGACGACCGCCTCGATCGCCTCGGACACGGTGGTGTCCGGTGTCAGGGCGGGACCCGAGCCGCTCTCCGCGCCGGCGGCGGGACGCATGGCAGCCCTCACCGTCATGACCTGTTCGCGCGGAACGTCACGCACGAAGTCCCGGACGTAGTCGTCGGCCGGCGATCCCACGATCTCCTCCGGCGTGCCGAGTTGCACGATCATCCCGTCCCGCATCAGTGCGATCCGGTCACCGAGTTTCAGCGCCTCGTTGAGGTCATGGGTGATGAAGACCATCGTGCGGCCCTCCTCGCCGTGCAGCCGTACGACCTCCTCCTGCATGTCGCGCCGGATGAGTGGGTCGAGGGCGCTGAACGGCTCGTCGAACAGCAGCACTTCGGGATCGACGGCGAGTGCCCGCGCGAGCCCGACACGCTGCTGCTGACCGCCGGACAGCTGCCCGGGGCGCCGGTTCTCCAGACCGTCCAGGCCGACCTTGCCGATGAACTCGGCGGCCCGTTCACGCCGCTGGACCCGGCCCATGCCCTGGATCTCCAGCCCGTACGCGACGTTGTCCAGGACCGAGCGGTGCGGCAGCAGACCGAAGTGCTGGAAGACCATGGCGGCGCGGTGCCGGCGCAGTTCACGCAGCCGTCCGGAGTCCATGGACAGCACGTCCTCGCCGTCCATGGTGATCTCGCCGGACGTCGGCTCGACGAGCCGGGTGAGGCAGCGTACGAGGGTGGACTTCCCGGACCCGGACAGGCCCATCACGACGAACACCTCACCCTTGCGGACGTCGAAGGAGACATCACGCACGGCGGCGGTGCAGCCGGTACGCCTGCGCAGTTCGGCGGCGTCCAGTGCGGCGAGCTCGGCGTCGCCCGGCACGCGGTCGGCCTTCGGCCCGAAGACCTTCCAGAGGTTGTTCACGGAGAAGACGTGCGGCGGTGTACTCATCGGGCATGACCCCCAGTAGTGGCGCGGAGCAGATCTGCGCATTTCTCCCCGACCATCAGCACACCGATCATCGGGTTGACGGTCGTCATGGTCGGGAAGACCGACGCGTCGGCGATACGGACGGCGTCCAGGCCGCGGATCCGCAGATCGGGTGCGACCACGGCGAGCGCGTCGTCGGCCGCGCCCATCCGGCAGGTGCCGGCCGGGTGGTAGACGGTGTGCGCGACCTTGCGCGCGTACTCGCTCAGATCCTCGTCCGATGTGATCTCGGGCCCCGGGCAGACCTCCCGCTTCAGCCAGCCCGCCAGCGGCTCCTGCGCGGCGATCTCACGGGCGATCCTGATCCCGTCGACGAGCGTCCGTCCGTCGTAGTCCTCCGCGTCGGTGAAGTAGCGGAAGTCCAGGGCGGGTTTGACCTCGGGGTCCGGGCTGGTGAGATACAGCCGGCCCCGGCTCCTCGGCTTCGGGATGTTCGGCGTCATGGACACCCCGTGCGGCGGACGCTCGTAACCGAGCCGTTCCGGGTTGTCCGTGAACGGGATCTGGTAGAAGTGGAACATCAGGTCGGGCCCCGGGCTCTGCGGGTCCCGCCGTACGAACAGTCCGGCGTCGCTGTCCATCGCGGAGTTCTCGGGTATCGGCCCGTGCGTCTCCCAGACGATGACCGACTCCGGGTGGTCGAGCAGGTTCTCACCCACACCCGGCAGGTCGTGCACCACGGGAATGCCGAGCTTCTCGAGCTCCGCGCGGTGACCTATCCCGGAGTGCATCAGCAGCCGCGGGGTGTCCACCGCGCCCGCGCACACGATCACCTCGCGCCGGGCGCGTACGAGCCGCTCCTCGCCGTCCGCGGTCCGCACCTGCACACCGGTGGCCCGGGTGCCGTCGAGCTCCAGCCGGAACGCCCAGGTCTCCAGGGCGATATGGAGGTTCGGCCGGTCGAGGAAGGGGTGCAGGTAGGCGACCGAGGCGGAGGAGCGCTTGTTGTTCTCGGGATGGTAGGCGAGGTCGAAGAACCCCACTCCGTCCTGGAAGGCCGCCTTGTTGAAGCCCTCGACCCGCGGCACGCCGAGCGTCGTCCGCGCCGCGTCGACGAAGTCACGGGCGATGGCGTTGCGGTCGGCCTCGTCCACGGGGACGATGTTGTTGCGCAGCCGGTGGAAGTACGGGTCCATCGAGGCGGAGTCCCAGCCGTCCGCGCCGGCCTCGGCCCACTCGTCCCAGTCGGACGGCAGCGGCCTGAACGCGATCAGCGTGTTGTGGGACGAGCATCCGCCGAGCACCCGCGCCCTGCTGTGCCGGATGTTCGAGTTGCCACGTGGCTGCTCGGTCGTGGGGTAGTCGTAGTCGAGCTCCCCGCCGAGGAGGCCCATCCAGCGGCGCAGGGTCAGGACGTCGTCGCGTCCCACGTCACTCGGTCCGCCCTCGATGAGGGCGACGGTGACATCGGGGTCCTCGGTCAGCCGGGACGCGATCACCGAACCCGCGGTGCCGCCGCCGACGACGACGTAGTCGTAGTGGGTCATGTTCTCCATCGCCTCTGCTCCCGCTCAGCCCGCGAACCAGCGCACCGGGCGCGGAGCGAGGTTCTGATAGATGTGCTTGGACTCGCGGTACTCGGCGAGACCCGTCGGGCCCAGCTCCCGGCCGATGCCGGACTTCCCGAAGCCGCCCCACTCGGCCTGCGGCAGGTAGGGGTGGAAGTCGTTGATCCAGACGGTGCCGTGGCGCAGCCGAGCCGCGACCCGGCGCCCGCGGCCCGCGTCGGAGGTCCACACACCGCCGGCCAGGCCGTAGTCGGTGTCGTTGGCGAGAGTCACGGCCTCGTCCTCGGTGCGGAAGGTCTCGACGGTCAGCACCGGTCCGAAGACCTCCTCGCGCACGACGCGCATGGAGCGGTCGCAGTGGTCCAGGACGGTCGGACGGTAGAAGTAGCCGGGGCCCTCGGGGCGCTCGCCGCCCGCCCGCAGCACCGCGCCCTCCTTGAGCGCGGAGGCGACGAACTCCTCGGTCCTGGCGAGCTGCTGGGCGGAGACGAGCGGACCGCACTCGACGCCGGCGTCCGTGCCGCGGCCGATCCTGATCCGCTCGGCGCGCCGGGCGATTTCGGTGACG
Organism: Streptomyces sp. NPDC127177; assembly: GCF_042672475.1. NCBI lineage: Bacteria > Bacillati > Actinomycetota > Actinomycetes > Kitasatosporales > Streptomycetaceae > Streptomyces > Streptomyces sp. NPDC127177. The sequence continues at coordinate 55,843 of NZ_JBHXUW010000004.1, forward strand.
AACCGCTCGCGCACGGATTCCTCGACGATCAGCCGTGATCCGGCGGAGCAGACCTGGCCGCTGTGGATGAAGGCGGCGTTGAGCGCCTGGTCGACCGCGGTGTCGAAGCCCTCCTCGGTGGCGCACGCGTCCGCGAACACCACGTTGGGGTTCTTGCCGCCGAGTTCGAGCGCGACCTTCTTGACGGTGTCGGCTGCGGCCCGCATCACCTTCGTACCGCTGGTGAGCCCGCCGGTGAAGGAGACCAGGTCGACATCGGGGTGGTCCGCGAGCCGGGCGCCGACCGTGGCACCGGGGCCCGTGACGATGTTGGCCACTCCGGCCGGCAGACCGGCCTCGGTGAGCAGCGCGATGAGGGCGACCGTGGTCAGCGGGGTGATCTCGCTCGGCTTGATCACAAAGGTGTTGCCCGCTGCGAGAGCCGGGGCGATCTTCCAACTGGCCTGGAGCAGCGGGTAGTTCCACGGCGTGATGAGTCCGCAGACGCCGACCGGTTCATGCACGACGACACTGTGGATCTCCTCGGACCCGGCATCGACGACGCGGCCGCCGCCCTCGTTCATGACAAGGTCGGCGAAGTAGCGGAAGGCGTCGCGCACGCAGTCCACGTCCACCCGGCCCTCTTCGAGCGTCTTGCCGGCGTCACGGCACTCCAGGGCGCCGATCTTCTCCCGGTCGCGCTCCAGCAGGGTGGCCACGCGCCTGAGCAGCGCGGCCCGCTCCCCGACGGAGGTGTGCGGCCAGGGCCCCGTGTCGAAGGCGGCCCGGGCCGCGGCCACGGCGGCATCCGCGTCGACGGCGTCCCCCTCCGCCACGACGGCGAACGCGGTCGCGTCCACGGGGTCGAGGATCTCGCGAGTGGCGGCGGATGCGGCGGCTCGCCACTCTCCCGCTACCTGGATCGTGTGTTGTGCCGACACGTCGTGTGCTGCCCTTTCGGTGGCCGTACGTCTGACGCCGGGTGAACCCCGGCGGTCTGGGCCTCTTCCCCGGAAGGGCGAAGCCATGCGCGAAGACCGTCCCTAAGTGACCCGGTTCACTGAATTCGCACGTCAGGGCAGCGGAAGGGGTTCGCGGACCGTGGCCCCGAACCCCTTTCCGTGTGGTGTACACCGACCGCCGCCGGCTCAGCGGTGGCGGCAGTTCCAGTGGCCCTTCGCCCAGTGGGTGTCCCAGTGGCCGGGGACGTACACATGGCTCCAGTGGCCCTCGTACCACCGGCTGTGGCTGCTCCAGTAGCCGCGGTGCCACGTGCCGTGGTGGTCGTGGTGACCGGGGTGCCAGGTCCGGTGGACCGAGTGGAGGCCCTTGACCCACTGCTTCTGCCAATGCCCCCCGGCCCACTGCTTCTGCCAGTGGCCCGGTTGCCATGTGCACCTGTCGTCGTGGTGACCGGTGGTGTACGCGGTGGCCGGGACGGGAGCCGACGCCGGAGCGGCCTCGGCCGCGCCGGCGGTACCCAGAGCTGCGGCACCCGCGAGCAGGCCGGTCGCCGCGGCGCCGGCCAGCACGGTGCGGATCCGGTTGGGAACCGTCATCGGGCACACCTCCCTCGTTCGGGTCGAACCCCCGAATCGGATGGTATGAAATGCAGGGAAAACATAAATATAGACCCATTTGGGTTACGCGGGGCCGGCATGCCCCGGGCCGATGGGGCGGCCGTCCGGGGCGCGGCCGGACATACTCGAAGGCGCCGGGTCCCGCCCGGGACAGGACCGCGAGGAGTGGAGACAGCCATGGCGGACGAAGAGAAAGTGGCTCCGGACAGCACCGCGGAGCGGGTGGCACTCTGGCGGGCGCTGCACCTCAGGGCGGACGCGCCGCCTCATGTGTTCGAGGACGAGATCGGTCTGGAGCTGGCGGCCCCCCAGGACGACTGGCGCAGCCGCCCCGACATGGACCCGCAGGAAACCAGCGGATTCCGGGCGGCCATCGTGGCCCGCGCCCGGTTCATCGAGGAGCTCGTGGCCGAGCAGGCCGAGCGCGGCGTCGACCAGTACGTCGTCCTGGGGGCGGGACTCGACACCTTCGTCCAGCGCCGGCCGGAGCTCGCCTCCCGTCTGCGGGTCTTCGAGATCGACCAGCCGGCCACACAGGCCTGGAAGCGCCGAAGGCTGACGGAACTCGGTTACGGGATCCCGGACGGACTGACCCTGGTGCCGGTCGACTTCGAGGAGGGCGGGGACTGGTGGCAGCAGCTCTCCGCCGCGGGCTTCGACACAGGCCGGCCGGCCGTCGTCGTCTGCACCGGCGTCACCGTGTACCTCACCAAGGAGGCCACCGAGGCGAACCTGCGGCGGCTCGCCGGGCTGGCCCCCGGCTCGACGCTCGTCATGACGTTCATGCTGCCGGCCGAGCTCATCGACGACGCCGACCGGGACGCACTGGAGGCGACCAAGCCCCGGGCGCGGGCGTCCGGGACGCCCTTCATCAGCTTCTACACCCCGAAGGAGATGCTCGCACTGGCTCGCGACTCCGGCTTCGAAGACCCCCGGCACGTGGTGGGCACCACGCTCGGCGAACGCTACTTCGCCGACCGGGCCGACGGTCTTCGTCCGGCGAGCGGAGAGGACCTGCTCTTCGCCACCGTCTGACGCGTGGCGGTGGTGGCGGGGTGCCGGCGGGCCGCACCGGGCTGGGTGGTCCCCGCCCCCTCGGCCGCCGCACACCGTCAAAAGCGGGTGCGTGCGGCTGTCGGTGCTGCCAGGATGCGCCGGTGAACCGAGAAGAGCTCTCCGCGATCGCCCATACCCGCCACCCGATCAAGTCCCCTCTCGACGACGACTCGGTGCGCCGGCTGCTGGAACACGGCATCTCGCGCGGTGACGAGCGCGTGCTGGACCTCGGCTGCGGCTCCGGGGAGTGGCTCCTGCGCGCACTGGCCGCCCGGCCCGGAGTACGGGCCGAAGGGGTCGACATCTCCGAGGGCGCGCTGACGGACGCCCGGGCGAGGGCCGCCCGGCTCGGGGTGGAGGACCGCCTCACGCTCCACCACATGCCGGCCGCCGACTTCGTCTCCCCGCACGCGTTCGACGTGGTCCTGAGCTTCGGCGCCGCCCACGCCTTCGGCGGCCTGCTCCCCACCCTGGCAGCAGCACGCGAACATCTGGCCCCCGGCGGGCGTGTCCTGGTCGGTGACGGGCTCTGGGAGCGGGAACCGTCACAGGAGGCCATCGAGATGCTGGGCGACTTCGCCGACCTGGCGACGACCGTGGACCGGGTCCTCGCCGACGGCTGGACGCCCGTCCACGGGCACGTCAGTACGCGCCAGGAACTGGACGACTACGAATGGTCCTGCTGGGGCACGCTGGCCGACTGGGCGCTGGACCACCCCGACGGCCCGGAGGTGCTCGCCTTCGCCGCTACCCGCCGCTCGGAATGGCTGCGCGGATACCGGGACACCTGGGGCTTCGTCAGCCTGGTCCTGCGCCGGACCGACGGCTGACCCCAGCGGCCTCAACGCCCTGCCCCAGGGCGGGACTCGGCACTCCGTAGGCCCGGAGGAAGGTGCATAGGGCCGACCGCCCCACCTGCCGGAGCTCCGCTTCGGGCACGTCCCGGGTGCCGAACCGGGACCTGGCGTCCAGCGGGCCGGTCAGCAGCGCGAGGAACCGCTCGGCCGCCTCTGCCGGATCGCAGCGGCGCAGCCGCCCGGCCGGGGCGAGCCGGTCGAGCCGGTGCCCAGCGCCTCCCTGAGCCGGCACTCCCGGAGCGACCGGGTGGTCTCCAGCAGTTCGGGGAACTGGGTGATCTCCGCGTGGAGCAGCGGCCGCAGCGCTCGGGACCGCTCGTCGCAGTGCCGCGGCAGGAGCTGGTGTGCCATGTCTTCGAGCGGTGCCGACAGGTCGGTGAGGGCAAATCGAGCGGATAGGTGCGCATACAGGCTGCCGACTCTCCAGGTCGTCAAGTAGTTGCTACTGTGGCAAGTAGATGCCGGAGTCGAAAGAGTGGTCTTTCGGCGGCGACGGGAGGGGTGTGTCATGCGTGAACAGGCGGATGCAACCGCAGCGTTGAAGGGGACTGCGCGGATCGAGGCGACCGCGCGGGTGCGAAGCCGCTGGTACGTGGGCTATCTGTGGCTGTTCGCCGCCTGGCAGCTGGTCCTTGTCCCTGCTGTGCTGCTGTGGCACGGGGCAATGGGGGCGCTGGTCAGCACGCTTGCAAATGCCCTCGTGGTCATGGGGCTGTCTCTGTTCGCCGTACGACAGCCCGTGACTCCGCGCGGCTATGGCCGCCTGCACATCAAAGTGATCGGCGCTTGGGCGGCCGCCTACGTCTTGGCCCTCGTGCTTGGCTCGACGGTCTTCGTGAGCAGTGTCGCCTTCGCCGCCGTGGCTGCTCTCGTGTGCGCGCTGCCGGCTTCCGCGGCGGCCTGGCGGGAAGCGCGCGTCGCATGACGCAGGAAGCCTCGGCCGGCGCAGGGCCCAGCCCTCACCCCCGACACGGCCTCGCTCCTCTTCTGGCCTCGCCTGTGCGTCTGTCGATCGTCGCGGCTCTCGCTGCTGTGGAGAAGGCCGAGTTCGCCTACGTGCGGGATCTCGTGGAGATCACCGACTCCGCGTTGTCGAAACAGGTCTCGCGCCTGGAGCAAGCAGACTGGGTGACAGTTGAGAAAGGACAGGTCGGACGTCGGCCGCGGACCTGGTTGCGTCTGACCGAGGACGGAGCTGATGCCTACCGGCGCCATCTTGCCGCCCTGACGGCGATCGCGGGCCCACTGGAATTGAAGTGACATGGACGGGCGAGAACGGCTGGCCACGGCGTGAGCAGCCGTCCTCAACCAGCCCGTCGATTTCTCCTCGGTGTCGCCCGGATGCCTTCTACGATCTGATGCATGCTGGATCCCGAACTGCTGGAACGGATCACCGCGCGACGTGCGGAACTGGACGAGTTCGAAGAACAGCCGGCCGAGCAGCCGGCAGAAGTGCGGGCTGGGCGGGACGAGCTCGCAGTCGCCGAGCGTGTCCTTGAGCGGGTGAGCAGGCAACTCGCCGACGAACGCGCCCAGACCGTGCCGATACCCGCGCAGGTGGGCGGCCGGGCGGTGGTGCTGATCCCGCACCGCGAGCCGGGCGTGGACGAAGACATGCTCCCGCCGGACTACCAGCGCATCGTCGCCGCCATCGAAACACCGCCCCGCGAGCCGCTCAGCGCGTACGTCGAAGGCCGCCGCAGCCCGTGGACACCAGGGCCTTCGACCCGGAGGCCGCACACCGGCCTCACCGACCGGATACTCGCGCGGAACTGACGCGCCGTCTCCGCAGCGGCGCACACCGGACGGTGGCGGCGGGTGCCCGAACGCGCCCGCTCAGGTCCCCGGCGGCGGCCTCAGCGCCGAATACGCACCCGCTCCGGCCGCCAGCAGCAGCACGCAGCCGGTGAAGACGAGTCCGGCCTGGCGCAGACCGAGCCATGTCGCGATGGCTCCGACCCCCACCACCGGTACCGAGATCCCGGTGTACGCGACGACGAAGAACGCCGAGATCGTGCCGCCGCGGTGCTCCGCCGGGGCCGCGCCGCTGACCAGGGTGAGCGCCGCTCGAAAGGCCAGCCCCTGCCCGGTGCCCCCGCACAGCGCGCCGAGCACCAGCAGGACCAGGGACTCCACGACCAGCGAAGAAGCCACCAGCAACAGGCCTGCCATGAGGATGCCGCACCCGACGGGCAGCGCGTGCCGTGCGCCGATGCGTTGCGTCAGGGACTGCCCGGCGGTCGAGGCCAGGAAGACGGAGAACACCACGGCCCCGGTGACGGCCATGTTGTGCACGTCCAGCGTCTGCGAGACAAAGCTCGGCGCGACGGCCGTGAACAGCCCGAGCAGCGCGAAGCCCGCGAAGGCGGCCACCGAAGCCGGCAGAAACACGCCCCTCACCTCGGGTGGCACCGTCATCCCCTGGGGCGTCGGCCGCGGCCACCGCTTCGGCTCCGCCACGGTCTCCGGCAGGAACCAGGTGATCGCGGACGCCGCCGCGACCAGTCCCAGATGGACCCAGAACGGCAGCGTCAACGGCCAGGGCGTGTACTGCGCGAGGAGCCCGGACAGCAGTGGCCCGCAGCCCAGGCCCCCCATGTTCGCGGCCGTGGCGGCGAACCCGGCCCGCGCCCGTTGCGCGGGCGCCGCCAGTTCGATGACCGCAGCCGTTGCCGCACCGCTCAGCAGCCCGGCCGCGAAGCCGGACAGCAGCCGTCCCGCGAAGAGCAGCGGCAGACCGCGCTCCAGGAGGAAGCAGCCGGCGCTCGCGGCCGAGAACACCATCGCGCACAGCAGCACGGGCCGGCGGCCGACCTTGTCCGAGTAGTTGCCCGCCAGCAGCAGCACGGTGATGACCGCGATGGCGTAGGCGGCGAAGACGACGGTCACCATCAGCTCGGAGAAGCCGATCTGTTCCTGATAGAGCCCGTACAGCGGTGTGGGCAGGGTGGTGCCCGCCATCCCGATGGCGAACACCACGGCCGCGGCCGCATAGCCCGGCCGACGTCTCACTCCACGCTCACTGACGATCACACGGGACACCTTATGATCGGCCGACGTGATGCGCCGTGGTTGGCCCCGGCCGTGTCACCGGCCGGGCCCGGACGGACGGGTCGGCTCCCGGGTCACGGGTGGGCCGGCTGGAGTCCCGCGTACACCCCGCCCCTGACCAGCAGTTCGTCGTGCGTGCCCACCTCCGAGATCCGGCCGCCCTCCATCGCCACGATGCGGTCGGCGCCCTGGATCGTGGAGAGGCGGTGGGCGACGACGAAGACGGTCCGGCCGTGCACCAGGCGCGACAGGGCCTCCTGGACGAGGGCCTCCGAGCGGTTGTCCAGTGCGGACGTGGCCTCGTCCAGTACCAGTACCCGGGGGTCACGGATCAGCGCCCTGGCGATGGCGAGCCGTTGCCGCTGACCGCCCGAGAGCCGTGCGCCGCGCTGGCCGACGACCGTGTCCAGACCGAGCGGCAGTTCCCGTACGAAGTCCAGCGCGTTCGCGTCCTCCAGGGCGCGGGTCAGCGTGGCCTCGTCCGTGTCCCCCATTCCGTAGGTCACGTTGTCGCGGATGCTGCCCTCGAAGAGGATCGACTCCTGCGGCACGACCGACAGGAACCGCCGGTAGCTGCGAAGGTCGAGGCCGGCCATGTCCGTCCCGTCCAGCATGATGCGGCCCGAGGTGGGGCGGATGAAGCCGATGAGCAGGTTGAGCACGGTCGATTTGCCCGCACCCGAGGCTCCGACCAGCGCGATGGTCTCGCCCGGCCGTGCGGAGAGGGTGAACCCGTCGACCGCCGGGGCCGCGTCGTCGTAGGCGAATCCGACGTCCTCGAAGTCGATCCGGCCGGTCACCTGTTCCACCTGCGTCTTGCCGGCATTGCGTTCGAGGTCGGGGGCCTGGAGCACCTCGCCCGCCGAACGTACCGACTCCAGCCCCTTGGTGAGCACGGGGGCCAGACCGAGCAGCGTGGTCACGGATCCGGTCAGTACGGTGAAGAAGGAGCTGAGCATCACCACGTCACCGGCGGTGACGGGCATCCAGCCGTGGTAGGCGACCAGGGCGGAGCCCGTCAGGCACAGCACGCCGAGCGTGTTCAGGATGACCCACGCCAGTGACCCGAACCGGCCGTTGACCGTGTCCAGGCGCAGACCGGCGGCGAACACCTGCTTCAGCGAGCCGTCGACCCTGACCAGAGCGGTCCGTTCCAGACCATGGGCCCGGGTGATGGGGATGAGCGTGGTCATCTCGCCCACGCGGGAGGAGAGTTGTTCCACCTCGCGGCGGAAGGACTCGTTGTGGCTGCGCAGCCGCGCGCGCAGCTTCATCACCAGGAGACCGGCCGCGGGCACGACGACGAGGAAGACGGGCAGGAACGCGGGCACGCGCACGCCGATGACGACGAGCCCGCCGACCAGGGTCACGACGGCGCCGAGCCCCATGTCGGCGCTCTGCTGCACCATCTGTTCCACCGACTCCACGTCGCGGACGACCTTGGCCTGCAGGACGCTCGAACTGACCCGGGCGTGATAGCCGATGGAGAGCTGCTGCATCCGGCGGCACAGCCCGGAGCGCAAAGTCGTGCCCATCCGCCGGATGCTGCCGCCGAGGAGCCGTACGTACCACTGGTGGAGCGGGTAGTTGATGACGAGGATGAAGAGCAGGATGCCGGAGGACTGCCAGAGTCCGGATTCCGGGCCGTGCTGGACGACCACGTCGAGGACGGTGGCCGTGATCAGCGGAAGCAGCCAGATGGGGCTGTGCTTCACGATGAAGACGAGGACCGCGAGCGCCAGCTTGCCGCGGTCGGGGTGGAAGAGATGGCCGAGGGTGCGTATCGGATTCTCACCGCGGTAGCGGTGGTCCAGGTGGTCGAAGGGCGCCAGGGTTTCGGCGGAGACGGGTGGAAGCGCTTTCGGCATGGAGTCCATCCCACCGCGCTCCTGCCGCGCACGGCAACCCCGTCCCACGGACGGGACAACGGACGGGACAACGGACGGGACGGGGGAGTGCCGAGGGGCGGCGGCCCCGGTGGGTGGCGGGCCCGACGGGCGCTACGGGACGCGGAGTTGGCGCGGTGTGGGTTCGGGGGCGGGAGCCGGCGCGGAGGCCTTGCGACCGGGGCGCCCCATCGAGGCGATCGCGCTGGTGATCAGACCGGCCAGCAGCCCCCAGAAAGCCGACCCGATCCCCAGGAGCGTCACTCCGGAAGCCGTGGCGAGGAAGGTCACGACTGCTGCCTCCCGCGACGACTTTTCGGCCAGGGCGGTGGTCAGCGAGGACTCGATCGTGGCGAGCAGGCCGATTCCGGCGATGGCCAGGACCAGTGCCTGCGGCATCGCGGTGAGGAGCGAGGCCACGGTCGCTCCGAGCAGACCCACGCAGAGGTAGAAGACGCCCGCCCAGACGGCCGCCAGGTAGCGCCTGTCCCGGTCGGGGTGCGCCTCCTCGCCGGTGCAGATGGCGGCCGTGATGGCGGCGAGGTTGAGGCCGAACGCACCGAACGGTGCCAGTACGGCGTTGGCGGCCCCGGTCCACTTCATCAGCGGGGACACCGGCACGTCGTAGCCCGCGCCGCGGATCACCGCGACACCGGGCAGATTCTGCGAGGCCATCGTGACCACGAACAGGGGTGCGCCGACGCTGACGAGGACCCTCCAGTCGAACTCCGGCGTGACGAAGACCGGTGTGGCCAGGGCGAACGTGACCTTGCCCAGCTGCCACCCGCCGGTGAACACCGTGGCCACCACCCCCGCGGCCAGCGCCAGCAGCACCGCGTAACGGGGGAGCAGGCGGCGGCCCAGCAGATAGAGCACGAACATCGGGAAGGCGACGCCGAAGCTGCCGTGCATCGTGCTGAACAGCCCGGTGCCGAACCGCAGCAGGACTCCGGCCAGCAGTGCGGCCGCCAGCGGCACCGGGATCCGGCTCATGACACGGCCGAACCATCCGGTCACCCCGCTGACGAGGATGAGCAGCGCGGAGAAGACGAACGCACCGACGGCCTGTGCCATGGACACTCCGCTCAGACCGGTCGTCAGGAGTGCGGCCCCCGGCGTCGACCACGCGGTGACGACAGGGGCCCGGTAGCGCAGCGAAAGGCCGATGCAGGTACAGGCCAGACCGACGCCGAGTGCGAGCATCCAGGAGGAGATCTCGCGGGAGTCGGCTCCCGCCGCCTTGGCGGCCGTGAACACCAGGGCCGCCGAGCTGGTGACCCCCACCATGACGGCGATCAGTCCGGCGGCCACGGCCGAGGGTGGTGCGGCCGAGCGTATGCGGCTGATCGCGAGCATGAGTGGGCCACTTCCCCTGTACGGTGCGAGTGTGTTCCGTATACGGAACGTTCTGTTTGTGGAACACTAGAGAGGCGGGCCGACACCCGTCAACCGGATACGCGGAGTGGGTGGACGCCGATGGGACTGAACGAGGACCTGGGGCGCAGGCTGCGGGCGCTGCGGCGCGAACAGAGCCTCTCCCTCTCGGAGTTGTCCCGGCGGTCGAGGGTGGGAAAGGGCACGCTGTCCGAGCTGGAGAGCGGACTGCGCAACCCCACCCTCGAGACCTTGTACGCGCTCACCACCGCCCTCGGCTGCCCGCTCAGTGCCGTACTGAGCGACCCCGCGCCGGAGAGCGCCTCCGGCGCGGCTCTCCCCGGTGTGTCGGGCAGCGCCGTCACCGCGATGCTGCTGGAGCGGCACGAGGACGGCGCCGCGGTGACCGATGTGTTCCGTGTGACCATCCGTGCGGGCGTCACGCAGGAGTCCGACGCGCACGTACCGGGCACGGGGGAGAGCCTGATGGTGCTGACCGGCACCGCCGTCGTCGGCCCGCCGCACGACACGACGACGGTCGGCCCCGGAGCCTCCGCGCACTGGCGGGCAGACGTGCCCCACGTCTACAGCGCGGTGGACGCGGACGTCCACGGCATCCTCTTCGTGTGCTATCCGTCGTCGCCCCGGGAGGGTGACGGGCGGTGACGGGCGGTGACGGGCGCGCCGCCGACTTCGTCTCCCCGCACCCGCCCCAGGGCTCACCGGCCGCCGGGAGCCGAACCGATGACGACCGTGCGCGCCCAATCGGGCGGTGAGTCCGGCACGTAGTCGGGGTCCTCCTCGCTCCACGACCGGCGCGAGTGCTCCCGGGGGAACAGCCCCACCACCGTCCGGCACCCTGGCCGGGTGTCCGGCCAGGGCGTCTGCCCGTCGGTGAGGACCACGATGACGTCCGGGCGGGGCCGTGCCCGGACCGCCTCGGCGAAACCCGAGCGCAGATCCGTACCGCCACCGCCCATCAGGGGAATTCCCTCGGCACGGCACAGCGGATGCACGACGCCGGCGGCCGCGTCGCACGACAGGACGCCGACCAGGTCCCGACGGCCGCCCACGGCGCGGGAGATGGACGCGACCTCTAGGAGCGCGCTGCCCAGTTCGGCGTCGCTGACCGAGCCGGAGGTGTCGATGATCACCGAGACCCGGGGCGGCCGGCGACGGAGGCTCGGCAGCACCGCGCCGGGCACCCCCGCCGAGCGCCGGGACGGCCGGCCGTAGGTGTAGTCCTGGCCCGCCCCGGAGCCCGAGGCCGCCGAGCGCACGGCCGCGCCCAGCAACTCCCGCCACGCCTGCGGGGGATGGAACGCCTCCTCCGCCCACCGCTGCCACCCCTTCGGGGCGCTTCCCGGGCGCCCCCTGATGCCCTCGGCCACCCGGAACCGGACCATGTCCCGTTCCTGCGCACTGAGTCCGTGCGCACCGTTCGGTCCGAGGTCCCATTCCCTCTCCAGTCCGTCGGCGCCGCTGCCGCAGTCCAGCCAGACGAGGTCCCGCGTGTGCGGTCCGAGCCGGAACTGCCGCAGATAGTCCTCCATGAGCTCGCCGTCGTGGAGTCCCATGGACTCCGGATCGACGGCGCCCTCGGGCCGGGCCAGCCCCTCCCCGAACACGTCGTCGTTGATCTCGCAGTCCGCCGCGATGTTCATCCGCAGCCGGTCCCCGGGGCCGTTCAGCCCGCGCTCCCGTGCGACCCGGTCGCCGCGCCCGTGGTGGTCGCGCAGCAGATGGGAGATCTCGTGCACCCACACCCCCGCCAGTTCCTCCACCGGAGTCGCGGCCACGAACGCGGGGGAGACGTAGCACCGCCAGTGCCGGTCCACGGCCATCGTCGGTACCCGCCACGACTCGACGGTGTGCAGGGCGAACAGCGCCGTCGCCAGGTAGGGGCGCACGCGGGCGGCGTGCAGTCTGGCCGCGAAGAGCTTGTCGAGGTCCAGTGCGCCCGGTGCTCCGGGCGCTCCCGGTGTCCGGGCCGTCATCGGCGGGCTTTCGCGGCGGCGGTCGCGGTACGGACCGCGGCCCGGTCGGCCCGGCGGGACAGGGACACGACCCCGGCGAGCTGCTCGATCGACGCGGGGACGTCCCAGTCCTCCTGCCGCAGCGCGGCGAGCGTGGTCGCGGGGACGACCACCAGATCCGGCGCCCCCGACTCCAGGGCCCGTACGAGGAGCGCCCACGCCGCGTCCCATCGGGACTTCTCGGGGCGGTTGCGGACCGCGGCCACCACCCCGTCGAGCACGGCCTGACGCAGATCCCCCCGCTCGGGCAGCTCGGCACGCTCCGGGTCGGCGAGCAGCGTCTCGGGGTCGGGAAGGTCCATCCGGTCCAGGCTCGCCAGCAGTTCGAGGCCGGGACCGTCGCCCACGGTGCCGCGTACCAACGAGGACAGCACCTCGCGGGAGGAGCCCGCCGCGGTCGCGAAGGCGATCAGGGTGAGCGTCATGTCCCAGCTCCGGGGCGAGGGCCACGGTCCGCCCCTGCGCGTCTCGTTGCCGGGCAGCCGGTGCACGAGCGCGGGGCGGGCGGAGAGGAGTCCGCAGACGGCACGGCGGGCGAAGTCCACCGCGTCCGGGAGCTTGTCCGGGGCGAGCCGGGGCAGTGTCGCCCGGGGCCAGACCCCACCGAGGCCGCGCACCACGACCTCGTGGTCGTGGGTCCACTGGAGGTGGACGAACCGGTTGGCCAGGGGAGGGCTCAGTTCCCAGCCGTCGGCCGCCGACGACCGCGGATTGGCGGCCGCCACGATCCGCACGCCGGGCGGAAGTCGCAGCGAACCGATGCGGCGTTCGAGGACCAGACGCAGCAGTGCGGCCTGAACGGCCGGGGGAGCGGTGGACAGTTCGTCGAGGAACAGCAGCCCGCGGCCTGCCCGTGCCAGTCGCACCGCCCAGTCCGGCGGGGCCATCGGAACGCCCTGCTCCGCGGGGTCCTCCCCGACGATGGGCAGCCCCGAGAAGTCGGACGGCTCGTGCACGCTGGCGATGACCGTGGTCAGCGGCAGATCCAGGGCCGTCGCGAGCTGGGTCAGGGCGGCGGTCTTGCCGATCCCCGGTTCGCCCCACAGAAGCACCGGCAGATCGGCGGCGACCGCCAGGGTCAGCGCCTCCAGCTGTGCGTCGGGGCGTGGTTCGGTTCCGGTGTCGCGCAGCAGGCCGAGCAGCTCACCGGCGACGTCGAGCCGGGGGACAGGGGTAACGGTGGGGGTGGCGGGGACGCCGGTCGCGTCGGGCGGGGCACATGTGGTCATGTCTCATCACCTTGGGGTTCGTGGCGGGCGCGGGGCAGCGCGGGACCGTGATGGGGCGCGTGGGCGCGTGGGGCTACGGGTTCGTGGTGGGCGTGGGCGGAGGGCGGGGCCCCGGGTCAGCGAAGGGTCGCGAGGCGTGGACGCGGGGTGCGGTCGCAGGAGCGGGAACGGGGATGGGAACCGTTCGGAGGGATGCGGTCGCGCCCAGGGCCGGGCGCGCCTCCGGTCAGGCCCGCTCTGAAGAGTCCGTAGACGACCCGTCGTCGCGCGGCCGCCTCCAGTTCGTCCCGGAGGGCGCCGTTGCGCAGCATCGCGTCGGGGCCCAGCAGACCCTCGACGACAGCCAGCGCACCGGCGGTGTCGCCATGGATCAGCCGGTCACGGACGCCGGCGAGGCAGTGCGGCTCCCGGTGTGCCTCGTCGATGGCCCGCAGGCAGGGGAGCGGAGTGCCGGTCAGGGCGACCAGGAGTTCCTCGCGGCGGATCTCGGCCGGGTCGTGGTCGAGCGCCGCCAGCACCCCGTCGACCAGGCCGATGCGATGCAGGTCGCCGCGGCATTCGACCGGACGGGGCTCTCCCGCCCGGTCCGGCGTCCGGCGGGAAGCGGCAGGCGGATGGCCCGGCACGAGCGCCGCGGCGACCAGGGGGTGCAGCCGGTCGGCCCCGATCTCACCGGCGCGGAGCAGGTCCAGGTCGGGTGGCAGCCAGGTCGCGGCGTCGGGCAGGACCGGCAGCGCGCGGACGCCCTCGTCACCGGGCGCCGCCGGGACCACCAGTGAGGGCGGGCCGTGCGCGGCCCCCGGCGGCGGCTCCAGGCGCAGCCGGCGCCGGGCCCCGAGCCGCACGACCACGGCCGCGGCCGGCGGCAGACCCTCGGCGCGGAGCAGGATTCCTGCCTCGTCCGCCCACCGGCCGACGGCAGGGCGGTACAGCCGCGGCCCCGGTCCGAGCGCCTCCGGGGTCAGCACATGACGGTCGTCGGGGCGGACCGGGCCCGCTCCTGACCGGGCCCGCAGTTCGTCGGAACTGCGCGCGTCCCACAGGTGGCGGTGCAGGTCGAGCCGGAACCGCCGGCCGGGGCGCGGATGCGGATGGCCGCGGGCGCCCGTCCCGGAGAGGGAACCGTCCCACAGCGCGAGGCTGATCCGCTGACCGCCGTCCGCCCAGGCCGGCGGGGTCCGGACCACGAGCTGCACCGCTCGCGGTCCTTCGCGGTCGCCGGTTCCGTAACGGGCCAGCGCGATGGTCAGGCCGGGGCGCAGAAGACCGTCGGGGGCGATCCGCGGCATATGCCAACGCAGCAGGTCAGGGGCCAGATGCCGCAGATCCGCCCTGATTCGGGTGGCGAGGGCGCTGCCATGAGCGCGTGCGACGGCACGCAGATTCAGATCCACGTCGACGCCCGCTGCGGCGCACGCACCTGCCCAGTCCCCGGCGGAACGGCGGGCGGTCGCGGTCTCGATCATGGAGGGCGGCACGGCGAACTCGCGCACGCGCAGCCAGTAGGGGAAACAGGAGTCCCTGTTCGCGGTCTCGGTGAGCATCAGCACTCACCTTGCGCGGACGGGTCCCCCAATCTGTGAACAGAGTGGATTGTCATCCCGGCGACCGTATCGCGCCGGGCACCGGACTTCCAGGGGTTTCCGGTCGGACTGCCGGAAGGGCCGCCCTGGTCAAGGACCGCCCTGGTCGGGGAGCGAGAGGCCCAGGGTCACGCGCATCGCCGACGACAGCAGCTCGGCACGGACCCGGCTGGTCCGGTACATCCGGTCCGAGCGGAAGGAGATACCGAGCGAGCCGATCCGGTCCCCGCTGTACACGGGCACAGCGACGCATGTCGTGCCGCGCGCGTACTCCTCGCGGTCCATGACGACCGGTCCGGCGGGCGAGGAGTCGAGCTGACGCAACAGTTCCTCACGGCCCGTGATCGTGCGGGGCGTGAGATCGGTCAGAGGGTGCCGGGAGAAGTAATCGGCGCGCGCCTGCTCGTCCAGTTCGCGCAGCACGGCCTTGCCCAGCGCCGTGGCGTGTCCGGCGTCCTGGAAACCCACCCAGAGGTCCACGCGGGGCGCGCGGGCGCTGTCGACGATCTCCATCACACGGATCTCGCCCTCCTCGTACACCGTCAGGTAGACCGCGGCCGAGAGGTCGTTGCGCAAGGACGTCAGGACGGGCCGGACCCGGCTCAGCGACTGCGTGTCGTCGCGCCCGGCACCCAGCGGGGAGCGGCTGCCGGAGAGGGTGACCATGCCGTCGTCCAGCACGGTCAGATAGCCGTCCCGCGCGAGCTCCTTCAGCAGCTCCTGGACGGTCGTCAGGGGCAGTCCGGCCTCCCTGGCCAGCTGCTGGACGGGCGCTCCTGCCGCGTGCGCCCCGGCGGCCTCCATGACTCGGAGAGCGCGCTTGACGTACGCGGTGAGTTCGGGGCCGGCCTCGTCACCCATGCCCACAAGCATGGACCCGGTGCCGGGCAGTGGCAATATGTCCTGCTTACCGCCCCTGACCTGGGGCGCGGAAACGGTCCAGGGGCGTCACACGGGCGGTGGCGGCCGGCGGGGCCGGTCAGGAATGAAGAAGCGTGCTCCACGCGCCGCGGCTAGCGTGAATGCTGGGCAGCGATCACAGGCCCGGCCCCCGACGGACAGATGGAGAAACGATCACCATGGCCACCAGGACGGACGCCAAGTCGCCTGCCCCGCACGCTGCCGACATCCACGACATGATCCGTGTGCACGGCGCGCGCGTGAACAACCTCAAGGACGTCAGCATCGAGATCCCGAAGCGGCGGCTCACGGTGTTCACCGGTGTCTCCGGATCGGGCAAGACCTCGCTGGTGTTCAACACGATCGCCGCCGAGTCGCAGCGGCTGATCAACGAGACCTACAGCGCCTTCGTGCAGGGCTTCATGCCCACACTGGCCCGGCCCGAGGTCGACGTCCTGGACGGGCTCACGACCGCGATCATCGTCGACCAGCAGAGACTGGGCGCCGATCCGCGCTCCACCGTCGGCACGGTCACCGACGCCAACGCGATGCTGCGCATCCTCTTCAGCCGGCTCGGCAAGCCGCACATCGGCCCGCCCGGTGCGTACGCCTTCAACGTTCCCTCCGTCCGGGCCAGCGGCGCCATCACCGTCGAGCGCGGCAACAAGAAGGCGGTGAAGGCGACCTTCAACCGCACCGGAGGCATGTGTAGCCGTTGCGAGGGCCGGGGCACCGTCTCCGACATCGACCTCACCCAGCTCTACGACGACTCCAAGTCGCTGGCCGACGGCGCGTTCACCATTCCCGGCTGGAAGTCGGACAGCTTCTGGACCGTCCGGGTCTACGCCGAGTCGGGGCTGCTCGACCCGGACAAGCCGATCCGCAAGTACACCAAGAAGGAGATGCAGGACTTTCTCTACCGGGAGCCGACCAAGGTCAAGGTCGAGGGCGTCAACCTCACCTACGAGGGACTGATCCCCAAGATCCAGAAGTCGTTCCTGTCCAAGGACAAGGAAGCGCTGCAACCCCACATCCGTGCCTTCGTGGAGCGGGCGGTCGCCTTCGCCACCTGCCCCGAGTGCGACGGTAGCCGGCTCAGCGAAGGGGCCCGGTCGTCCAGGATCAAGCGGATCAGCATCGCCGACGCCTGCGCGATGCAGATCAGCGACCTGGCCGCATGGGTCCGCGGTCTCGACGAGCCCTCGGTGGCACCCCTGCTCACCGCGCTGCGGCAGACTCTGGACTCGTTCGTCGAGATCGGCCTCGGCTACCTCGCACTCGACCGGCCGTCGGGAACGCTGTCGGGTGGCGAGGCGCAGCGCGTCAAGATGATCCGGCACCTGGGCTCCTCCCTCACCGACGTCACCTACGTCTTCGACGAACCCACCGCGGGCCTGCACCCCCACGACATCCAGCGGATGAACAGCCTGCTGCTGCGCCTGCGGGACAAGGGCAACACGGTGCTCGTCGTGGAGCACAAGCCGGAGACCATCGCGATCGCCGACCACGTCGTCGACCTCGGTCCCGGCGCCGGCGTGGCTGGCGGCACCGTCTGCTTCGAGGGAACGGTCGACGGGCTGCGGTCAGCGGGCACGGTCACCGGACGCCACTTCGACGACCGGGCCGCCCTCAAGGAGTCGCTGCGCGAGCCCACCGGCACGCTGGAGATCCGCGGCGCGGAGGAGAACAACCTGCGCGGCGTCGACGTCGACATCCCGCTCGGGGTCCTGGCCGTCGTCACCGGCGTCGCCGGTTCCGGAAAGAGCTCGCTGATCCACGGCTCGGTCTCGGGCCTGGACGGCGTCGTGCCGATCGACCAGAGCGCGATCCGTGGCTCACGACGGAGCAACCCCGCGACGTACACCGGACTGCTCGACCCGGTCCGCAAGGCGTTCGCCAAGGCCAACGATGTGAAGCCGGCGCTGTTCAGCGCGAACTCCGACGGCGCCTGCCCCGGTTGCAACGGCGCGGGTGTCGTCTACACCGACCTCGCGATGATGGCGGGCGTCGCCACCGTCTGCGAGGAGTGCGAGGGGAAGCGGTTCCAGGCCTCGGTGCTCGAATACCGCCTCGGTGGCCGCGACATCAGCGAGGTGCTCGCGATGTCGGTGACGGAGGCCGAGGAGTTCTTCGGCGGCGGCGAGGCGCACACCCCGGCCGCGCACCGCGTCCTCGGCAGACTCTCCGAGGTCGGGCTCGGCTACCTCAGCCTCGGCCAGCCGCTCACCACACTCTCCGGCGGTGAGCGGCAACGGCTGAAGCTGGCCACGCACATGGGGGAGAAGGGCGGCGTCTACGTGCTCGACGAGCCGACCACCGGACTCCACCCGGCCGATGTCGAGCAGTTGCTCGGCCTGCTCGACCGGCTCGTGGACTCGGGTAAGTCGGTCATCGTGATCGAGCACCACCAGGCGGTCATGGCGCACGCCGACTGGATCATCGACCTGGGCCCCGGCGCCGGCCACGACGGCGGCAGGCTCGTCTTCGAGGGCACCCCAGCCGACCTCGTCGCCGACCGCTCCACCCTCACCGGCGAGCACCTCGCCGCCTACGTCGGCGCCTGACCGGAAGCCGTGACGGTCGCCACGTCGTTGCTGTCGGGGAAGGCGGGGTGGCCGCCGAGGCGGCGCACGTAGTCCCCGAGCCGGGGGTGTGTGGCGAGGACGGCCGGCCCGAGATGGACGAGCGCCACCCACAGGTCCACATCCGCAGCCGTCAGCTCCTCACCCAGCACATAGGGCCGCGGGGCGAGGTACTGATCCACCAGGTCGAGCGCCGCCGATCGCTCCGAGGGCTCGGCGGACGGGGTGACGTGCTGGTCCAGCAGGTCACGGAGGGCTTCGATGTCCGCGGCGAGCTCCGGCGGACGCAGCGTGGAGGGGCAGGCCTCGTCGTGCCCGGAGAGCAGGCCGGCCAGGTCCCTGAGGATGTCGGGGGTGTGGTTGCTGACGATCCGTCCGCTCCACCGGTCGCACAGCGCGGGCGCGGTCAGCGGCCCGTCGTAGTGGTGCATGGTGGCCTCGTACGCGCTGCGCAGCGAGGCGAAGGCTTCGGGCGTCTCGGCGGGGTGTCCCAGCCGTGTGGTGGCGACCGAGTCCTGGAGACCGAGCAGGCCGAGGGTGATCGAGATACGCAGCGAGCGCGGACAACTCGCCGACAGGAAAAGCTCGTAGCGGTGCGGAGCCGGATAGAAGCCACCGGCCAGACCGACGCCGATCCGGCTGTGGATGGGGGAGGACGGTACGGCCGCCGGCGGACGCGGATGTGCGGCGCGTGGGCTCGGTCCGGGTGAAATCGAGCCGCATGTGATCGAGTTGGCTGTGCTGGAACCGCGCGAAGCTGTCTCGGGCATGACTCTCCCTTTGGGGATCCCTGTGGGAACGAGGAAGCCACCGCCGCCTTGTGGGCATGGGCGGCCGGGTGGGGAACGACTGCGCTTTCGCACCGGTCCGGATCACGATCGGACGGACCTGTACGCGTCCGGGTCTGCCGGGCTAGTAAGCGCTGGAGACACGCAGCAGATCGATGTGCAGGCGCCTCGTCAAGCCGTTCCTGGACAAATCCCACCGGTCCCGACTCCGGGGCTCGCGAGACGCGAGACCACGCTTGCCCCGCCGCGCCGGCGGGACCCGGTCGTCACCCGGGGCACCCCGTCGCGGTGGAAGGGTTGCCTGCCAGCGGGCCGGGGCCGATGACCTCGTGAGCAGGAAGGATCCCGCGCAGGGGGCGCTGACAATCGTGACCGTCCATGCCAGTTTCGGTGCGCCGCGTGACGCCGTCAAGAAGGCCGTACGGGCCGTCTCGCCTGGTGGTCACCGGCGTTGACATTCCTTTCGGTGCATGCCTAACTTGCGGCGCAGAACGGCGCCGGGGATTCGCTGAACGCCCTGGCCCGCCGCCCGGCGGTGGGGTGCCCCAGGTGAGGACCGGACCTGACGACGTTCGGTGAGCGCGAGGCCCCGCGGGGCGGAATGGTGACGGTGAGGGCGATGAACGCAGCTGAGGGGATGGCTGCCTGGCGGTCCCGCGGCCGCGTCCTGCTCTGCGCGAACCGCTCCGTCGACCTGCAGCGCGTCAACAGCGCTCTGTGTACCGCCGCTTGTCGCGCGCTCTGTCAAGGCTGACCGGCCTTCTGAGCTTCTGACGTCCACCGCTTTCGCGGTGTGTCCTCTCCCCGCCCGGCCCCCGTCCCGTGCTGTGCGCCGCGTCCCGCCGAGTCATGTCCGACCGGTGCGGCGCCGCTGCCGTCAGCGGTCCGGGCTGTCCGTATCCGCTGGAGCCCTCCGTGAGTGAATCCCCAGGCGTCGCTGTGTCCTCCGGCTCGGCGCCGCCCACCGAGGCGGCCCCCCGCCCCGCTCCACCTGCCGAGCCGAAGCCCCTGGCCGCGCAGCGGGTCCGCCCGCTGCTGCGTCCCGGCCGCTGGATCGTCACGGCCGTCGTACTCGTACTGGCCGCCCAGATCCTCCATGGCCTGGTGACCAACCCCTTCTACCAGTGGGACCGGTTCCAATACTGGTTCCTGCGCCCCACCATTCTCGACGGACTGCTCATCACCCTCGAAGTCGCCGTGTACAGCGCCGCGTTGGGACTCCTCGGCGGTGTGCTGCTGGCCCTGGCGAGGCTCTCCCCGAGCCCGGTGCTGCGCGCGGTCAGCTGGCTCTACACCTGGCTCTTCCGATCGGTGCCGCTGATCGTCGTCCTGCTGTTCCTCTACAACTTCAGCGCGCTCTACCGGACGCTGAGCGTCGGTGTGCCGTTCGGCCCCGCGTTCTTCAGCTTCGACGAGTCGCGCCTGGCCACCGACATGGTCGTCGCCGTCATCGGCCTCAGCCTGAACGAGGCGGCATACGCCTCCGAGGTGGTGCGCGGCGGCATCCTCTCGGTGGACCAGGGCCAGCACGAGGCGGCCTCCGCCCTCGGACTCCCGAAGCGGTACCAGTTCGCGAAGATCGTCTTTCCGCAGGCGCTGCGCTCCATCACCCCGAACTACGTCAACCAGCTGATCGGCCTGATCAAGGGCACCTCGCTGGTGTTCTACGTCTCGCTGCTCGACCTGTTCGGCTCCGTACAGAGCATGGGCAGCACCTACCCCGGCGACATCGTGCCGCTGCTGCTGGTCGCAACCGCCTGGTACCTGATCCTCACCAGCGTGGTGTCCGTCATCCAGTTCTACGTCGAGCGGCACTACTCGCGGGGCGCGCTGCGGACCCTGCCCCCGACCCCGTTGCAGAAGCTGCGGACCGGCCTCGGCGATCTGCGGGCCCGGGTCCGGAAGGAGACGGCGATATGAGCGCCAAGGCGACCGGGACGGCGGAGTCGACCGAATCGGCTGTGACGACAGGGGAGACGGACGCGACGCCGGCGGCGGACGCGGCCGGGACGCCAGTGGTGCGTCCCGCGGCTGTCGAGGTGCACGACGTGCACAAGTGGTACGGCTCCCAACGCGTCCTGGACGGCGTGGCGCTGACCGTGCGGCCAGGGGAGGTCACGGTCGTCCTCGGTCCGTCCGGCTCCGGCAAGTCCACCCTCCTGCGGGTGATCAACCACCTGGAGAAGCCCGAGATCGGCCACGTCAGCCTGAACGGCGAGCTGATCGGCGTACGCAGGCAGCGCGGCCGTCTCAAGGAGCTGAGCGAGCGCGCGATCCTGGCGCAGCGCAGCCGGATCGGCTTCGTCTTCCAGAACTTCAACCTCTTCCCGCACCTGACCGTCCTGGACAACGTGGCCGCGGCTCCCGTGGCGACGGGGAAGCTGACCAAACCCGAGGCACGGGAGCTGGCCCGCGGCCTGCTCGCCCGGGTGGGGCTCGCGGACCGGGCGGACACCTACCCGCGTCAGCTCTCCGGCGGGCAGCAGCAGCGTGTGGCCATCGCCCGCGCCCTGGCCCTGCGGCCCGGCGTGATCCTCTTCGACGAGCCGACCTCCGCGCTCGACCCCGAACTGGTCGGCGAGGTGCTGGCCGTGATCAAGGATCTGGCCGGCAGCGGAACCACCCTCCTGGTCGTCACGCACGAGATCGGCTTCGCCCGCGAGGTCGCCGACCGCGTCGTCTTCATGGACGGCGGCCGGATCGTCGAACAGGGCCCGCCCGAGCAGGTACTGGACCACCCGCGGCACGAGCGGACCAGGGACTTCCTGAGCAAGGTGCTCTGACCCCGGCCCTGCGGCTCCGTGGCACGAACCCCGGCGGCTCCGTGGCACGGCCCCTGGCCGCTCCGTGGCACGACCCCGGCGGCTCCTTCTGAAGCCGCCGGGCCCAGCCCCCTCCATCTTCCCCGCACACCCTCACCGCACCCGACAAGGACAGCCACCATGCGCACCCTCATCCTCCGCAGCGGACGCCGCAGCGCACTCCGTCGCGGTATCGCCGCCTCCGCCGCCATCGCCTCGCTCGCCACCGGGCTCGCCGCGTGCGGTGGTGACGGCGACGCCGCGGCCAGGACCGACAGCGCACCGTCCGGAACGGTCGCGGTCGGCCGGCTCTCCAACGGCGCAGCCAAGCCGACCGACATCAAGGTGTCCGAGGTGAAGTCGATCAGCGCCGAGCTGCCCAAGTCGGTTGCCGGCAGCGGCAAGCTGGTGATCGGCGTGGGTGCGCTTCCCGCCGGGTTCGCGCCCCTCGCGTACGTCGGTGAGGACCAGAAGACCCTCACCGGCGCGGAACCCGACCTCGGCCGACTGGTCGCGGCCGTCCTCGGACTGGAGCCCGAGCTGAAGAACTCGACCTGGGAGAACATGTTCGTCGGCGTCGACAGCGGCAAGGTCGATGTGGCCATCGCGAACGTCACCGACACCGAGGAACGCAAGAAGAAGTACGAGTTCGCCTCGTACCGGCAGGACAACCTCGCCTTCGAGGCGCTGAAGAAGAGCACCTGGAACTTCGATGGCGACTACCGGAACCTGGCCGGCCGGACCGTCGCCGTCAGCGCCGGCACCAACCAGGAGAGGATCCTGCTGGAGTGGAAGGCGAAGCTGGCGAAGGCGGGCAAGAAGCTCACCGTCAAGTACTACCGGGACAACAACGCCACGGCCCTCGCCCTGTCCAGCGGGAAGATCGACCTCTCGTTCGGCCCCAACCCCGGTATCTCGTACCACATCACCCAGACCGCGAAGACCCCCAACCCGACGCGTAACGCCGGCAAGTTCTCCGGCGCGGGGGAGACGCTCCAGGGGCTGATCGCGGCCACCGCGAAGAAGGACAGCGGACTGGCGAAGCCCCTCGCCGACGCGATCAACCACCTGATCAAGAACGGGCAGTACGCCAAGTGGCTCGCCGCCTGGAACCTCTCCAACGAGGCCGTCCCCTCCTCCCTGGTCAACCCGCCCGGTCTGCCGCTCGACAACTCCTGACCCGCGCCCACGCCGAGGACGGCGCCGCCACGAGCCCGGCGCCGTCCCGGCCACGTCCCAGATACGGAGACTCCGCACCGCCATGTCCACCAGCGTCCATCACGCCCCGCCACCGAGACCGGCACATCCGCACATCCTGGACAACGCCGCCTGGGCCGCGCTGACCGGCCCGCACGCCCACCTCGCCGAACGGGTCGGACTCGCCGCCCGCTACCCCACGGACGTCTCCCCGTTCAGCGCCCTCGCGGACCCCGCCGACCCACAGGCCTGGGAAGACCTCGCCGCACTGGTCGGCCCCGGCGCCAGCACCCCCGTCTCGGGCGCCCGCACGGTGCCGGACGGGTGGACGGTCGAGCGCAGTGGCGACGGAGTCCAACTGGTCGACACGACGCTGCGCGCCGAACCCGCCCCCGAGGCGTTGCGGCTCGGCCCCGCCGACGTACCGGAGATCCTCGACCTGATCGCCCTCACCCAGCCGGGCCCCTTCCTGCCCCGCACCATCGACCTCGGCGACTACCTCGGCATCCGGGACCGCGGACGGCTGATCGCCCTGGCAGGGGAGCGCCTGCACCCGCCGGGCTGGACCGAGATCAGCGCCGTCTGCACCCACCCCGACCACCGGGGCCGCGGACTCGCCACCCGGCTGGTGCGCGCGGTCGCGTCGGGCATCAGGGAACGCGGCGACACCCCCTTCCTCCACGCGGCCGCGAGCAACACCCCCGCGATCCGGCTCTACGAGTCGATCGGTTTCACCCTGCGCCGCCGCACCCGGTTCCTGCTCGTCCGTACCCCGGACGGACAGCCGCGACAACCGGAAGAAGAAGAGGCCCGGCAGCCGGAAGAAATGGCGTAGCCGTGCAGTTGTGCTTGAGGACGACCGGGCGGGCCCCCCAGGGGTCCGCGTGCGCGAGGACGGCGAGGACCCCGGGTCCCGCCGCGCCGGGGAGGCGGAGGTGAGGCAGGTGCGTACCGTGTCCCGCCGCCATGCCGCCATGCCGAGCCGCCCGCTCCTTTACTCCCGGCAGCACATCGACCTCCTGCGCGTCGCCGGCGCGCTCTGTTGTTCCTGACCTGTAGCCCTCGCAGCCGCCCCCGTGTCCGGGCCCGGCTTCCTCGTACGGTCGATCAGGAAGGCACCTCTCTCGTGTCCTCGTCACCCTCTCCTCTGCATCTCGCCGTGGCCCTGGACGGCGCGGGCTGGCACCCCGCCGCCTGGCGCGAACCGGTGGCCCGCCCCAGTGAACTGCTCACCGCCGCCTACTGGACCGACCTCGTCACCGAGGCCGAGCGAGGACTGCTCGACTTCGTCACCATCGAGGACGCCCTCGGCCTCCAGTCCTCCTCCTACTCCGAGCCGGACGACCGGACCGACCAGGTACGCGGACGCCTGGACGCCGTCCTCATCGCGGCCCGGGTCGCCCCCCTGACCCGGCACATCGGCGTGGTCCCGACGGTGGTGGCGACGCACACGGAGCCGTTCCACATATCCAAGGCCATCGCCACCCTCGACTACGTGAGCACCGGTCGCGCGGGACTGCGCCTCAAGGTCACGATCCGCCGGCACGAGGCCGCGCACTTCGGCCGCCGCACGTTCCCGCCGTTCGGCATCGAGGACTACGGGACCCCTGCCGGGCAGGAACTGGTGAACGGCGTGTTCGACGAGGCCGCCGACTACGTCGAGGTCGTGCGACGGCTCTGGGACAGCTGGGAGGACGACGCGGAGATCCGGGACGTCGCCACCGGCCGTTTCATCGACCGCGCGAAACTGCACTACATCGACTTCGAGGGCTCGCACTTCCGGGTGAAGGGCCCCTCGATCACGCCCCGGCCGCCCCAGGGCCAGCCGATCGTCAGCGCCCTGGCCCACGCGAGCGTCCCGTACCGGCTGGTGGCCCGCTCCGCGGACATCGGCTACGTCACCCCGCACGACGCCGACGAGGCCCGCGCCATCGCCGCGGAGATCCGCACCGAACAGGCAGTGGCCGGCCGCGCCGACGAGACCCTGCACATCTTCGGCGACCTGGTGGTCTTCCTGGACGACGACCCCGCCGAGGCCGCCGCCCGCCGGGAACGCCTGGACGATCTCGCCGGCAGCCCCTACACCAGTGACGCACAGATCTTCACCGGAACGCCCGCCCAGCTCGCCGATCTGCTCCAGGACCTGGCGGCGGCCGGACTGACCGGATTCCGGCTGCGCCCCGCCGTGGCCGGACACGACCTTCCGGCCATCACCCGGGGGCTGGTCCCCGAACTCCAGCGCCGGAACGTCTTCCGCCGGGAGTACGAGGCCGACACCCTGCGCGGGCTGCTGGGGCTCACCCGCCCCGCCAACCGCTACGCCGCCACCGCGACCGCCTGAGCCGGAAGGACCCCCGACCATGAGCAAACCGCTCAAGCAGATCCATCTCGCGGCCCACTTCCCCGGAGTCAACAACACCACGGTGTGGAGCGACCCGGAGGCCGGCAGCCACATCGAGTTCAGCTCCTTCGCGCACTTCGCCCGCACCTCCGAACGGGCGAAGTTCGACTTCCTGTTCCTCGCCGAAGGGCTGAGGCTGCGCGAACAGGGCGGCCGGATATACGACTTGGACGTAGTGGGCCGCCCGGACACCTTCACCGTCCTCACCGCGCTCGCCGCCGTCACCGAGCACCTCGGCCTCACCGGCACCATCAACTCGACCTTCAACGAGCCGTACGAGGTGGCCCGCCAGTTCGCCAGCCTCGACCACCTCTCGGGCGGACGCGCCGCCTGGAACGTGGTCACCTCCTGGGACGCCTTCACCGGCGAGAACTTCCGCCGCGGCGGCTTCCTCCCGCAGGAGGAGCGCTACTCCCGGGCCAAGGAGTTCCTGTCCACCACGAACGAGCTCTTCGACTCCTGGCGCGGGGACGAGATCGTGGCCGACCGGCAGACCGGCACGTTCCTGAGTGACGCGAAGGCCGGGGCCTTCGTGCACAAGGGGCAGCACTTCGACATCGAAGGGCAGTTCAACGTCCCGCGTTCCCCGCAGGGCCGCCCGGTGATCTTCCAGGCGGGCGACTCCGAGGAGGGCCGCGAATTCGCGGCGGCCGGCGCGGACGCGATCTTCAGCCGGTACGCCACCCGCAAGGAGGGACAGGCGTTCTACACGGACGTCAAGGGCCGCCTCGCCCGGTACGGCCGCCGCGCCGACCAGTTGCTGATCCTTCCCGCGGCCACCTTCGTCATCGGCGACACCGACGCCGAAGCCGAGGAGCAGGCCCGCGAGGTCCGCCGCCGGCAGGTCAGCGGCGCGACCGCGATCAAGCACCTCGAATTCGTCTGGAACCGGGACCTGTCCGGGTACGACCCGGACGGCCCGCTCCCCGACATCGACCCCGACCTCGGCGAGCACACCATCGCCCGCGGCCGTGCCCAGGTGCGGATGTACCGTGACCCGCTGGCCACCGCCCGCGAATGGCGCGAGCGAGCGGCCGCCAACAAGTGGTCCATCCGCGACCTGGTCATCGAGACCGGGAACCGCCAGTCCTTCGTCGGCTCCCCGGCCACCATCGCCACCACGATCAACGACTTCGTCCAGGCCGACGCCGCCGACGGCTTCATCCTCGCCCCGCACATCACACCCGGTGGCCTCGACGAATTCGCCGACCGGGTCGTCCCGCTGCTCCAGGAAAGCGGTGTGTACCGGACGGAGTACGAGGGCACCACCCTGCGCGACCATCTCGGCCTGGACCACCCCGACGACGTACGCGACGAGCGTGAGGCATCATGAAATTCCTCGCCATCACCCTGATCGTGCACGCCCCGCACCCCGTGACAGGGGTGAAGAAGCCGACCAACGACCGGTTCCGGGAAGTGCTCGACAACGCGCTCCTCGCCGAGGAACTGGGCTTCGACGGCTTCGGCGTGGGGGAGCGCCACGAGCGTCCCTTCATCTCCTCCTCACCACCGGTCGTGCTCAGCCACATAGCCGCCCTCACCTCCCGGATCCGGCTGTTCACGGCCGTCACCACCCTCAGCCTCCTCGACCCGGTGCGGGCCTACGAGGACTACGCGACCCTGGACCACCTCTCCGGCGGGCGGCTGGAACTGATCATCGGCAAGGGCAACGGCGCCGCCCAGCGCGACCTGTTCCAGGTCACGCCCGAGGACCAGTGGGACCGCAACGCCGAGAGCTACGAGGTGTTCCGGCAGATCTGGCGCCAGGACAAGGTCACCGCCACCACCCGCTTCCGCCCCGAGCTCAAGGACGCGGAGGTGTGGCCGCGCCCCCTCCAGCAGCCGATCCGGGTCTGGCACGGCAGCGCGACCAGCAGGGAGTCGGTCGATCTCGCCGCCCGCTACGGCGACCCGATCTTCTCCGCCAATGTCACCAACCCCGTAGAGCCCTATGCGGAGTTGATCCGCTACTACCGTGAGCGCTGGGAGTTCCACGGACACGATCCGGCGGACATCGCCGTGGGCGCGGGAACGGCAGGCCTCTACGTCGCCCGGACCTCGCAGGAGGCGCTCGACACCTACCGGCCGGTGTTCGAGGGGAATCTGGCGTTCCAGAAGAAGTCGGGTCTGGACCCGGTGTTCACGACCCTCGAGGACTTCGTGGAGCGCAGTTCGGCACTGATCGGCAGCCCGCAGCAGGTCATCGAGAAGGTGCACCGCTACCACGAGGAGTTCGGACACACCGTCCTCCATCTGCAGGCGGACGCGGCCGGTCTGACGGCCGGCCGGCACCGGGACTCGCTCGAGCTCTTCCATTCGGACGTGGCGCCCGTGCTGCGCCGGGAGATCCCGGATCCGCCGTTCGCCTGGGGCCCGGTCCTCGCGGAGCCCGCACCAGCACCCGTTCCCGCCGACCACTGAGGAGACCTCCCGTCATGTCCGACATACCTCTCGGGGTCCTCGACCTGGTCCCGGTCGCGTCCGGCTCCACCGCCCCCGAGGCGCTGCGCAACTCGATCGACCTGGCGCGACGGGCCGAGGGCTTCGGGTACGCCCGCTACTGGTTCGCCGAGCACCACCTCAACCCGGGCGTCGCCGGTACCTCGCCCGCCGTCGTCCTCGCCCTGACGGCCTCCGCGACCTCGGTCATCAGGCTCGGTTCGGGCGCCGTGCAGCTCGGGCACCGCACCGCCCTGTCCACGGTCGAGGAGTTCGGCCTGGTGGACGCGCTGCACCCGGGACGGCTGGACCTGGGGCTCGGCCGTTCCGGCGGGCGGCCGCCCGGCTCGGGAGCGACGCCGCCGCCGGCGATTCCGGTGGTCGACGGCCGTGCCCCCAACGGCCTGCGCATCCCGCCCCGGTTCTCCTTCGAGCATCTGCTCGGCTCGCCCCGCATCGCCCTCCAGCGCAAGCTGCTCCAGCAGCCGCACGCCGAATCGCAGGACTACGGCGAGCAGGTCGACGACATCCTGGCACTGCTGGCGGGCACGTACCGTTCCGCGGACGGCATCGAGGCGCGTGCCGTCCCGGGGGAGGGCGCCGACATCGAGCTCTGGATCCTGGGCAGCAGCGGCGGCCAGAGCGCCCAGGTGGCGGGCAGCAACGGGCTCAGGTTCGCGGCGAACTACCACGTCAGTCCGGCCACCGTGCTGGAGGCGACGGAGGGCTACCGCGCCGCGTTCCAGCCCTCCGACGTCCTCGACAAGCCCTATGTCAGTGTCTCCGCGGACGTCGTGGTCGCGAAGGACGACGAGACCGCCCGTGAACTGGCCACCGGCTACGGCCCCTGGGTGCGCAGCATCCGTTCGGCGGAGGGCGCGATCGAGTTCCCCACACCTGACGAGGCCCGCGCCCACGTGTGGTCGGACGCGGACCGGGCCCTGGTCCAGGACCGCCTCGACACCCAGTTCGTCGGATCCCCCGGCCGGGTCGCCGACCAGCTGGCTCAGCTCCAGGAGGCCACCGGAGCCGACGAGTTGCTCATCACCACGATCACTCACGGACACGCGGACCGGGTGCGGTCGTACGAGCTGCTGGCCGAGGAGTGGCGCAGGAGGTGACCCGCTGCGGTCGCCGCTCCGTCCGGCCCTGACCGGACCGGGGCGGCGCCCGCGTGGTTCAGGACGGGCTGCCGGGCTTCCAGTCCGCCCGTCGGCCCAGTTGGTTGAGGAGCGAGGCGGTGTCGTCCGCGCCCGGCGCCGGTGCGATCGCCGAGCCGAAGGCGAAGCCGCGCAGGGGCTCCACCAGGGCGTCCGCGACCGGCCGCAACGCCTGTGCGAGCGAGGGCTTCAGCGGCGACGGTCCGCCGGTCGCGACGGCGATGTCCCAGGCGTGGACGGCCAGGTCGAGCGCGGCGGCGCCCACCGCCAGCTCGGCTGAGAGCTGGAACGGGGGCAGCGGCACCGGCACTTCGGAGTCGGCGGCGCCGACCCGGCCGAACGCGTCCGCGGAGGCGGTCAGCGCCGCTTCCAGCAGCTCGACAGGGGAGCCGTCGAGGGAGCCGGAGGGGGAGAAGGGGTCGTACGACGGCCCCGGACCGCCCGTGATCTTCGAGACGTAGGCGGCCTGGTCACCGATGGCATGCTGCAACACCTGGGTGACGTCCCACTGTTCGCACGGGGTCGGCAGATGCCAGCCGTCCGCGGGTACTCCCGCGACGGCGGCGCGTATCGAGTCATGGGCTTCCTGGAGCACGGACCACTCGGTTCTCGTCATGATCTTGACGCTATCCAAGAACGCGGACGGCGGCCCGGTGTTCGGGGCAATCGCGTGCCCGGTCCTCAGGTGTCCTGAAGTCCCCGCAGCTCCTCCACCGCGGTCCGCGCCGCGGCGCCGATCACGGCGTCGGCGCGCGGCAGCCTGCTGTCGGCGCGGGCCGCCCGGGTGAAGACCACCGCGGTGTAGGTGCTGCCGTCCGCGAGTTCGACGACGCCGGCTTCGTGACGGAGGGAGCCGAACGTACCGGTCTTGCCGTACACGGTGACGTCGTCGTAGGGAAAACCCGAGGCGAGCCGGTGCGTCCAGGGCTGCCTGCGCATGGCCTCGCGCATGAACGCGCAGCCGTCGGCGGATGCGGCCTCACCGGTCCAGATCGCCCGCAGGAGCCGTGCCATGTCCGCGGGTGTGCTGGATGCCTCGAAGGCCGGGTCGTACACGCCTGCCGGTACGACGGTGTCGTTGTCCGCCACCCGGGCCAGGGCCGCGTCCAGCGACGGTGCTCCCGTCTCGGTGACCAGCCGGCTGAACGTGCTGACGACGCCGCCGTGGATGCGGGTGTCCGGCAGGCCCAGTTCGTGGCAGACGGTGTCGACCGCGTCGGCGCCGACGGACCGCAGGACGGCGGCGGCCGCGGTGTTGTCGGAGATGGTCATCATCAGCGTCACCAGATCGCGCAGCGACATGGTGACGGGGTCGCGCAGGACGGAGACGCCTGTCGGGCCGGGCACCCGGTCGGCGGCCTCCAGGGTGATCCGGTGGCACGGGTCGACGAGCCCCGCGTCCACGAGGCGGCAGAAGGCGGCCATCAGCGGCACCTTGTAGACCGAGCCCAGTGGCAGCTGTTCGTCCGCGTCGATGACCACCCGGACCGACGGGCGGCGCAGTTCCGCCACGTGCAGCCAGCCGCGCACCCCCGCATCGTCGAACATGGTGCGGATGGTGCGCTCGACGCCACCGCCGCGCCGGGGCTGACTCACGGTGCCACCTTCCCGGCCAGGGCGTCCTCGAGCAGCTGCGCCGTGCCGGCACTCTCCTCGGCACCCGGGCGCCGGGGATCCCAGGCCACTCGCAGGCGCAGCGGGAGCGGCGGGTCCGTGGCCGCCCGGCGCTCGACGCCGGACGCCGTCAGCGCCTCGTCCGCCGTGACGAGGACCGCCTGACCCGCTGCCACGAGCGCGAGCCCCGCGCGCTCGTCGGAGACCACCACGCTCTCCACGCGGCGTCCTCGGCTGGCCAGGGTGTCGATGAACAGGTCATGGGCCGCCGGCGCCTCGGCGCGCGGACGTACCGCGACGGGCAGCCGGGTCGGCACCGCCCTGCCGGCCCCGGCAGGCGCCAGGACCCAGGTCGGGAGCAGGATCACCCTGCCCGCGGCGAGTCCGTGCAGTACGGAAGGATGCCGGATCACCGCGATGTCGACGCGCCCGGCCGCGAGGTCGGCGAGCAGCGTGGCGGTGGGTGCCGTCACCATGCCGGTCCTGGCGCGCTCACCGGCCCGGACCGGCGCGGCCGCCACCTCTGCCGCGAGCGGTGCCGGTACCTCCGGGGCGAGTCCGATCCGCAGCCGCCGGCCGTCGGCCCGCTCCCGGGCACCGGTCTCGCGGAGCTCCGCGAACGCGGCCAGGGCGCGGCGGGCGTGCGGAAGCAGCAGGGCCCCCTCCTCGGTGAGGAACACCCCCCGCTCGCGGTCGAACAGGCGGACCCCCAGCAGCGCCTCCATTCTGCGCAGACCCTGTGACAGAGGCGGCTGGGTCATGCCGACACGCTGGGCGGCGGCACCGAAGTGCTCCTCCTCCGCCAGGGCGACGAAGATTTCCAGGTGTCGTTCGGTGAGCACTCCGTACCTCCTGGCGTGCGGTCATACGGCATGTGAATGAGGCAGATGCCGAGATGGTATTCGACATGCGGTCGGGGGGCGGACTTGACTCCTGGGCAGGCGCGGGGCGCGCCCGGCGACCCCGACACCGGACCGGTCGCAGTCCCGTTCCCGAGCAGTCCGACCCGTTGAACAGACGAGCAGAAAGCCCGTATGCCGATGCGCACTCGTACCCTCGTCCACCGCCGCGCCGTACTGACCGCGCTGGCCGCCCTCCCTCTCGCCGCCTGTACGAACGGCACCGACGCCGCCGCGCCGAGGCCGTCCGGCCCGCGCTCCTCCTCGCCCCCGGCCGACCCGCGCACCGAGCGTGCCTTCCGTGAACTGGAGCGGAAGTTCGACGCAAGGCTGGGGGTGTACGCGCTCGATACCGGCAGCGGACGCACCGTCACCCACCGGGCCGACGAGCGTTTCGCCTACGCCTCCACCTGCAAGGCTCTGCTCGCCGGTGCGGTGCTGGACCGGAACTCCCTCCGGCAGATGGACCGGCTGGTGCGCTACGGCCGGGACGATCTCGTCAGCGCCTCGCCGGTCACCGAGCGGCACGTCGCCGACGGAATGACGCTGCGCGAGCTGTGCGACGCCGCCATCCGCTACAGCGACAACACCGCGGCCAACCTCCTCTTCCACGAACTGGGTTCGCCCAGGGTCCTGCAGGACGCCCTGCGCTCTCTCGGCGACAACGTCACCCGCTGCGACCGCTACGAAACGGCGCTCAGCGACGCCACCCCCGGCGATCTCCGTGACACCAGCACACCGCGCGCCCTCGCCACCGACCTGCGCGCGTACGTCCTCGGCAGCGCCCTCCCCGCGGACAAGCGGGCCGTGTTGACCGACTGGCTCAGGCGCAACACGACCGGCGACCACACCATCCGCGCCGGTACCCCCGGCGGCTGGCGGGTCGGCGACAAGACCGGTACGGGGGGCTACGGCACGCGCAACGACATCGCCGTCATCTGGCCGCCCGGCGCGGCCCCGATCGTCCTCGCCGTCCTCTCCCGCCGCAGCACCAAGGACGCCGAGCGCGACGACGCGCTCATCGCCGGCGCGGCGAAGGCCGCCCTGGGCGCCCTCGCGCGGTGAGCGGGGGGTCGACCGCCCGGCACTAGGATCAGCAGCTTCGCCGATCGCTGGAGTACGCCGCCATGTCATTGCCTCGCCTCGGAGTCGTCATCGTCACGATGGGCACGCGCCCGAGGGAACTGGACGATCTGCTCGCCTCGGTGGCGAAGCAGGACGTGCCCGCGGCGAGAGTGGTCCTGGTGGGCAACGCGACGCCCCTCACCGATGTCGCGGCGGACGTCACCAAGATCCCGCTGGAAGAGAACCTGGGCTGCCCGGGCGGACGCAACGTCGGACTGGAGATGCTGAGCGAGTCGGGCGATGTCGATGTCGTCGTCGAACTGGACGACGACGGACTGCTCATCGCCGACGATGTGTTCCGCAGGGTCCGGGACCTGTTCGCGGACGACCCCGAGCTGGGCGTCGTCGGCTTCCGGGTCGCCGACGAGCACGGGGTGACGGAGCGCCGCTGGGTGCCGCGGCTGCGCGCGGACGATCCGATGCGGGGTGGTCCGGTCACCGCCTTCCTGGGCGGCGGACACGCCTTCTCGATCCCCATGCTCAAGCGGATCGGCCTGTGGCCGGCGGAGTTCTTCTTCGGCCACGAGGAGTCCGACCTCGCCTGGCGCGCGCTCGACGGGGGCTGGAAGATCCTCTACGAACCCGAGCTCGTCCTGCAGCATCCGCGGACGTCCCCGGCCCGGCACCCGGCCTACTACCGGTTCACCGCCCGGAACCGGGTGTGGCTGGCGCGCCGCCGTCTGCCCGTCCCCCTGATCCCCGTCTACCTAGGCGTGTGGATTCTGCTCGCCATGGCACGGATGCGGTCGGCGGCCGGTGCGAGGGCCTGGTGGGGTGGTTTCGCCGAGGGGCTGCGGACGCCGTGCGGCCCCCGCGGAGCCATGAAGTGGCGCACGGTGTGGCGGATGACCCGGCTGGGACGACCCCCGGTCCTCTGACCACCACCGGCAGTGGCCGGAAGGCACCTGTACCGGGTCCGGGCGAAACGGGCAGCGACTCGGGCTCCGGTCGGATTCGGTCGTCTGCCGCGGGCGCCGTTCGGGCGCGATCATTGGGTCAATCGGACACCGGCCACCGTGAATGAAATCGCTTCATGCCGGATGACCAGCTCGTATACCGGTGGTGAAGCGGGCGCGAACGGGCACATGTGAAGCTGTGAAGAGCCTGGTCGTCGTGGGTCCCTTGCTTGTACAAACGACTCATGAGCCCGAACGGGGCCTGAGCCGCAGCAATACAGGGAAGTGTGTCGTGGACACCGACGAGCGCCGACGAGAGATCCTCCAGATTGCCCGCCGGGACGGGTCGGTGGAAGTGACCGCACTGGCCGGGACGCTTCAGGTCGCCAAGGAGACCGTCCGGCGCGACCTGCACACCCTGGAGGAGCACGGCCTCGTACGCCGCACCCACGGCGGCGCCTACCCGGTGGAGAGCGCGGGCTTCGAGACGACGCTTGCCGCGCGCACCAGCCAACTCGTCCCGCAGAAGTCCCGAGTCGCGGCGGCGGCGGCCGACCTCCTCGGTGACGCGGAGACGGTCTTCGTCGACGAGGGCTACACCCCCATGCTCGTCGCCGAGGCGCTGCCCCGGGACCGGCCACTGACCGTGGTCACCGCCTCCCTCGCCGTGGCGACAGTCCTCGCCGACGCGGAGAAGATCACCGTGCTGCTCCTCGGGGGACGGCTCCGCGGCTCCACGATGGCCACGGTCGATCACTGGACGACCCGGATGCTCGCCGGATTCGTCATCGACCTGGCGTACGTCGGAGCGAACGGAATCTCCCGCGAATACGGCCTGACCACGCCGGACCCGGCCGTGAGCGAAGTGAAGGCCCAGGCCATGCGCAGTACCCGCCGCAGGGTCTTCGCCGGAATCCACACCAAGTTCGGCGCCGTGAGTTTCTGCCGCTTCGCCGAGGTCGGCGACTTCGAGTACATCGTCACGGACACCGGCCTGCCCTCGGCCGAGGCGCAGCGCTACTCGCGACTCGGCCCGCAGGTCATCCGCGTCTGACCACCGAACCCAGCCCGTCCCACCGCACTTACCGCAGCACCCGCCTCCCTGCCCGTCAGCCCGATCGGCTGACATGGCCCTTACAAATCCCTCGATGATGAGCGATCAGGAGAACCACATGCCCCACCTTCAGGAACGTCGAAGCAGGCTGAGTATGCGTCTGGGCGCCGGCGCCGCCCTCACGGCTCTGCTCGCCGGGTGCAGCGGCGCGGGCGGCGGCAGCACGTCCGGCGACAGCGAATCGATCAACGTCCTCATGGTGAACAACCCGCAGATGGTCGAGTTGCAGAAGCTCACCGCGGCCAACTTCACCAAAGAGACCGGCATCAAGGTCAACTTCACCGTGCTGCCGGAGAACGACGTACGCGACAAGATCACCCAGGACTTCTCCAACCAGGCCGGTCAGTACGACGTCGCCACCATCAGCAACTTCGAGGTGCCGTTCTACGCGAAGAACGGCTGGCTGCACCCGCTCGACGAGTACACGGCAAAGGACAAGGCCTTCGACCAGAAGGACATCCTGAAGCCGCTCCAGGAATCCCTCACCGCGGAGGACGGCAAGCTCTACGCCGAGCCGTTCTACGGCGAGTCGTCCTTCCTGATGTACCGCAAGGACATCTTCGCCGAGAAGAACCTGAAGATGCCCGAGAAGCCCACCTGGCAGCAGGTGGCCGACCTGGCGGCCAAGGCGGACGGTGCCAAGAGCGGCATGAAGGGCATCTGTCTGCGCGGCCTGCCCGGCTGGGGCGAGGTGATCGCCCCGCTGACCACCGTCGTCAACACCATGGGCGGCACCTGGTTCGACAAGGACTGGAACGCGAAGCTGGACTCCCCGGAGTTCAAGAAGGCCGTCCAGTTCTACGTCGACCTGGTGAAGAAGCACGGTGAGGCGGGTGCGCCCCAGGCGGGCTACGCCGAGTGCCTCAACAACATGACGCAGGGCAAGACGGCCATGTGGTACGACGCCACCGCGGGCGCCGGATCACTGGAGGCGACCGGCTCCCCGGTCAAGGGCAAGGTCGGCTACGTCGCCGCACCCGTCGAGAAGACCGACAGCTCCGGCTGGCTCTACACCTGGGCCTGGGGCATGCAGAAGGCGTCCAAGAAGACCGACAGCGCCTGGAAGTTCATCTCCTGGGCCTCCAGCAAGGACTACGAGAACCTCGTCGGCAAGACGGTCGGCTGGCCGAACGTGCCCGCGGGCAAGCGCGCGTCCACGTACTCCAACAAGGACTACCTGAAGGACGCCTCCGCGTTCGCGAGCGTCACCCAGCAGGCGATCTCCAGCGCGAACCCCCGTGACCCCGGCACCCAGCCGCGGCCGACCGTCGGCATCCAGTTCGTCGACATCCCGGAGTTCACCGACCTGGGCACCAAGGTCTCCCAGGAGATCAGCTCAGCCATCGCCGGCCGCAAATCGGTGGCCGACGCGCTGAAGGCCTCGCAGGCACTCGCCGAGAAGGTCGGCAAGGAGCAGAAGTGAGTGCATCGGTCTCCACTCCGGAAGTCTCGCCCGCCGGCGCCCCCGGCGCCGGCGCCGCACCACCCAGGGCCGTGAAGGCCCCCGGCCGGGCCCGCGTCTGGGCCACCCGCGCCCCTCTGCTGCCCGCCCTGATCTTCCTGATCGCGGTGACCCAGCTTCCGTTCGTCGCGACGGTCGTGGTCTCGTTCTTCGACTGGAACTCGCTCGCACCCGACAAGCGAAGCTTCAGCGCGTTCTCCAACTACGGAGAGGTGTTCAGCGACCCGAGCCTGCGGGACTCGGTGTTCACCACGGTCCTGCTCACGGCGAGCGTCGTGATCGTGAGCGTCGTGCTCGGGCTCCTCCTCGCCCTGTTGCTCGACCGCAAGTTCATCGGCCGTGGCTTCGTCCGCACCCTCCTGATCACTCCCTTCCTGCTGGTGCCCGTCTCGGCGGCGCTGATGTGGAAGCACGTGCTGTACAACCCCGAGTACGGCCTCCTGAACGGCGGCTGGGCCTGGTTCACCGGTCTGTTCGGTGTCGACAGCCCCGCACAGCCGGACTGGATCTCCGACATGCCGCTGGCCGCGGTCGCGACCGCCCTCGTCTGGCAGTGGACCCCGTTCATGATGCTCATTCTGCTCGCCGGGCTGCAGAGCCGGTCCGCCGAGCAGATGGAGGCCGCACGGCTGGACGGTGCGAACGCCTGGCAGATGTTCTGCTACCTGACGCTGCCGCACCTGCGGCGCTACCTGGAGCTCGGCGTACTGCTCGGGTCGATCTACATCGTGCAGAACTTCGACGCGGTGTTCACCATCACCGCCGGCGGTCTCGGCACGGCGAACCTCCCCTACACGATCTATCAGACCTTCTACCAAGCTCACGAATACGGACTGGCGTCCGCCGCGGGCGTGGTCGTGGTGATCGGCACCATCGTCGTCGCGACCTTCGCCCTGCGTGTGGTCTCGTCCCTCTTCAGTGAGGAGGCGAACCGCGCATGACCACCCTCACCGTTCCGCGCACCGCCCAGCCGGCCCGCGCCGACCACGCACGAGCGGCACGCAGGGGCAGGCGGCGTTCCACCGTCCTCGGCCTGCTCGCCTGGATCGTCGGCATCGCCTTCTGCGCACCCGCGCTCTGGATGCTGCTCACCTCCTTCCACTCGGAGGCCGACGCGGCGACCAACCCGCCGTCGCTCGGCGCGCCCCTCACCCTCGACGGCTACCGGGTGTTCTTCGGCGCCGGCGGCGGGGCGAGCCCCTGGCCGCCGCTGATCAACTCCGTGACGGCGTCGGTCTTCTCCACGCTCTTCGTGCTCGTGCTCGCGCTGCCCGCCGCGTACGCGCTCTCCATCAAGCGCGTGGAGAAGTGGACGGACGTGATGTTCTTCTTCCTGTCCACGAAGATGCTGCCGGTCGTCGCGGGGCTGCTTCCCGTGTACCTGTTCGCCAAGAACACCGGGATGCTGGACAACATCTGGTTCCTCGTCATCCTCTACACGTCGATGAACCTGCCGATCGCGGTATGGATGATGCAGTCGTTCCTGGCGGACGTACCGGTCTCCATCATCGAGGCCGCACAGGTCGACGGCGCCCGGCTGCCCACGGTGCTGGCCAGGGTGGTGGCTCCGGTGGCAGCACCCGGAATCGCGGCCACCTCGCTGATCTGCTTCATCTTCAGCTGGAACGAGCTGCTCTTCGCCCGCGTGCTCACCGGGGTGACGGCCCAGACCGCCCCCGTCTTCCTGACGAGCGTCGTCACCAGTCAGGGGCTCTTCCTCGCCCAGCTGTGTGCCGCGTCCGTCGTCGTGTCCCTGCCGGTGCTCGCCGCCGGCTTCGCCGCCCAGGACAAACTCGTCCAGGGCCTTTCGCTTGGAGCTGTCAAATGAGGGCTGCGATCATCGAGTCCGTCGGCAAGGTCTCGGTCGAGACCGTCCCCGACCCCACCCCGGGGCCCCGGGACGTCGTCGTCGCCGTCAAGGCCTGCGGGCTCTGCGGGACCGATCTGCACATCCTGCAGGGCGAGTTCGCACCCTCGCTGCCGATCATCCCCGGTCACGAATTCGCCGGGGAGATCGTGGAGATCGGCTCCGAGGTGACCGAGCTGGCCGTCGGCGACAACGTCGCGGTCGACCCGTCGCTGCACTGCCACGAGTGCCACTACTGCCGCAGCGGGCGCGGGAACCTCTGCGACAACTGGAACGCGATCGGCGTCAGCAAGCCGGGCGGTGCCGCCGAGTTCGCCGTCGCCCCGGTGGCGAACTGCGTGAAGCTCCCGGACCACGTCGACGTCGCCACCGCCGCCCTGATCGAACCGCTCTCCTGCGCGGTGCGCGGTTACGACGTCCTCAGCTCCACGCTGGGAGCCAAGGTGCTCATCTACGGTTCCGGCACCATGGGACTGATGATGCTGGAGCTCGCCAAGCGCACCGGCGCCGCCTCCGTGGACATCCTGGACGTCAACCCGGACCGGCTGACCACCGCGGTCGGCCTCGGCGTGTCGCGCTCCGCAGCCTCGGCCGACGAACTGGAGACGGTACGCGGCTGGGACGTCGTCGTTGACGCCACCGGCAACGCGGGCGCCATCCAGGACGGCCTCGCCCGGGTCGCCAAGGGAGGCACCTTCCTCCAGTTCGGCGTCGCCGACTACGCGACGACGGCCGTCATCGAGCCGTACAAGATCTACAACCAGGAGATCACGATCACCGGCTCGATGGCCGTGCTGCACAGTTACGAGCGCGCCGCCGCCCTGTTCGCCGGGGGAGTCATCGATCCCGCGGTCTTCATCAGCGACCGGCTGCCGCTGGAGCAGTACCCGCAGGCACTGGAGCGGTTCAAGGCGGGTCAGGGCCGCAAGATCGTGGTCGAGCCGTGACCGGTGGCCCCGATGCCGTACTGGTGATGGGCGAGGCGCTCATCGACCTGGTGCCGTCCGCGGAGGACCCGCGGACGCACCGGGCCCAGCCCGGCGGCGCGCCCGCCAACGTGGCCGCCGGGCTGGCCCGGCTGGGCACACCCAGCTGGTTCGCGGGCGCGCTCGGCGGCGACGGCTTCGGCCGGCTGATCGAGGAGCGGCTGGTCTCGGCCGGTACGGAACTGGGCCTGTGCGCCCGTTCGGAGCTGCCCACCGCGCTCGCGGTGGCCGACCCCGGCCCGGACGGCACCGGCTACCACTTCCACCTGCAGGACACGGCCACCTT
Source organism: Streptomyces sp. NPDC127177 (assembly GCF_042672475.1). NCBI lineage: Bacteria > Bacillati > Actinomycetota > Actinomycetes > Kitasatosporales > Streptomycetaceae > Streptomyces > Streptomyces sp. NPDC127177. Next base: position 94,991 of record NZ_JBHXUW010000004.1, read on the forward strand.
CCGGCTGCCGGAGCGCACGGCCGATGTCGCTCGCTTCGGCGCCGTGTACGCGGGCGGACTCGCCGCGGTCGTCCCGCCGGCGGCCGAGGCGGTGGCGGCGACCGCGCGGGCGGCCACCGAACACTCCGTGCTGGTGGTCGACCCCAACGTCCGCGAGGACCGCACGCTGGACGGCTCCACCGGCCGCCGGCTGCGCGAGCTGTGCGAACTCGCCCAGATCCTCAAGGTCAGCGACGAGGATGTGACCGCGCTCTGGCCCGGCGCTGCTCCCGAGAAGACCTGCGAGCAACTGGCCGCGCACAACCGCCTGGTGGTGCTCACCCGCGGTTCCGCGGGCAGTACGGCCTTCACGGGCGGCACCGGACCGGTATCGGTTCCCGCGGTACGGGTCGACGTGGTCAACACGATCGGCGCCGGTGACGCGTTCATGGCCGCGGTGCTCAACTGGCTCGGCGACGCGGGAGCGTTCCGCGACGGCGGTGCCGCACGCCTGCCCCGCGACCGGGTGGCCGAGATGCTGACGTTCGCGTCGCAGGTGGCGGCCTCGGTGGTCGCACAGTCGGGGACGGAACCGTCGCGCCCCCGGCCTGTGGGCGCCGCGCATCAGGCGTGACGTCCGCGGGCACGAAGGACGGTCTACCCGGCCGGCGGCGCAGACGTCGGCATCGGGGCCACCCCGATGCCGAGGTCTGCGCCGAGCTTCGCGACCAGAGCGGGAGCCGAAGCGGGCGCGGACCGGGACGCCCAGTCCCCGGCTAGGGCCAGGAAACCGGTGAGCTTGTCGTGCACGGTCTGGAGGAGACCCGGCAGATCGGCGAGGGGGAGCTCGATGGGCGTCCTGGCCGGTGGGCCGCCCTCGGGCCACAACCTGACGAGTGCGTCCCTGTGCTCCACGCGCACGGCGGTGTCGTGGCCGAGCCAGAGATCCTCACCGCTCATCAGGCCGAGCCAGTCGCGCCAGTTCTCCAGGCCGAAGCAGCACCCCGGACCGCTCGTGGCACCGCTCGCGGTGTCCTGGAGCAGGATGCCGCCCGGCGCGATGACGGGATCGGCGTTCAGCAGGCTCCGGATACGGACGCAGGCATCCGTATCCGGGCCGTCCGGATCTTCGGAGCCGTCGTTGTAATTGCTCAGGACTGCCATCGCCGTACCGACCTCCAGCGGTGACATCCGGTCGGAGAGGGCCAGGAGGCGGTCGGGGCCCGGCGCGGCGGTGGGCCACGGGCCGAAGTCCACGGCGTCGAACGGCTCCATGACAGCGTCCATGATGAGCACGCACCCATTGTCGGTGACGGCCCGTTCAAGCCGCGAACGGCCCTTGCTCAGGCCGCAGGTCCGATGGTGACCTTGACGTGCTTCATGATCGGCTGGTCGCTCTGGGTGCTGTAGTCGCTGAGTGCGCACAGCACGTTCATCTCGGGCATGTAGCCGGCGGCGCAGCCACGGGGGATGTCGTAGGGGATGGCGAGGTAGCCGTTGAGCGACCTCCTGCTGCCGTCCTTCGCGGTGCTGGTGATGTCCACCGGTCCCATGTCGGCGATCTTGCGGTCGCGCATGTCGGCCCTGTTCATGAAGACGAGTGTGCGCAGGTTCTTGATGCCGCGGTAGCGGTCGTTGTCCGAGTAGATCGTGGTGTTCCACTGGTCGTGGGACCGCATCGTGCCGAGTGCCAGGGTGCCGGGCGCGGGGATGACGTCGGGCAGGACGGCGGTGGAGAACTCGGCGCGTCCGGACGGTGTGAGGAAGACCAGCTCGCGCGCGGGCTGCTTGATGCGGAAGCCGAGAGGCAGCCGCACCCGGCGGTTGAAGTCCTCGAAGCCGTCGAGCGCCTTGGACATGGTGTCCCGGATGCGGTCGTAGTCCTCGATGTACCACTCCCAGGGCGTGGCGCTGTCGGGCAGGGCCGCGCGTGCCATGCCCGCCACGATGGCCGGCTCGGAGAGCAGGTGCCGTGAGGCGGGGCGCTTCATGCCGACCGACAGGTGGACCATGCTCATCGAGTCCTCGACGGACGTGCTCTGGATGCCCTTGCGCTGGTGGTCCTTCTCGGTGCGGCCGAGACACGGGAGGATGAGGGCTCGGCGGCCGTGGACGACGTGGCTGCGGTTCAGCTTGGTGCTCACCTGGACCGTGAGGTCGCAGGAGCGCAGGGCCGCGTAGGTGTAAGGGGTGTCCGGCGCGGCGAGGGCGAAGTTGCCGCCCATGGCGACGAACACCTTCACGTCACCGCTGTGCATCGCCGGAATGGTGCGGACGGTGTCCAGGCCGTGCTCACGGGGCGGTTCGATGTCGCAGGCCTCTGCGAGGCGGTCGAGGAACGCGTCGGAGGGGCGGTGGTCGATGCCGCAGGTGCGGTTGCCCTGGACGTTGCTGTGGCCGCGCACGGGGGAGGGGCCGGCGCCCTCGCGCCCCAGATTGCCGCGCAGCAGAAGGAGGTTGACGATCTCGCGCACGGTGTCGACGCCGTGCTCGTGCTGGGTCAGCCCCAGGCACCAGCTGACGATGGAGCGGTCGGCCTCGCCGTACACGCGCGCTGCTTCGAGGATGTCGGCGCGGCTCAGACCGGACTGCTTCTCGATCTCTTCCCACGGGGTGGCCCCGCAGAGTGCGCGGTACTCATCGAAGCCGGTGGTGTGGCGGTCGATGAACTCCTGGTCCAGAGCCCTGGGGTCGCTCCCGGACCGCTCCAGGACCGCCTTCGCCATGCCCCGCAGCAGAGCCATGTCCCCGCCGATGCGGGGCTGCAGGTTCAGCGTGCTGGTCGGGGTCGCCTTGAAGAGGGCCATGTCCACGAAATCGTGGGGGACGATGGTGCGGGTGGCGGCGGCCTCGACCATCGGGTTGACGTGCACGATCCGGGCACCCCGGCGGTGGGCCTCGGCCAGGGCGGTGAGCATCCGGGGCGCGTTGGAGGCGGCGTTGACGCCCAGGATGAACAGCGCGTCGGCACTCTCCCAGTCCTGGAGGTCGACGGTTCCCTTGCCCGTGCCCAGCGAGGCCTGCAGGGCACGGCCGCTGGCCTCGTGACACATGTTGGAGCAGTCCGGCAGGTTGTTCGTGCCCAGTTCACGGGCCATCAGCTGGTACAGGAACGTGGCCTCGTTGCCCAGCCGGCCGGAGGTGTAGAACGAGGCCTGGCCGGGGCTGTCCAGTCCGCGCAGGGCACTACCGACGACCTCGAACGCGTCCTTCCAGCTGATCGGGACGTAATGGTCCGTATCCGGGTCGTAGACCATCGGTTCGGTCAGCCGGCCCTGGTTCTCCAGGTCGTAGTCGCTCCACCCGGACAGCTCGGTCACCGAGTGGGCGGCGAAGAACTCGCGTCCGACCCGCTTGCGGGTCATCTCCCAGGTGACGTGCTTGATCCCGTTCTCGCAGATGTCCAGATGCAGGCCCTTGGTGTCGTCGGGCCAGGCGCATCCGGGGCAGTCGAACCCGCCGTCCTCATGGTTCATCTTCATGATCGCCCGGGGCCCGTCCACCACCGCGCCCTCGCGTGCCAGGAACCGGCCCACGCTCTTCGCCGCACCCCAGCCCGCGGCGGGGTGGCGGTACGGGCGGAACTCCGGGCCCCCTTCGGGCACGGGCCCCGTCTCGGGCTCCAGGCGCTCCGGGTCGTCACTGTGGGGGCTCACGACTCTCGACCTTCCGCCATTCGGGCAGTGCGGGGCAGAACAACCCCTCGTCGGCAAAATATGTCCGCCGGCCAGGGCGCGCCACTCGACGGTCACGACGGTTGCCCCGCGTCCGCAGCCACCCGGCCCGCCTTCGCCGGTCGGTTCGCGGCGGCGGGCCGGGGCGGCGGATCAGCGCCTGTGCGACCGGCCCCGCCCCCATCCGCCGCCGATCCCGCCCACGTGAAGGGCCAGGGCCGTCAGGCCGAGCAGCATCACGTTCACGGAGGAGAACGCGTCGTTCGTCGCTATGTCGGCGGCGTTGATCAGAAAGGCGATGAAGAAGAGGACGGCTGCGACGATTGCGAGCATGGTCCGGGCTCCTGTTCTCGACTGTATCCACGTGTCGGGTGGAGCCCGTGTGCCCGCGTTCACCGCACTCATACGTCGTCAACGCGCCTAATGGGTAAGGGTGTTGGTCGTGCTCGGGGTGTGGTACGGCAACGGACTTCGTACTCGGACCAATCCTTCTCGCCGTCGGCACCGAATAGACGACATCAGCGACCGAACGCGGTTCCCGTTCCGTACGGGAGCCGCCGGAAGGGGATGCGTCTTCGTGATAGCCCGCCGTTCAACCCGTCTGACCGCTCTGCTCGTCGTGCCCGCCGCACTCACCCTCTGCGCGGCCGTGCCCGCCATGGCGCACGACGGCCATGCCGCCGGCAGCACCACGAAAGCGGCCGACGGCGACACGTACCAGATCGACCTGGAGCAGTTGAACGACTCCGGGGCGCACGGCACGGCCATGGTGAGTGTGGAGGGCGACCAGCTCACCGTGAAGATCGAGGCCGAGGGGCTTGTGCCCGGTCAGCCGCACGCCCAGCACATCCACGGCTCGACCGACGGCCATGACTTCCGCTGCCCGGACAAGAGCGCGGACAAGAACGGTGACGGCATCATCACCACGGCCGAGGGCCTGCCGATGTACGGGGACATCAACATCTCCCTGACGACCAAGGGCGACACGTCCAAGGACAGCGGCCTCGCCGTCGACCGGATGCCCGTCGCCGACAAGGACGGCAAGGTCAGCTACTCCCGGACCATCACCGTCTCCCAGGCCGTTGCCGACCACATCAAGGATCTGCACGTCGTCCAGCACGGTATCGACCCGAACGGGAACGCCAAGTACGACTTCGGCAAGGGCAAGAGCGAACTCGACCCGAAGCTGCCCCAGGAGGCCACCGCTCCCGCGAGCTGCGGCATGGTCAAGGGCGCCGCCGTCGGCTCCATGCCCGCGGGCGGTGTCGAGACGGGCGGCGGGACCACCGCGGGTGTCGAGTCGCCCGGCCTGCTCGCAGCGGGTGGCGCGGCCGTCCTCGCGGCCGGCGGACTGTTCGTCGTACGGCGCCGGACGCGTACGGCCGACGTCCGGCACGACGGCTGAGGCATACCGCACCCATGGATGCCGATGCCGGGTGAAGGCAGGGCCCGGCGACAGACTCAGGGACAGGTGGAGCGATGAAGGAGCGAGAGACGCGTGACGAGGACGGGCACCGGACGAGGTTCCGGCAGCGCGATGGCGTGCTCGTCGCCGTCGCCGCGGCTCTGCTCCTGACCGGTGGGCTGCTGCTGGCTCTGGGACTGGGCCGCCAGCAGCCCGCCCCACCCGCTGCCGCCGACAAGGGGGCCGCAACAGAGCCATCGGTACGGGAGGAGACGCCGGCCGCCTCGTCGCCGGCCTCGTCGCCGGCCGGCGAGCCGCGCACGGCACCGCTGCCCGCGTCCCGGCCCGTCAGCATCACGATCCCGTCCCTGAAGGTCACCTCCACCCTGGAGGACCTGGGGCTCGGGAAGGACCGTGCCATGGAGACCCCGAGGGACCCGGCCAAGGCCGGCTGGTACCGCCCCGGCGCCACGCCGGGAGCTGTGGGGCCCGCTGTGATCGCGGGCCATGTCACCTGGAACGGCACCCCTGGGGTGTTCTTCGGCCTCGGCAAGCTCGCTCCCGGCGACCGGATCAGCGTCAGGCGTGCGGACGGCCGGACCGCGGACTTCACCGTGGACCGGACCGCCCTCTACCCCAAGGACCGGTTCCCCACGGTCGAGGTCTACCGCAACCTCGACCACGCCGGGCTCCGCCTGATCACCTGCGGCGGCGACTACTCCAGGGACGACAGCCGCTACGCCGACAACGTGGTCGTGTACGCCACTCTGACCGGCAGCCACACCTGAGGGCTTTCCCGTAGCCCCTGGCGAGGCAGGCGGCGTCAGCCACGGCGCCTCGCCGCGTTGCCGAAACGCCCCAATCGCTCCGCGAGGAAGGCGCTGGGCCACCGTGCTCACTTCCCCCAGCCGCCCCCGACAGCCCTGCTGGACAGATACGAGTCACGCAGCGCCGCACGCAGACCCGGGACGATGCCGTCGTAGCGCGCGGCGAGCGTCTTCAGCACAGACCGGTGCTCGCGACGCTCCTTTCCGGTGAGGACGCTCGTCACCTCGACCTCGGCGGCGAACACGGCCATGGTCAGCTCGTCCACCGGGATCTCCGCCGGATCGGCGCCGCCGAGTACCGCGTTGCGTACGCTCTCCTGCAGTGCGAGTACCTGGTCCGGGCCGTTGACGACGACCCGGTCGACGGGGAGCAGGCCCAGCCGCTTCTCGTGATGGACCGTGACCGCACCCGTCGCGGCAAGCTGGTCGCGGACTGGTTTCTCGGCCGTGTGGGCCTTGTTGTGCACGAACTGGAGCCACCGCTTGGGCTTCTCCGTGGGCAGATCCCGCCACACCTCGGCGAGGAACGGGTCGCCCGGCGGCTTGGCGGCGCGGCGCGCGACCTTCCCTCCTTCGGCGGAGACCAGCCCGTCGATGGCCAGCTCGGTCAGCGCCCCCGCGCGCAGCAGCTGACCGCGCCCCTGGAGGTTGGTGAGCTCGAACTTCCCTTTGTCCACGGTGTAGCAGAGCAGGTACAGGTTCTGGGGCAGTGACGGGCGCATCGTTCTTCCTCTGCGTTCTGTCGACGGGGCGCACGGACGGCGGCTCTGGCGGGCGGCGGCTCAGCCGGATTCGGTGGGCGGCTCCGCGGCCCCCGCCCCGAGCCGGCTGCCGGAGCGCCGGGCGGCCCAGAGGACCACCAGGAAGGCGAGTGCGAGCAGCGGGTAGCCCATCGCGATCTTCGCTACGGCCAGCCACCCGGTGCGGTCCCCGTCGTAGAGCCACTGCTGGACGACGACCCGGGCGGCGAACACCCCCACGAGCGCGAGTGTGGCGATGTCGTAGTAGTGCCGCGAGGCCTTGTCCTTGAGCCAGGTGGTTCCGGTGCCGTTGAGCGCGCCCCAGACGACTCCGGCCAGCGGTCGGCGCACGAGGACCGAGAGCAGGAAGAGCACACCGAGTGCGACGTTGCTCCAGATGCCGGTCAGGAAGAATCCCTTCGCCGATCCGGTCTTCCAGGCGACGAACGCGGCGACCGCGACACCGAACAGGCCGGAGAGCGCGGGCTGGAGAGGCTCCTTGCGCACCAGACGCAGCAGGGAGATCGCCACTCCGACACCGAGGGCGGTGCCGATCGCACCGGGCAGTCCGAAGGAGGCGTTGCCGAGGACGAAGGCCACGATCGGCAGCGCCATGTACACCAGGCCCGTCGTGCCTCCCATCTGTTCCAGAGGTGTCTGCTTCGGCTCACCTCCCGGGCTGTTGCCCTGCCCCTGCGGGGCGGGTGCCGGGTGGGTGGTGGGTACGTGTTCGGTCATGCGGGTTCAACTCCCCAAGTGGTTGGGTGTCCGTACGGTTTCCGGCGGCCGCCCTCTGCGGTGGGCCGGCGGGGCGTCCCGGTGTTCGGCTCCGGGCCGGCGCCGAGGAGCGACGGCTGCTCGGCTACTCCGCGCCCGGCCGTCCGCCCAGATGGCGGGCGAGGAAGCGGTCTGCGGCGTGGAACACGTCGATGTTGTTCTCCGGGTTCACGAACCCGTGGCCCTCGTTGTCCTTGACCAGGTACTCGACCTCGACCCCGCGGCTGCGCAGCGCGTCGACGATGCGGTCGGACTCGGCCCTGACCACCCGGACGTCGTTTCCGCCCTGGACCACCATCAGCGGCGCGCGGATCCGGTCCACCCGGCTGATCGGCGAACGGGCCAGCATGTCGGCCTCCTGTCGCGGGTCGTCGGGGTTGCCGGCGTACAGGTACCAGTTGTTGGTCAGTTGCGGCTTCGCGAAGTCCGGCACGGTGCGCAGGAACGTCACCAGGTTCGACACGCCGCAGAAGTCGACCGCCGCGGCGAAGACGTCCGGGGTGAAGGCGACACCGACCAGGGCGGCGTAACCGCCGTACGAGCCGCCGAAGACCGCGACGCGGTCCCGGTCCGCGTACCCCTTGTCGACGGCCCAGTCGACGGCGTCGATGAGGTCGTCGTGCATCTTCCCCGCCAGCTCCCCGATCCCGGCCTTCAGGAACGACGTGCCGTAGCCGGTCGAGCCCCGGAAGTTGACCTGGAGCACCGCGTATCCGCGGTTGGCCAGCAGTTGCGCGACGGGGGCGAAGCCCCAGCTGTCACGGCTCCACGGCCCGCCGTGGACCAGCAGGACCATCGGGAGCGCGGAAGGCGCGACACCGACGGGCAGGGTCAGGTAGGAGGGGAGGGCCAGACCGTCACGTGCGGTGATGGTGACCGGTTCCATGGGGGCGAGCGTGTCGGGGTCGAGGTGCGGGTACGGCCGGAACAGCAGCCGGCTCCGACCGGTGGAGTGGTCGTAGAAGTACGTGACGCCGGGGTCCCGGTCGTGGGTGAAACGGACGATCCAGCGCTGCCCGCCGACGTCGCTCGACAGGGCGCCGACGTCGCCGTCGGACAGTTTCTCCAGGTTCTCCAGCACTGCGGCGAAGTGCGGGTCCAGCGGGTGGATCACCTGCCGCTCGCCGAGGTAACGCACGCCGATCAGCTCACCCGTGCGCCGGTCGTGGATGAGCGGCGACGGAAGGGCGGGGAAGACGGCGCAACGTGTGTCGAGGTCGTAGCGCGGGTGGCTGTCGACCGGACTCTCCTCGGCGGTGGCCAGATCGAGCCGGACCAGCACGGTCCGGTCGGTGTGCCGGTTGGAGCCGAGCCACACTCCGGTGCCGTCCGGTGTCAGCCGGAACGGTGTGATGCCAAGGGGGTGGTCGGTGCCGTCGAACGTGGTGACGGGGCGCGTGTTCCCCGTCCCGACATCCCACTGCGTCAGCTCGATGTGCCCGTCGGCCGTCCAGGTCTGCGCGTAGAGGTCGCCGCCGGGCGTGTGCGTCCAGCCGGCGACATGGCCCGGGTTCTCGGCGAGCATCGTCAGTTCACCCGTGGCGATGTCGGCTTCGTAGAGATCGAACTCGACCGGGTTCCTGCGGTTCAGGTGCAGGAGCGCCTTGCCCGGCCGCGAGATGTTCGTCTCGAAGCCCGTGGCCGTGGCGCCGGGAAAGGGGGTGAGATCGACCGCCGCGGCATCCGGGTTCTCCAGATCGACGCGGTACACGTGCCACATCTCGTCGCCGTCGCCATCCTGCTCGTACAGCAGCCACCGGGGGTCGTCCGTCCAGTGGAAGGTGTGCACGCTGCGGTTGCCGTCGGCAGTGACGCAGCGAGCCTCCGACTCCCCGTCGACGTCCTCCACCCATACGTTCAGCCGCCCCCGCCACGGTGCCAGGAAGGCGATTCTGGCGCCGTCGGGTGAGATCGACGCACCGGCGCGGACGGGCGCTCCGAAGAGTTCCTCGACGGTGAGGTGCGGGGCCTTGCGGGTGGCTCGGGAAACAGTCGACATGACGACACTCCTTCGGGGTTCGTCTCGGTACGGGCGGTGCGGCTTCCAGCTGTGCGGCGCCTGCTGTCCGGCGCCCGGCGCGGGGCGCCCGGCGGCACTCAGGCGACGGGGTCGCCGACGACTCCGCCCGTTGCCGTGCGGATCGCGTGGGCGTAGCGCCGGGATACGGCCTTCACGTCCTCGAACTCGGTGACGTCGGCGCCGGCGAGCAGGGCGGCCCCGATGTGCTCGTCCAGCACCCGTACGACAGCGGCCGCGGCCGCGGCGTGCATGCGGACCTCCAGGTCGCCGGTCCGGCGCTCGAGGCGGTCGCCGATGATCACGCACATCTCCCGCTCGGTCTGGTCGCAGGCCATCAGCCACGCCGTGCGGAGCGCCGGCTCGGTGTCGGCCAGCCGGATCATCTTCATGGCGAGCATCTCGTCGGCCAGGTCGACGGGCGGCGCCTCGTGACGGAGCCTGCTCAGCTCCGTGCTCAGGTGGTCCTCGAGCGAGCTCTGCCGGGGCCAGCGGCGCAGCACGCTCAGCAGGGTGACCACCCCTTGCATGACGACCGGCTCGGCGCAGCTCTCCTTGCTGCGGAAGTGTCTCCAGATGGTGCGTGTGGAGAGTCCCACGGCCTCGGCGATCTGATCACCGCTCGTGGCGGCGACTCCCTGTTCCCAGAACAGGCGCGCCGCCTCCCGGGAGATCTCCAGACGAAGGCGCAGCCGTCGCTGCTCGCTCATCCCTCCGCCGCTGCGCTGCTTCTCCGTCATGCGCGTCATCACCCTCTCCTCGCGTGTCTTCTAACGACAGTATGTCACTTAGTGACACGCTGGCTAGCGCGCGGAGCCGGAGATCTTGGTTTCCAGGGGTGATCGAGAGGTCGCGGCAGGGCTGTGGCCAGCGGATATATGCACGCGCGTCATCTCGGTGATTCATTCCGGCCGGACCTGATGGCGCGGTGATGCACGGAGTCGGGTGTTCCCGGATGTTCCCGTGTGCCGGGGTGTTCAGGGGGAGCCGGGGGAGGGTTCCGAGGGGGTGGTCACTCGGACGTGCGAGGTGCGGGCCGGCGCCGCCGGCGTACGCCGGTCGCACTGTCACCTGTCACGGCGAAAGTCGGCCACTTTGTCATCCCGCGGGACGTTCCGCGCGCCGGGCGTCACCAGGGCGGGCCCGTCCGTCAGCGGTTGGATCATACGGGGTGGCGAGTGAGGCGGTGTGGGGGATCGCCGGAGGGCCGGCGCTCCGTGCGGCGCTGTCCGAGGTCACCGTGTCGCGTGTCCGCCCGTGTCCGGACCCGGTGTCGATTTTCGGACGAAGCGATAAATCTCCCGTTTCGGACGGCACCTCACCGGTCGATATTGTCCCGGAAGGCCTGGTTCATTGCCTGGCTGGGCTGAGCACACCGCTCACATTCAGGACTTCGTGGCAGCCCGACGCCCGACGCCCGGTGGCCGGTGTGCCCGGCTTCGCGCAGGTCACGTTGACGGTCACGGTGTCGTTCTCGGTGATCTTGATAGGGGTGACCCAGTGATAGTCCTGGTTGCGGAAGGTCTCCAGCGCGATCGTGGTGATCTTGCGGTCGCCGAACGTGATGGTCAGCACCCCTTCGTCACCCTGGAAGTTGGCGACGACGATGTCCGTGATCCCGAACTCCTGGTCCGCGGGCACCTTGTAGGTGCCCGCGTTGGAGGCGCCGCCGGATGTCTTGAGGTCGATGGTCGCCGAGCTCTGCTGGCCCCCACCGGCCGAAGTGCCGTCCCCGCCCGTCCCTGCCGTGGCTCCGGGACTCGCTCCGGGCGTCGCGCCCTTGTCGCCGCCGGCCCCGGCGTCCGCACCGCCGCCGGAGCCGGCGCCCGGAGACTGCCCGTCCTGAGTGCCGCCCGGCGTCGGCCGTGCCTGGACCGCCTTGGTCGCGGCCTCCTTCGCGGCGCTGCGCACCACCGGGCGGACCAGGGTGAACCAGGCCAGCAAGAGCGCGAGCAGCGCGGCGAGCACCGCGATCAGCCACTTCGGGAAGACCGGGATCTGGACGAACTCCGCGTTCAGCGGCGCCCGGACGGTGATCTCGTCCGGCTGTGCGTCGGCCTGGTCCTCAACGGACTCGGCGGCGTCCAGCGTGAACGGCCACACCACCGGGGAGCCGAACCACACCGGCTTGCCGGTGCGCACCCGCAGCCGGACCTCCGCCGATTCGCCCGGCTCCAGCTTCGGCTTCGCCGGACTGAAGGTGAACCGCAGCTCCTCGCCCGCCTGACCGGTGGTGAACTCCACCTGCGCCGGGGCGTTTCCCAGATTCCGCACCGCCGCCCGGTAGCGGCCGCGCAGCCAGCCGCGCCGGCGACGCGGAGCCAACTCGCTGTGCAGCTCGTGGAACTCCTCCACGTGCACGGTGGTTTCGGGAACCCGCACCGACTCCGGGTGCTCGGTCGGCAGCACCCGCACACCAAGAGGTGTCTCGCCCGGCCGGGTCTCCGGAGAACGGGGCGGCTCCAGACGGATCGTCACCGTCTCGGAGGTACCGGGGTAAAGGGAGACCCGAGGGGGCTCCACGGTGGCCCAGGGGGCACAGTCCCCGACGACCTCCAGGCTGTACGCCTCGACGATGTCGCTGTCGTTGCGGACGGTCAGGGTGGTCGTCGCGGTGCTGCCCGGGGCCACGGTCACCGCCGGGATGTCGCGGCCGGGGGCACTGGGGCCGGAAGGGGCTGCAGAAGGCGTCACGCCGCCACGGTAGGACCGCACCCGGACCGCCGCGAGGAGCACGAGGGCAACATCCGGGCAGCCGCGATGCCCGGGAAGTCAAGACCAACTCCGTTGTACGGGTGAGCCGTTGATTCTGCCGCCCGTCTCGCGCGCGCCGCCCGCCCGCGTCCGACCGGCGGCCCCGCCCCTTCGTCATTCGCCCACGCACTCATGAAACAGGAACCCCGCCCATGACCTGCCCAGAGCAGTACAGCCCGGCCATGTCCGTTCCCGCACCACGTGTCTCCATCCAGTCCGCCTCCTCGCACCGGACCGCGCGCCCCGAGCGCTCGGACCAGGTGACCGTGGCCGTCTACGCCGCCGACCCGGTCCTGCACGTCGGCGTCGTGCAGCAGTTACGCCGACGCCCCGAGGTCAGCCTCCTCGACGAGGCCGACGCGGAGACGGCCCAGGTGTCGCTGGTCGTCGTCGACACCGTCGACGACCACGTGACGGCCCTGCTGCACCGGTTACGGCACAACAGCGCCACCCGCACCGGCCTCGTCGTCGGCACCCTCGGAGCCGGCGCACTGCAACGCGTCATCGAGTGCGGTGTCGCCGCGGTACTGCGGCGCGCCGAGGCCGGCCAGGACCAACTCCTCCACCTGGTGCTGGCGATAGCCAACGGCGAGGGCGTACTCCCGGGCGACCTGCTCGGCAAGCTGCTCACACATGTGGGCAGCCTCCAGCGCTCGGCGCTCGACCCGCGCAGCCTGTCCCTGTCCACACTGACCACGCGCGAGGCGGACATGCTCCGCCTGGTGTCGGAAGGCATGGACACCGTGGAGATAGCCCGCAAGACCGCGTACTCCGAACGCACCGTCAAGAACGTCCTGCACGAGATCATCACGCGCCTGCAACTGCGCAACCGGGCCCACGCGGTCGGCTACGCACTGCGCAACGGCCTGATCTGAGGCCGTCCGGGCCATCCGGAACTGCCCGAAAGCGCACCACGCGCTTCCCCCGGGTACGGCCCCGCCGCCCTGCCGCACCGTTCGCGGCTGTCGCAGGGTGGCGGGGGAGAACCAGATGACGCACCAGACTGCGAGGTGGACCGTGATGCGCACCGCCGGCCCCGGTGGGCGGTTCCGCCCGGGAAGACTCGGGGCCTCGTTGCTGCTCCTGATCCCGCTCCTCGTGGTGACGACGGCCTCCGGGGAGGGCAGCGCCGAATCCCGGCCGCAGGCGGCCGACGCCGCGGCCACCCGGATCGCGTACGCCGGCACCCGGCACCGCAGTCTCGGCCGGGTCGAGACCGTGGCGCCCGACACCGACGCCACCAGCCCTCCGCTGTTCGGCGACGGCCCCGCCCACCTCGACCTCCAGCCGTCCGCTCTCGGCGACACGATGGTCTTCGTCAGCCGCCGCGACGAGAAGGCACCGCAGGTCTACCTGCGGGCCGCCGACGGTTCGGTGCGCAAGCTGACCAGCGGCCGGTACGCCGGGCACCCGCAACTGACACCGGACGGGCGGTCCGTGGTGTTCGACTCGGCCGAACCAGGCGGCACCGACGGCGGCAAGCAGCGCGACCTGTGGACGGTGCGGACCGACGGCACCGGCCTGAAGCGGCTCACCGACACCCCCTGGGACGAGGAGTGCCCGACGGTCTCCCCGGACGGGCAGCGCCTGGCGTACTCCGGCGGCAGCGACCCGGCGGCCGGCATGCAGATCTACGTACGTCCGCTGGGCGGCGGCACCACCACCCGGGTCACCGACCCCGCCAACGGCGAGGCAACCGAGCCCGCGTGGAATCCGGTCGACGACGCCGCCCACCGGGACCTGATCGCGTACACCGCCTCGGCCGACGCGGGCCCCCGGCTGCGGGTCACCGACGGGCGCACCGACGAGCAGCTGCTCGCGGGCGTACAGGCACAGTGGCGTACCCACGGGGCAGCATGGCTGCCCGACGGGGACGGTGTGCTGTTCCTGAGCCCCGACCGCACCTGTGACTGCGAGGGCGACTGGGACCACGTGTTCAGGGTGCCCAAACACTCGGACAGCACACCGGAGCTGGTGCTCAGCGAGGACCGGGAGGTCGAGTCGCCCACCTGGATCGGCTCGCTCGGCGGCGGGGGAGTGGTGGTCGAGCGCACCTCGGCGTCCGGACCGCACGTGGTGACGCTGCAGGACTCCAGGTCGGACGGGTCCGACCCGCGCGACCTCGGCCTGACGATCCTCAACGAGGACCCGGCCGCCGACACCGACACCGATCCGTCCCACGACCCGCTCTTCCGGCCCGGGGCAGGGTCCGACCCGTGGACCGAACGGCAGAACTACACGCCCGACGGCCGCGGGATCGTGCTGACCCGCTTCGAGGGCACACCCGAGAACCGTGTCGAACGCATCTGGAGAGCGGATGCCGACGGCACCAACGAGAAGTACATGCAGCTCGACGGACGCGAAGCGAACGACTGGGACACCGACCCGACCTTCTCTCCGGACGGCAAGCACCTCGCCTTCACCCGCACCTCGCCGGGCGGCGTCGGTGAAGCGGCGGGTCCCAGCCGCATCCTCGTCGCGGACGTGGCGACCGGCGCGATCACCGGCGAGGTCACCCCACCGGCCGGGCAGCCCCAGGGCGGTGACGCCCAGCCCACCTGGTCTTCCGACGGCACCACCCTGGCCTTCACCCGCAACCAGGTGATCGACGGGGGCGGCGGCAACAAACACATCTGGACCGCGCCGGTCGACGACCTGACCGCCCAGCGCGATCTGAGCGCCACGGTCTGCCCGGGCGACTGCGAGGTCATCGACGACAGCCCGGCCTTCTCACCGGACGGGCTCAGCATCGCCTTCAACCGGAAGAACGGCGGCGGCCGGACCGACGAGCACAACGGCATCCTCCTGGTGTCGACGGCCGACGGCGGCTGCCAGGTACTGCTCCCGGAAGCCGCACACAACGTCCCCGACGGCTGTCGGCAGGAGCTGCCGGACACCTCGGTAACAGGCCCGTTCCAGCCGCGGGACGCCGCCTGGACTTCCGACGGGACGGGCCTGGTGATCAGCTCCCGCGAAGCGCTCCCGGCCAACAGCCCCGAGAAGCTGTACCTCCTGGACATCGCGACCTGCGCCCTCAGTCCCCTCACCACGGGCCTCCCGGGACGTCAGAAGGAGCCCAGCGTCCAGCAGTCCGTCGACCTCGCGGTCCACGCGCCCGCCAACGTCCCGGCGGTCGCCGTCGGCCGCTCCACGACGGTCCGCGTCGATGTGGTGAACAACGGCCCCGCCGCCTCTCCGGGCACCCGGCTGACCATAGCTCCGCCACCCGGGGCGCGGATCACCCGACTGACCCCGCCGGATGGGACCTGCGACGCCGACTCCCTCCAGTGCGATGTGGGAGTGGTCCCGCCGGGCGCGACCGTCCCGGTGGACGTCACCGTCGTCGGAGTCACCCCCGGCGACGCACCGTTCGACTGGTCGGTCACGGGCGCCGTTCAGGACCCGCAGCCCAGCGACAACGCCGGGCGGACCGTCGTGCCGGTGCGTGAGGACGCCCCGCCGCCGACCACGACACCGGCGCCCCCGACACCGACCCGTGCGCCACCCACCACCACGCCACCCACCGTTCCCCCGCAGCCGGACGAGCCCGAAGCCGGGCCCGGGGTACGCGTCACCGCCCAGCCGAACCCCGGCTACGTCGGCGGACGCGTCGTGGTGACGTACACCGTGCGCAACGGCCGCGAGGCACTGGCGACCGGGCTGCGACTGCGCGTCGGCCTGCCCGCCGGCATCCCGGACAACGGACCCCCGCCCGGCTGCGACACCTCCTGGGTGTGCGCGCTGCCGGACCTCGCCCCGGGTGCGAGCACCGTCGTCCGCGTCGTCCTCAGCCCGGACAAGGCCCTGACCGGCCAGGTCACCGGCAGACTCACCACCACCGGAACGGACGCCGACCCGCGCGACAACACCGCGCGGCAGCGACTGCGCATCCTCCAGCCGCGCATCGTCGCCGTGCCTGCGATCGGCAAACCCGGCTTCGTGACCTCGGTGCGCGGCAAGGACTTCCCGCCCGGAGCACCCGTGCGGTTCACCTGGAAGCCGGGGATCACCGCGGCCGCGGCGCCGACCGTGCCGAAGCCGGACGGCACGTTCATCGGCCAGCTGCTCATCCTCGCCAAGGACGAGACGGGACCGCGCACCATCACGGCCAGGGGGCCGGGGTTCTCCCCGGTGAGAACCGACTTCCTGGTGGTCATCGGCAACTGGCAGCCGCCCCGCGAGATGGCCCGCCGGTGATCCACGAGGTCGATGAAGGGCTGCGCCGTCTGCTCGCTGAATCGGGCCTGGAGGCATCGGGCGTCGAGGTGGTCTTCGACGCCCCCACCAGGGACTGGGCGGCTCGGCGCAACGCCCCGACGGTCTGTGTCTTCCTGTACGACATCCGGGAGGACGCCACCCGGCGCGGCAGCGGCGCGGGAGAGGTGTACGACACGGACGGGCACCTGGTGGCCCGCCGCACCCCACCGCGCTGGTTCGAGCTGACCTACCTGGTGACGGCCTGGGCGAGCCGTCCGCAGGACGAGCACCGGCTGCTCTCGCAGGTGCTCGCCTGCCTGGTGGCCGCCGACACGCTGCCCGCACGGCTGCTCACCGGCTCGCTGGCCGAACTCGGTCTGACCGTGAGCCTGGACACCGGAGGTTCGGGGCCCGACGCCCCGGCCGCCTCCGACGTGTGGTCGGCGCTCGGCGGCGAGCTGAAGGCGTCCCTCGGGGTACGGGTGCGGGCGCCGCTCGCCGGCGTCAGCACGGCAGTGGCGCCGCCGGTCACCGAAGGACTCGTCGTGCGCTCAGCCGCCCGGACCGAGGGCGGGGAGGCGGCACCGGGCCGGCGGCTGCGCTACACGGGGACGGGAGAGGCCGGCCCGGACGGATTCGCCGGCCCGCGCGAGCGACGGCCCGCCCCCGCCCGCCGCCGTCGAGGGGACCGCCAGCCGTGACGTACACCGCCGGAACAGCCGTGCAGCCCGTCGCCGGAGCCGAGACGGGGCCCGGCTCCGCCGACCCGGCCACGCACCTCTGGGCCCGGCTCCGGCTCGTCGAGGAGCGGGTACGGCACGCGGTGGCCTTCCGCCGTGCGTCCGACCCCGATCCCGACGACCCGTACCGGGGGCAATACCTCAGCCCCGAGGCGGTCGCCCGCATCCTGGACGAGCCCGGCGGCCTCGGCCTGCCGCCCCACGAGCCCCGGCAGCCCCCGGCGGGCTCCGTGCTCGGCGGGCTCGCAGCCCGGTTCGGTCTGTCGCCGCTTGACATCGACCTGTTGCTGGTCGCGATGGCCCCCGACCTGGACGCCCGGTTCGAACGGCTCTACGGCTACCTCAACGACGACCTGACGCGCCGCAGGCCGACGGTCGGGCTCGCCCTGGAACTGTGCGGGCTCGCCGGTGCGGCGTCCGCCCGGTTCCGGCTCGCCCCGGGCGCACCGCTCGTCGACGCCGGCCTGGTGGAGATCACGGAGCCGGAACGGCCCCCGCTCTCCCGTGTCCTGACGGTCCCGGACCGGGTCACCGGACACCTCCTGGGCAGCGCGCGCCCCGACGCCAGGCTCGCCGGAGTACTCGGCGAGGCCGGCGAGGACCCGACGGCCGATCCGGACCGGGTCCACCGGGCGGCGACCGCGGCCGGCACCGGGACCGGCCTCGTCCACCTGCGCGGCCGGGGCGGTGACGCCGGGGGACTGGCCACCGCGGCCCTGCGCGCGGCCGGGCTGCGTCCCCTGGTCCTGGACGCGGCGGCGCTGTCCCGCCGCTCCGGCGAGGTGTCCGGACTCGCCCGGGTGGTCGCTCTCGAAGCACGGCTGACCGGCGCCGGAGTCGTCCTCGGCCCGGTGGAGGCGCTGCCCCCGGAACCCGCCGAACGGGCCCGCACACTCAAGGCGTTGTGCACGGCCCTGCGCGGAGTCCCCCTGTTCACGCACGGCACCCCCGGCTGGGACCCGGCGTGGGCCGCCGACGCGCCCGTCGTCCTGGACGTGCCGGCGCCCTCGCCGGAGCGGCAGGCCGCACGCTGGCGGCACGCCCTCGACCGGGCAGCGGGCGACGGCTTCGTGACCGGCGACGCCGAGGCGCTCGCCCTCGCGGTCGCCGCGCACCGCCTGGACTCCGGGCAGCTGCGCCGCGCAGCCGATGCCGCTGTCCGCACGGCCGCCCTCGATGGCGGCCCGGTGCGCCCCGAGGACCTCCAGCGCGCCGTACGCGCCCAGAACGGCGCGGGGCTCGACCGGCTGGCCCGCCGGGTGGAGCCCGGCGTCGGCTGGGAGGACCTGGTCCTCCCGCCGCCGACCCACCGGCGCCTGCGCGAACTCGCGCTGCGTGCCCGCCACCGCGAGCAGGTGCTCGGTCAGTGGGGCATGCGACCGGGCGGCGGACGGGGTCGCGGTGTGATCGCGCTGTTCGCGGGCGAGTCGGGAACCGGGAAGACCATGTCCGCCGAGGTCGTCGCCGCGGACCTCGGCATGGACCTCTACGTGGTCGACCTGTCCACGGTCGTCGACAAGTACGTGGGGGAGACCGAGAAGAACCTGGAGCGGATCTTCACCGAGGCGTCGGCGGTCAACGCGGTGCTGCTCTTCGACGAGGCCGACGCGATCTTCGGCAAGCGATCAGAGGTGAAGGACGCGCACGACCGGCACGCCAACATCGAGTCGGCGTACCTGCTCCAGCGCATGGAGTCGTTCGACGGGATCGCCGTCCTGACCACCAATCTGCGGGCCAACCTCGACGAGGCGTTCACGCGCCGCCTGGACGTGGTGGCCGACTTCCCGGTCCCCGACTCCGGGCAGCGGCTGGCCCTTTGGGAGCGGTGCCTGGGTGACCGGATCCCCAGGGCCGACGACCTGGATCTCGGCTTCTGCGCGGACCGCTTCGAACTGGCCGGCGGTTCCATCCGGGCCTGCGCGGTGACGGCGGCCTACCTCGCGGCCGAATCGGGCGCGCCCCTCACCATGAGCCAGGTGGTGACGGCCGTCGTGCAGGAGTACCGCAAGCTCGGACGGCTCGTCCTGGAGGGCGAGTTCGGACCGTACCTGGCGCAGGCCGGCGGCGCCTGAGCGGGCCGGTGGACAGACGGCACGTCAGGTCACTGTGTGTACGTGGGCGTTGCGGAGGTCCACGGTGTTGGGCAGCATCGCCTGCGGGCGCAGGAGGTCCTTGAGGAGGTAGGCCATGAGGTCCCGCCCCGACATGCTCTTCAGCTGCTCGGCCAGCTCGGGGCGGCCCTCCTCCATACGCATGATCTCGAGCACCGCGCGGTCCGCCAGCCCCGGAATGATGTCGCGGCCCTTCAGGGTGTTGGAACGCAGCTTCTCCTCGTACGCCTTCTTGTTCTCGCCGGATCCGTACGTCATCGCGCTGTGCGGGTCCGCGGCGGCCTGGGTCGCGGAGGTGAAGGTCTGGCGGGCCCGCTCCGGGTCCGGCTCCTGCGCGGCCCGCGCCATCATCGCTTGGTTCGGCCAGTCCAGCGGCAACTCGCGCGTCCCGAGGTCGAAGCTCCGCACGGGCAGGTCGAACGCGGCGGGGAACTGGTCCGCACGGGTGGGGATCTTGCTGAGGGTGACCGCCGGGTCGTCGGACCTGGCCTTGGTCGTCGGATACTCACGCTGTGCGATGTCGCTGAGCATCAGCCAGCCCTGTGACTCCAGCGGCGACCGTTCGAGCGGAATCTCGATACGGACGTCCCCGAACCGGGTGCCGCGTGGTTCGGCGCCCTGCGCCTCCAGGAAGAAGAAGACGAAGCCCTCGTTCGCCAGGACGTGTTTGTCGTAGGCCTCGGAGTTGTTGGGCGCGGTGGGGTCCTCCCTCAGCAGCTCCGTCTTGGACTTGAGCGCCCCCTGCTGGACCAGCTGGTCCGCCCGGTCCTGGCTCGTGTAGTGACACAGCACGCTCTGCTTCAGCGCGGTGGTCAGTTCGGCTCTGACCCTGCCCATCCAGTTCCGGCCGCCGCGGCCCTCGATCTCCCGGGCCATACCGGCCCGGTTGATCTCGGAGAGCTCGCGGAAATAGCTCGGCCCGCTCATGGCGAACGCGACGGCGCTGTCGGCCCAGCCCTCCTCGTTCCAGAGCAGGCCCTTCTCGGTCATCGCCTGGAAGGGGCCCCTCGCTGCCGCGGGGAAATCCGCGTCCCGGACGGCCTGTTCGGTCACCACGTTGTTCTCGGCCCTGAGCGCTTCGCGGGCCGCCACCAGGAAGTCCTTGACCGGGCCGGTCTCCTGCGGCGGCATGTCGTCCTCGGCCGCGCTGACGGCCAGCAGCAACGTCATCAGCTGCTGCAGGCAGTGCTCGGGATCACGCTTGGGATCCCCGTCGTACGCCTCCATGTCCCTGCGCAGGCCCGCGACGACCGGGTCCTCGCCGGCGGGGCGGCGGGAGAAGGACTTGATGAAGGAGGACAACGAGGACCCCGGCGCGGGGGGTGGCAGCTTGCCCGACAGTTCCTCATGCCCCTTGCGCTGCACCACGGGCGCCCGGGCGGCATCGCCCGCCACGTTCCCCGCCCCCGCAGCCGCCGGCCCGGTGTCCGCCTGCCGCACGGGAACCGGGCCCGCCAGGACCCGGTGCGCGTTCTTCTCCGCCTCGCGCTCGAACCGGTCCGAGGGGTGGGAGACGCTGAGACCGTTGCCCTGGTCCGTGCCCGCCACCGGGCCACTGCGCTGCTGCACCACATGGGTGAGCTCATGAGCCAGGGTGTGCCTGTCGCCGCCGCCGTCGCCGAGTACGACATGGCTGCCGGAGGTGTAGGCCCGCGCCCCGATGGCGCGTGCGGAACGGGCCGCGGCCGGCCCGGTGTGCATCCGTACACCGGAGAACCCGGTCCCGAACCGGGACTCCATCTCCTGACGCACCGGACCGGCGAGCGGCCGGCCGGCCCCTCGCAGAACTTCCTGGACCCCGGTGTCCTGCTCGTCCGCAGCGGGTGCGGCGCCGGCGCGGCGGGAGATCATGAGCGTCACCGCGGCGTTGCCCACGCCCTGCTGCGCCGCCCGCAGCGCGTCGGCGGTGAGAGGTGGCGGCACCGCGGCGCCGGCGGGCGTCTCGCGTCGCGGGGCGGCCCGGTCGCGCGCCGGCTGCCGGGCCCCGGGCCGCTCGGTCTGTCCGGTCTGCTGCCTGGACGTCTGCACCCGCTGCCTCCTGGTCCCCGCCCGCGTACTCCTGCCGCGGCCCCAGTGGACCGTGCGGGCAGGCGGGCTGTCCAGGTGCGTACGGGCAGAGCGGGGGCAGCGGCGGGCGGCGTCCGGACGGTCAGTGCGGGGCGTCCGGAAAGGCAGCGG
This sequence comes from Streptomyces sp. NPDC127177, assembly GCF_042672475.1. Taxonomy (NCBI): domain Bacteria; kingdom Bacillati; phylum Actinomycetota; class Actinomycetes; order Kitasatosporales; family Streptomycetaceae; genus Streptomyces; species Streptomyces sp. NPDC127177. The sequence continues at coordinate 116,390 of NZ_JBHXUW010000004.1, forward strand.
CCTTGCCCCCGGCCAGGTCCGCGGGTCCCTGTCGCTGTGGCGCGCCAGCAACGAAGACTCGGCCTGGACACAGGTGACCCGTAAGGACGCGAAGGAGCGAGTATGCCGACGTACCTCACCCCGGGTGTGTACGTGGAGGAGGTGCAGTCCGGTGCCCGACCGATCGAAGGGGTCGGCACCGCCGTCGCCGCGTTCGTGGGTTTCGCCCGGACCGGACCGTTCCACGCACCGACCCTGGTGACCTCCTGGGACCAGTACACCCAGCACTTCGGTGGTTTCACCGAGGGCACCTACCTGGCCCACGCGGTCTACGGCTACTTCGCCAACGGGGGCGGCGCCGCCTACGTGGTGCGGATCGGTGGCCCGGCCGATGGGGCCTCGTCCGAGGACGCCCGGCAACCGGAGACCGGCGCTGTCCAGCCGGTGGAACTCGGCGGATTCCTGGTCGCGGCCCGGCCCGGTGTCACGGGGGTCTCGGTCGAGGTGGCCGACGCGGACGGCGAGAACCCGCCGGAGGACCGCTTCAAGGTCCTGGTCCGCCAGGGCGACAAGGTCGTGGAGACGTACGACGTCTCGACCCGCAAGAACGTCAAGGGCTACCTGGTCAACCAGACGCGCGCCTCCGCGCTGATCGCCGTGACCGAGCAGCGCAACGCCACCCAGAGCAGGCCCGCCGCGCAGACCGTGGCGCTGCCCGACCCCCCGGCCGCGCCCGCCGCAGCCGGCTCCGCGGAGGTAGCGCACCTCAGCCCGGCCGAGTACGTCGGTGACGCCGCGGCCCGCACGGGGTTCGGCGGACTGGAGACCATCGACGAGATCACCATGGTCGCGGTGCCGGACCTGATGAGCGCCCACCAGCGCGGCGACATCGACGCCGAGGGCGTGCGCACCGTACAACTCGCCGTGATCGCGCACTGCGAGCAGATGGGCGACCGGGTTGCCGTCCTGGACACCCCGCCCGGGCTCTCCGCCCAGCAGGTGCGCACCTGGCGCAACGACGAGGCGGGCTACGACTCCCGCTACGCCGCTCTGTACTACCCGTGGGTGCGGGTCTTCGACCCGGCCGCCGGACACAACACCACCGTTCCGCCGAGCGGTCACATCGCCGGCATCTGGGCCCGCAGCGACGCCGAGCGCGGTGTGCACAAGGCGCCCGCCAACGAGGTGATCCGCGGCGCGGTGGACCTCGAACTCCGGCTCAGCAAGGGCGAACAGGACCTGCTGAACCCGATCGGCGTGAACTGCGTACGGGCCTTCTCCGGCCGGGGCGTCCGGGTGTGGGGCGCCCGCACCCTCTCCTCCGACCCGGCCTGGCGCTACCTCAACGTGCGCCGGCTCTTCAACTACCTCGAGGAATCCATCCTCCTGGGCACCCAGTGGGTGGTCTTCGAGCCGAACGACGACCGGCTGTGGTCGAGCATCCGGCGCAACGTCACCGCGTTCCTCACCGAGGAGTGGCGCCGCGGCGCACTGTTCGGCCGCACCGCCGAAGAGGCGTTCTACGTGCGGTGCGACCGCGACAACAACCCGCAGGAGTCCATCGACCAGGGCCGCGTCATCTGCGAGATCGGCGTCTCACCGGTCAAGCCCGCGGAGTTCGTGGTGTTCCGGCTGGCTCAGTTCTCCGACAGCACCAGCCTCATCGACGAGTGACCCGCGGGTCCGCAAAGAAAGGTGACAGACAGACATGGCAGAGGGCGATGCTCTTTCCACCCACGTCTTCGGCGTGCAGCTCGGCGGCTACCTGGTCGAGTCCATTCAGGAGATCAGCGGACTGACCGTCGAGGAGGAGGTCGTCGAGGTCCGCCAGGTCAGCGCGGAGGGCAAGCAGATCATCCGCAAGCAGCCCGGTGCCAGGCAGGCCGGTGAGGTCACGATCACCCGGGGACTCGACAAGAGCAGCGAGTTCACCAAGTGGATCAAGGAGACCCTCAACAAGGGTGCCGTGGACACCGCGCGGCAGAACCTCACCATCGAGATCAAGGACTCCGAGGGCAGCACGGTCCGCCGCATCCAGCTGATGCAGGGCTGGGCCTCCAAGTGGGAGGGCCCGTCCCTGAAGGCGGGGGAGTCGTCCGCGGCCACCGAGTCGGTCACGATCGTCTTCGAGGAGATCGTCGTCGAATGAGGCGTCGTACGGTCACCGCGGGCAACCTGGAGGAGATCCTCCAGGCGACCGAGCCCGCCCCCGCGCCGGAGCAGGCGGCGGCCGCCCCCGCGCCCGCCGCCCCGGCGCACCGGGAGGACCACAGGCTGCGCACCGAGTTCGAGTTCGAGCTCCCGCGCGGATACGTGGACGAGGCCGGCACGGTGCACCGCCACGGCTCGATGCGCCTGGCCACCGCCCGTGACGAGCTGCGGCCCCAGATCGACCTGCGGGTCAAGGAGAACCCGGCCTACCTCAGCGTGGTGCTGCTGAGCCAGGTGATCACCCGGCTCGGCGCGATCACCGATGTGCACGCCGGGGTCGTGGAGCGGATGTACGCCACCGACGTTGCGTTCCTCCAGGACTTCTACCGCCGCGTCAACAGCGAGGGCCATACGCGGGCGGCGGTGACCTGCCCGCACTGCGAGGGCGGGTTCGAGGTCGACCTCTCGGGTGGGCGCCTGGGGGAATCGTGACGTACGCCCTTCCCCGGCTCCGGGAGGAGATCGCGTACATCGCCTACCACTTCCACTGGCAGCGCGAGGAGATCCTCGACCTGACGCACGGCGAGCGCCAGCAGTGGGTCTCCGAGATCGCCCGAATCAACACCCATGTGAACGAAGGCGGTTGAGCGCATGGCATGGCGGGACAGGCTGCGCCGCCGGGCTGCCGGGCCGGACCCCGAGGGCCGCCCCCGGAGTGCGGGGCGCACCGGTGCGGGCGGCCCGTCCGGCGACGGTCCGGACCGGAGCGCGCCCGCAGGGCCGGTCCCCTCCGTGCCGGACGACTGGGACGGCGGCTGGCGCCGTACCGCACCACCGGAGCTGACGGTGGCCCGCGCCCCGCTCGGTGTCAGCGACGGCCTCGCCTTCCGGGCGCGGCTCGCGTCCTGGCAGAACCCGTCGTTCGACGCCGGTCTCGGCCATGCCCTGCTGCCCACCGCTCCGACGGGCCTGGTACGCGGTGTCACCCCGCCGGCCGCGCCACAGCCCACCCGTACGGGAAGAGGCCCCCTGCTGCTCCGCGCTCTGCGCCCGGAAGGGGCGGACGGCCCGGGAGGCGGTACGTCGGACGCCGGCGCTCCGGAAGCCGGAAGCGCGCCCGGCCCGACTCGGGCGCCCGCCACCGCCCGGACGCCGAAGGCCGGGGCGCGCCGGCCCGGCCCGGCGCCTTCCGGGGCCCGGCGCGCCGCCACGCAGCCCTCGGTCACGCACCCCTCGGTCACGCAGCCCTCCCGCAGCGCGGGAACGGCGGGCACGGACCCCGGACCGGAGCGGGCCGCGGTGCGTTACGACGACAACAGCCCTGCGGGGAAGAGCCGTTCGGGGAGCACTCCCCGGTCCCGCGACGGGCTCACGTCCGCGGATTCCCCCGCCGTACTCGCCCGGTCGCGTACACCTGTCCAGCGGGCCGCGGCGCCCGGTGCCGGACCGGTCGTCACCCCTTCCGACACCGGCCGCCCGGCGCCTGCCGCTCAGCGGATTCCGCTGGTACGCCGTGTGTCGGTGGTCGGGGGCGCGGCAGCCGGTGGATCCGTCCCCCGGCCCGTTCCCGCCGGGCGTGCCCCGCGGACACCGTCCGGTACACCCGGGCAGGACTCCGGCCGTGTCCCCGGGCCGTCATCGACCGCTCAGGGCAGCCGCGTCCCCTCTTCCGGCCCGGCCGTCCAGCGTTCGGCCACGGAGGCGGAAGGCCGGGGGGACCGGCAGCCCCGGGCCTCGCGTGATCCCGGCACCGATGCGGCCCGCGAGGTCGTCAGGACCCGCCCGGTGGGGCCGTTGCCGACCGTCGCCCGGCTCTCGGCAGGCCCCGTGCGCCGCCTTCCCGCCCTGCGTCCCGCCGCCGCCCCGGCCCCCGCACACGGCACTGGCTCCCGTGCACCGGTACCCGTCCCCGTGGCCCCCACGGAGCCGGACGCACCTCCGGGCACCCCCGCGCAGCGTGCCGCCACCCGTCCGGGGAGCCGCGCACCCCTCGGCGCCCCGCTGAGCGAACTTCCCTCCACCTCCACCGTGTTGGCGCGGGATGCCGCCGTACCGCCCACCGCACCCGGGCCCTCTCCCGCGCTTCCGGTCGTCCAACGCCACTCGGACGGTACTTCTGGAGCGTCCACAACCACCGCGGGCGCGAAGGGAACGGCCCCCGCCGCCCCGGACCGCCCCGCCGCACCGGCCGAAACCCCTCGCCGGGCCTCCGGCACGCGCTCCGGAGCACGCGCGCGCGGCGGGCTGGGCGCGCCGCTGTCCGAACTGCCGCCGAGCGCGGGCCTCCCGGGTTCCGCCGCGTCGGGTGCCCGTGCACCTCGTACCGCACCCGGCCCGGACATCCAGCGCGCTCCGGGACGCGGGGGCCGGGCGCCCGGAGCGGATTCGGGGCAGCCCGCACCGGACCGGGCACGTACCGGGGCGGTCCCGCTCGCGCCGGGCGGGGGCGGGTCGGACGGCCCGCTGCTGGGGACCGCCGCAGACCGGCGCGGCCTCACCCCCGGCGACGCGACGAGTACGGTCCGACGCGACGCGACGAGCGCGGTCCAACGCCACTCGACCGACCACGCGTCCACCGTCAGCGCCCCGTCGGCCGGCCTCGCGGGCTACGGAGACGGCCCCGGCACACCACTGGTGACTCCGTCCCGGGCCGCCGCATCGCACCGTCCCGAACCGGGAAGCGCGTACCGTCCCGCATCCGAGAACTCGCACCGTCCCGCACCGGAGGGCTCCACCGGTACGGCAGGCTCCGCCCTGAGCGCACCGCGTCCCGGCAGCCCGGGCTCCGGCAGTCCGGGCTCCGGCAGTCAAGGGGACCGGAGCCCCACCACCCCGGCCCCGGTCCTCATCGCCCGTGCCCCCGCCGTCGGTGCCCGGCCCCCCGGTGCGCCCGGCGTCCATCCGCTCACCGCTACCCGGTCCGCACCGAACCCCCTCACGTCTGCGTCCCGCACCCTCTCGCTTCTCGCCGCGCGCCCGCTCACCCTCAACACCCGCGTCCCGGAAGGGGTGGCACCGCCCGTCGCCCCGCACTCCGGCGGCCGTCCCGTCGTGGCGGCGCGCTGGCCCGGCGCACCGGCCGCTCCAGGTGCCGGCCCCGAGCGGACCTCACCCGGCCGGTCAGCGGCCGTCCCGGCGACGCCGCAGGTCCAGCGGGCGGCGACGACCGAGCAGCTCGGCCACGGCGGGCGAAACGCGGCCCCTCGTGGTCCCGTCCAGCGCATCCCCGTCGTCAGGCCCGCCCCGCCGGGCCGGGGCGGGGCCGGTACCGCGGCCCGGGGCGCGGTCGTACCGCCGCGTCCCCTGCCGGTGGCCGCCCCACTGGCGCAGCCACTCGCCGGCGGCCCACCGGCCACCCCGGCATCCGCGACGGCGAAGGCAACGGCGGGGAGCGTCCCGGTAGTTCGGCCGAGGGCGGCCGCGCCGGGTCCCTCACCGACGACGGGTGGCGGGCCCGGCCGGGCGTCCGCCCCGGTCCAGCGTGACGTCACCGGAGGCGGGGCCACCGTGCCCCGGGGCGCACCGGCCGGCGCGGCCGCGCCGTCCGCTCCGCCCGCCACGACAACGTCCGCCCCCGGCAGGGGAGTCACCCGCCACGCGGAGGGCCCCCGGGACCCGGGCGCTGACCTGGACGACCTGGCGCGCCGCCTGCTCGACCCGATGGCCCGCCTGCTGCGCACCGAACTGCGGCGCGGCCGGGACCGTACGGGACGCCCTTATGACGGACGCCGCTGAGAGCACGGAACGGATGACGGACGAATGACAGACAGCATCTTCGCGACGAGCGTGTTCTTCCGGCTCGCGATAGCGGGCAATGACCTGGGAGCCTTCCACACCTGCTCCGGTATGGGTGCGGAGGTCGAGATGGAGACCTACGCCGAGGGCGGCAACAACGGCTTCACCTGGCAGCTGCCCGGACGGGTCTCCTGGTCGAACATCACGCTGACCAGGCCGGTCACCGCCGACACGGCGAAGATCGGCCGCTGGCTCGACGAGACGCTGCGGAGGGTGGAGCCCAAGGACGGCGAGATCGTGGCACTGAAGCCGGACCTGACCCGGATCATCAGCTGGCAGGTGTTCGGGATCGTCCCGGTCCGCTGGCAGGGACCGTCCTTCGACCCCGCCCGGTCGGAGGCAGCGGTGGAGACCCTGGAGATCGCCCACCAGGGCCTGCGCCCGTCCTGACAGCCCCTCATGAGGCCCGCACGCCACTGTGCGACCCGGCCCCCGCGTCCACGTAACCGCACCGGAAAGGAAGTCCAGGCATGTCCTCAGCGGTGCGCTCCAGCCGGGCCAGAGCCCAGCTGACCCTGAAGGAGCCCCCGGCCTCGGTCGGCGCGAAGCCCGGTGGGACGGTCGCGATGCTCGACCTCCAGTTCAACCCGTCCACGCTGGAGCTGCGCAAGACCACCGAATGGCGGCGCACTCCGTCCCGGATGGCCGGGCAGTCGGCGCTGCCCGAGTTCGTCGGCAGCGGTCCGCGCACGCTGAGCCTCGAAGTGTTCCTGGACGCCACCGCCACCCATGACAACTCCGTGGAGCAGGCGGTGGAGAAGCTGATGAAGGCCTGCGTGCCGACCCCGGCCAGCCTTGGGCGCAAGAAGCCGGCCAGTCCGTGGGTGCGGTTCGAGTGGGGCACCGCGCGGACCACGTCGTTCGACGGGGTGCTGTCGAGCCTGGCGGTGACCTACACGCTGTTCGACGTGGACGGCAAGCCGCTGCGGGCCACCTGCTCGCTGTCCATCGAGGAGGCGAGCGTCGACCCGGCGGGCCAGAACCCGACGTCGGGCGCGCGCACAGCCCGCAGCACACACACCCTGGTGGCGGGGGACAGCCTCGCCCTGCTGGCCTGGCGGGAGTACGGCGACGCGACGGCCTGGCGGGTCATCGCCGAGGCGAACGCGATCGACGATCCGATGGCACTGGTGCCCGGTACCGAACTGGTGGTGCCTGCGCTGCGGGACACGGGCAGCGAGGAGGAACAGTGACCACATCCGAGGCACAGGGCGGCCGGTCGTTCGCCGCGGACCCCGTCGTGGAGGCGCCGGCGGAACTCCCGCAGGTCTGGGCCGCGCAACTGGTGAGCTGTGTGGTGGACGAGAACGTGGGCCTGCCGGACGCGGCGGTCCTCACCTTCCGCGACCCCGACCACGAGTTCCTGCAGGCCACCGGCATCACCATCGGCACCCCGCTGCGGGTGTCGGTGGTGACCGTCTCCGGGCAGGCGCGCGAGCGGCTGTTCAACGGCGAGGTGACGGCCCTGGAGCTGGACCGGGACCGCACGGGCTCGTTCACGGTCGTGCGCGCCTACTCCAGGGCGCACCGCCTCCAGCGGGGCCGGAAGGTCGTGGCGTACCGGAACATGACGGCGGCGGCGATCGTCCGCAAGGTGGCCGCCGGAGCCGGGCTGGCCTGCGGGACGGTGCAGGCCGCGCCGGTCACCTACCAGCAGCTCTCGCAGGCGAACGTGTCCGACTGGGACTTCCTGCAGTACCTGGCGGGTGAGAGCGGGGCGCAGGCACGCGTCGACGACCAGGGCCTGCTGCAGTTCACCCGTCCGCAGAAGGCGTCCGGCGCGCCGGCGCCGTCGACCTCGGCCACGCGGAACCCGATGGTGCTGGAGTACGGACGGAACCTGCTCGCGCTGCGGGCCTCGCTGTCGGCCGCCGACAGCGCGTCGTCGGTGGAGGTGCGCGGATGGGACGTCACCACGAAGAGACCGCTGGTGGCCAGGAATCCGTCGGTGGACAGCGACACGGCGCAGCCGGGTGTGAGTCCGGCGATGAGCGCCAGGTTCGGCAAGGCGCAGGTGACCGTCACGGACACCCCGTACCGGACCCAGGCCGAGACGGCCGCGGTGGCCGACGCGACGGCCGCCCAGGTCAGCGCGGGCTTCGGGGAGCTGGAAGCGGTGGCCGAGGGCAACCCCCTGCTCCGGGCCGGGAAGCCCGTGGCCCTCGGCAACGTCGGGCAGGCCTTCTCCGGCCGTTACACGGCGACCGCCGTGCAGCACGTCCTGGAGCCGCACGACGGTTACCGGACGACGGTGTGGGTCGGCGCGGGACCCGACCGTTCGCTGACCGGTCTGGTGACCGGCGGGCCCGGCCGAGGCCCGCGCATGCCGGGACTGGCGATCGGTGTGGTGACGGACGTACGCGAGCCCGGCGGCGCCGAACGCGGCGCCGTGCGGCTGAAGTTTCCCTGGCTGGACGAGAGTTACGTCACCGACTGGGTGCGCACGGTCCAGTGGGGCGGCGTGGGCGGGGGAGGGGTGGTGAGCGCGGAGGTCAACGACGAGGTCCTCGTCGGATTCGAACAGGGACTGCTGGACAGCCCGTACGTCATCGGCGGGCTCTACAACGGCGTGGACCAGCCCTCGCCCCACGACGTCCCGCTGATCGACGGCACCAGCGGAAAGGTGAACCGCCGCTCCGTGGTGTCGCGTTCGGGACACCGGGTGGAGCTCCTGGACGCGCGCGCACCGGGCCCTTCCGGGCTGCGCCTCCTCACCGGTGACGAACGCCTCGAAGTGCGCCTCGACGACCGGCGGGACCGGATCGAGCTGACGGTGTACGCGGGGCGGGGCCGGCCCGTCACCTCCGTCGTGCTCGACAAGGACGGCATCACGCTCGACGCGAGACAGGGCAACGTCAGCGTGCGGGGCAGGGAGGTGGACATCGACGGCACCGACGGGGTGCGGATCGGCGGCCGTTCGGTGAAGGTCACCGGTGGCTCGGACGTCACCGTCGACGGCGGCCTGCTGGGCGTCCTCAAGGCCCGGCTCATCCGGATCAACTGAGACAGCGCCGCCCATGCCCCGCGCCCGGGTTCCGCAGCCCGGGCCGAACCAGCCCCAGGGCCCCCGGGCCGACGACTTCCCGTCTTCCGTAAGGAGTGCCGTATGCCAGCCGCAGCCCGTACCGGTGACCCCACCAGCCACGGCGGTGTGATCGCCGCCCCGCCGCCCGGCGCCGCCGCCTCGGTGCTGCGGGTGCTGATCGGCGGCCGCCCCGCAGCCGTCGTGGGCAGCCTGCACACCTGCCCGATACCACCGCACGCGCTCCTGGGGCCCGCCAATGTGATCCTGCCCGACCCGGCGGCCCTCGCCGCGGGAACGGTGCTGATCGGAGGGCTGCCGGTGGCACGGGCCGGAGACCGCACGGCGTGCTCGGCGAACATCCTGACCGGCGCGGAGAACGTCCGGATCGGGGGCATGTGATGAGCGAGCGGTTCATCGGCCGCGGCTGGGCCTTCCCCCTGCGCGTCGGGCCGACCGGTGGGATCGGCATGGTCGAACGCGAGCAGGAGATCGAGGAGGCGATCCGGCTGGTGCTCGGCACCGCGCCCGGCGAGCGCCCCATGCGCCCCGAGTTCGGCTGCGGCATCCACGACTACGTCTTCGCTCCCGGGGACGGCGCCACCGCCGGACGCATCGCGCAGCAGACGCGCGAAGCCCTTGAGCGGTGGGAACCGCGCATCTCGGTGGACGACGTGGTGATCGCCTTCGACGCGGTCGAGGACGGCACCCTCTACATCGACGTGCACTACACCGTGCGGTCCACCAACGACCGGCGCAACCTGGTCTTTCCCTTCTACACGATCCCCTCCGACGAGGAGACCGAGGAACTGGTCGCGGACTGATGGCTCTGCACTTCCCCAACCTGGACGACCGGCGGTTCCAGCAACTCGTCGACGAGGCGAAGCGGTACGTGCAGCAGCGCGCCCCGGAGTGGACCGACCACAACGTCTCCGACCCGGGCGTCACCCTGATCGAGACGTTCGCCTACCTCGTGGACCAGCTGCTGTACCGGCTGAACCGGGTCCCGGACAAGAACTACACCGCTTTCCTGGACCTGCTGGGCATCTGCCTGTTCCCGCCGGCCGCGGCCGGGGCCGAGGTCGACTTCTGGCTGTCGGCTCCGCAGCCCGACACCGTCACGCTGCCCGCGGGCACCGAGGTGACGACCACGCGCGGCGAGACCGAGGAGGCCGTGGTGTTCGCGACCACGGAGGAACTCCGCATCGTGCCGAGCGAGTTGACACGACTGGTGACCGCGCCCCGGACCGGGGAGCAGGCCGACCGGACGAGGACCCTCACCGAGGGCCTCGACGTGCGCTGCTTCCAGGCGGCACCGGAGCCGGGCGACGCACTGCTGTTCGGACTGCCCGCCGCGGTGCCGCGCTGCGTGGTCGCGGTGCGCGTGGACAGCCGGGTGGAGGGCATCGGAGTGGACCCGCGCCAGCCACCGCTGGTCTGGGAGGCATGGAGCGGAGGCGGCTGGCAGGAGTGCGAGACGGGCACGGACACCACCGGCGGACTGAACCGGCCGGGCGAGATCATCGTGTACGTACCGGCCGGACACACCGCGTCGGTGATCAGCGGTACCCGCGCGGGCTGGCTGCGCTGCCGCGTCACCGAGGCGGAGCCGGGCCAGCCGTTCTACTCGGAGTCCCCGACGGTGCGCGAGGCGGCGGTGTTCACCGTGGGCGGCACCATGGACGTCGAGCACGCCGAGACCGTGACCGACGTACCGCTCGGCACATCGGAAGGGGTCGCGGGGCAGACGTTCCGGCTCGGCCGCCCGCCCGTCCTCCTGGACGGCGAGCCCCCGCTCGTGGAGGTGTCCTCGGCCGAGGGCTGGCACCCCTGGCAGGTCGTCGAGCACTTCGGCCGCTCGGGCCCCGCCGACCGGCACGTCCGGGTGGACGCCACCACCGGCGAGTTCACCTTCCCCCCGGTGCTGCGCGAGCCGGACGGCACCCTGCGGCAGTGCGGCGCCGTGCCGCCCAAGGGCGCCCGGATACGGGTGGCCCGCTACCGCACGGGCGGTGGGCCGGCCGGCAACGTCGCCCGCGGGGTGATCTCCGTGCTGCGCAGCTCCGTCCCGTACGTCGCACGGGTCACCAACCGGGAGGCGGCACGAGGCGGAGTCGCCGGTGAGACCCTCGCCAACGCCAAACTGCGAGCCCCGGACGCACTGCGGATGCAGGAACGCGCGGTGACCGCCGAGGACTACGAGATCATCAGCCGCCGGGCGGCACCCTCGGTGCGCCGGGTCCGCTGTCTGCCCGCATCGGGCGGCGCCGGAGCCGTACGGGTCCTGGTGGTGCCGGACGCGGTGGCCGACGAGGGCGACCGGCTCCGCTTCGAGCAACTGATCCCCTCGGACCAGGTGCTCGCCGCGATCACCGCCGGTCTCGACGAGCGCAAGCTGATCGGTACCCGCCTGGTGGTGGAGCCGCCCGTCTACCAGGGCGTCACCGTGGTGGCCCGGCTCGCGGCGGCGCCGGGCGACACGGACCGGGTGCGCGACGCGGCGCTCGCCGCGCTCTTCCGCCATCTCAATCCGCTGCACGGAGGTCCGGACGGCACCGGGTGGCCGTTCGGCCGGCCGGTCCAGTACGGGGAGGTGTTCGGCGTACTGCAACGCGCCACGGGCAACGCACTCGTGGAGGAGATCCGGCTGTTCGCCGCCGACCCGACGACCGGGCGGCGCGGCACACCGTCCGACCGCATCGACGTGGCCGCAGGCGCGCTCGTCTTCTCGTACCAGCACCAGGTGGTCGTCACCCCGATCGAGCCGGAGGCGCGCGGATGAGCCGCGCCGCGGTACCCGGCCTGCCCAGCAGGCACCCGATCGGCGGGCAGTTGCCCGCCCTGTACGCCGACGACGACTTCGCACAGCGGTTCACCGCGGGTCTCGACACCGTGCTCGCCCCGGTGTTCGCGACCCTCGACAACCTGCCTTCGTACTTCGAACCCCGGGTTGCTCCGGCCGACTTCGTGGACTGGCTGGCCACATGGGTGGGGGCCTTCGACGACCCGCGGTGGCCCGTTGAACGGCGCCGCGAGGCGGTGGTCCACGCGGTGGAACTGCACCGGTGGCGCGGCACCCGCCGTGGCCTGGTCGAGGGACTGCGGCTCGCGCTCGGCGTGCGGGCCGAGGTGGCCGGGGACGGTGGTGCGGTGTGGTCGGGCACGGCCGGCGCCGATCTGCCGCCGGAGCCGTCCGCCGAGGTCCTGGTCCGGGTGTGGCCGGGCCGTGAGGCAACGGTGGACGTGGACAGGGTCAACGAGATCGTCCGGGCCATGTGCCCGGTGCACACCGCCTGCCGGGTAGAGGTCCTGCCCGGCCCGCCCGCCGACGAAGGGAGGTGACGCCATGCGCGCGTGTCCCACCTGCGGGGCGTCGAACGGTTCCACGGACGACTTCTGCGGCAACTGCGGTTCCTACCTGGGCTGGTCGGACACCGGACCGGCCCCGAGCACCACCCCCGCCAACCCCCCGGCCGAACCCGAGCCCATCCCGCCTGACACGACCCCGGCGCCCACCGCCGCACCCGAGCCCGCCGCGCCGAACACCACCACGCCACCCACGGCCCCGGTGCCTCCTGCCCCCTCCGCCCCGGCGACACCGACGGCGCCCGACCCCGTGCTGCCCGTCCGGCCGGCGAAACCCGTGGCCCAGCGCCCCCTCGTGCGGGCACCGGCGGAGCCGGAGGAGGCGGCGGGGGTGCCCTGCCCCGCCTGCGGCACACCCAACCAGCCTGGCCGCCGGTTCTGCCGCCGCTGCGCCAACCCACTGGCCCCCGCGGCGAAGGCCGAGCCGCTGCCGTGGTGGCGGACCGTATGGCCGTTCCGCCGCCGGGCAAGGGCGAGTTCGGGCCGGGTGGTGCGCGGCCTGGTGATCCTTGCCGTTGTGGTGGCCCTGTGCGCGGGCGGCCTCCTGCTGCTCCCTGCCGGACGGGCCCTGATCGAGGACACCCGGGACAAGCTGGGCAAGGCCGAGGCCGTGACCCCCGTGGACATCGCCGCGAGCGCCGAGATCCCCCGGCATCCGGCGACCAACACCACGGACGGGGTGAACAACCACTACTGGGGCGCACCCGGGCCGCGCGCCTCGGTGACGTACACCTTCGGCAAGCCGTTCCGGCTCCTCGACCTGATCATCACCAACGGGGCATCCACCTCACCGGAGGCCTACGTCCGTGAGGCACGCGCACTCCAGGTGGACCTGGAGGTGACGACGCAGGACGGTGAGAAACACAGGAAGCAGGTCACGCTCAGCGACAAACCGGGCCCGCAGACGATCTCCACCGGCATCAGCGACGCCAAGACCGTACGCCTGGTCCTGAGTTCGCCCACCGGTCTGTCCAAGGGCCGTCATCTTGCCCTGGCGGAGGTGGAGTTCTTCCAACGGAGCTGACGCGGCGCGGCCCCGGCAGGGTGGCAGGCAGGGCATGACCGATTCGGTTCCGCTCCGCTCCGCTCTGCGACAGCCGGTCAGGCGACGCCGAGCCGGTCGGCCAGGTCGTCGAGGCCATCGGCGTACACGTCGAACCGGTCCGACGCCGTGGGCGGGTCTCCCACGGGACGTGCGACGTAGGCGGTGCGCAGGCCCGAACCCCGCGCACCGCGAAGGTCCCAGGCATGCGCCGCGACCATCAGCAGCCGCTCCGGCGGCCGGCCGGATACGGTGACGGCGAGCCGGTAGACCGCCGGGTCGGGCTTGAAGGTCCGGGCGTCCTCGGCGGACAGGGCCTGGTGCCACCGCAGCCCGGCATGGGCGTTGAGCCCCAGCAGGGCCGTCCGGCTCGCGTTGGAGAGACCGATCAGCGGGAACCGTCCGGCGAGCCGGGCGAGCCCCGCCACGGAATCCGGCCAGGCCGGGAGTCGGCGCCCGGACAGGGCCAGTTCCGCCACGGCGGCCGGGTCCCCGACGCCGGCCGCGTCGGCGACGAGCTGAGCGGCCTCCCGGTCGAGGGCGTCCGTGGTGAGGTAGGGACGGGCGCCCTCGACGACCCGGCGCTGCTCACGGTCGATGTGCTGCCGCCACAACGACAGGAGCCGCTCGGCCCCGGCTTCGTCGAGCGAGGGATCGAGCGCGCGGATACCGGCCCGCAGCCCGGCGGATTCGTCCACGAGCGTGCCGAGTACGTCCACGACGAGGGCGTCGAACTCCGGCTCCGGCGTTTCGGGCGCTGGCATGAGGTGAGTCTCCCGGGCGAAGCGGCGGTACGAGGTGGGCTGTTGGCCGCAACGCCGCGGGAGGCCGGATGATTCCCGTCCCGCACAACCCGGCCACTCTGCGGCGGACGCGGTACGCGGGGCCGAACCGAACCCGCGACACGCCGCGCGAGGATCGGATCAGGTCGTGCGCGGAGTTCAGTGCTCCGGGGACGACTCGGTCAGTTCGGGCTCCAGGCCCTCGGCCACCGTGCTGTGGCGGCGGCCGGAGTCGGCGCGCCAGGCTTCGAAGGCCCAGGCGGTCGACGCCACCACGGCCAGGCCGAGGAGCCACCCGCCGACCACATCGCTGAACCAGTGGACGCCGAGCGCCACCCGCGTGAAGCCCACGCCGACCACCGAGACCACAGCCACGATCCAGCAGAGCGCCCGCCCCGCGCGGGGCGCCATCGGCAGCAGTACGAGCAGCATGACGGCCAACGAGGTGGTGGCCGTCATCGCGTGACCGGAGGGGAAGGAGAAGCCCGGTGCCTGGGCCACCGGGTCCGCGAGGGAGGGCCGGGCCCGCTCGACCACCGTCTTCACCAGCAGCCCCGTCACTGCGCCGGCCACCGCCGTCACGGCGGACCAGGCGGCCAGCCGCCAGGCGCGGCGGTGGAGCAGCCAGGCCGTCAGCAGTACGACCAGGCAGCGCAGCGTCGCGGGGTCCCAGACCCAGTCGGAGAGGAAGCGCAGGGTGCTCGTCCACCCGGGGTGTTCGAGCGCCGTGTCGTGCAGCCGCCGCGCCGCGCCCGCGTCCACGCTGCGCAGCGGGCGCCACCGGCCCTCGACGAGGACCAGGAGAAGGGCGAAGGGAACCGCGGACACCGCCGCGACGACGGCGGCGCCGAGCAGTCGTGCCCCGAATCTGCGGTCGGCCGCCCGGGCACGGCGTTCACCAGGACGCAGGACAGTGGCGCGCATGGACGATCACGCTCCCGGATCGGGCAGGACAGGACCGGGCCGCAGGGCGCGGGCGGCCTCCAGCTGGGCGGCAAAGGACAGTCCGAGGAAGAGTGCGATGGAGGTGAGGTAGGCCCAGAGCAGGAGCGACATGAAGGCGCTCAGGGGGCCGTAGACCGTGTCGAAGGATCCGCTGACCGAGAGGTACAGGCTGAGCAGCCAGGTCAGTGTCGTCCACAGCACCAGGTAGAGGGCCGCCCCGAACGCCAGCCAGGTGTAACCCGGTTGCGTGCGACGGGGGGAGCGGCGGAAGATCGCGCTCGCGGAGATGAGGACGAGCAGCAGCCCGCACGGCCAGCGCAGCAGATCCCACGAACCCCTGGCTCCGTCGCCGAGGTCGTAGACCGTCACGGCGGCCGCGACGAGGTCGCCGCCGACCACCATCAGGACGAACCCGAGGCCCAGCGGGATGCCCGCGGTCAGCGCCATCACGAGGCCCCGGAAGTACTTCTGATGGAAGGGGCGGTCGCGCTCGACACCGTAGATCCGGTTGGCTCCCCGTTCGATCTGGCACATGGCGGTCGTGACGTTCACCAGCGAGAAGGCCAGGCCGAACCAGAGAGTGAGCTGGGAGCCCTCTCCGGCGCGCCGCCGGCTCCGGTCGAGCGCGTCGTCGACCACCTCGGCGCTCGGGCCGGCGGCGATGCGGTGAATCGTCAGCTCCGCCAGCCTCCCCACGTTCTCCGTGTGCAGGGAGGCGGACAGCCCGACGAACGCGATGACGAGTGGTATCACGGCGAGGACCGTCTGCAGGGCGAGCGCACGGGAGTGGCTGAAGCCGTCGGCGTAACGGAACCGGACGAAGGAGTCCCGCACCAGCGGCCAGCGGCCGTATCGCCGCAGTGATGCCATCGCCTCGTCGGCGGAGAGCTCGTCGCCCGCCATGGCATGGGTCTGCGGTACCCGGGTCGCGGTGCCCATCAGTTGGCCTCCGCCGGAAGCAGCACGGTCAGCGCCCCGGGCCGTGCCTCGGCGACCAGCAGCCGGCCCGGCCGCACCGGATCGCCGTCGCACTCGCGCGGCTGCACCGAGGTGAAACGGAGTTCGGCGCGGCGGAAGGTGAAGTACTCGACCGGGGTGCCGGCGTCGGTGCCCGTGCTGTCGGCGGGAAAGCTGCCGTGCGCGGCCGGGCGGGGCGGCTTCGAGCGGCCGCGCAGCAGTGTGCCCGCGGCGCGCAGCCAGCCGCTGGGGCCGTGCGGGTCGAAGACGGCGAGGTCGAGCAGCCCGTCCTCGGGGTCGGCGGCCGGGACGAGGGCGGCGCCGCCCTGCACCCTGCCGATGTTGGCGAGGAGCACCATCCGGGCGGTGCGGTGCAGGACCGTCCCGTTGTCGAGTCGGATCGACACGGACATCCGGGGTGCTCGCAGACTGCTCACACCGGCCACCACATAGGCCGGCCAGCCGATGACGGATTTCGCCCGGTCCCCGGTGTTCTCCAGCATCGCGGCGTCCAGACCGGCACCCGACATGGCGGTGAAGTGGGTGGCCGGGAGGGAGTCGCCCTCGATCCGGCCGAGGTCGATCGGGCGGGGGGTGCCACCCAGCGCGGCGTCCAGGGCGTCGGCGGGTGAGAGGGGCAGGCCGAGGTTCCGGGCCAGCAGATTGCCGGTTCCGCAGGGCACCACGGCCAGCGGAACACCGGTCCCGGCCAGCGCGTCCGCCGCGGCCCGGACGGTTCCGTCGCCGCCGCAGACCACGACGAGCGAAGCGCCGTCGCGGACGGCGGCTGCCGTCTGACCGCCGCCCGGATCGTCGGCGGTCGTGGGGACGAACTCCGGGGAGTGATGGCCGTGCTGCTCCAGAATCAGCCGCAGGGTCGCGTGTTCCGCCTCGTCGGCCAGCGTCGGGTTGACGATGACGACGGTGTGGCCCGTGGCACGTTCCGAACGCTCCGCCGCGGCCGTCAGCGCGACCTCCATGGCGTTCGACGGAGCGGGCGTGGGGCTGGCGTCTTCGGTCATCAGGGCGCGGCCGACGATCAGCAGGGACAGGCCGCCGTTCAGCAGCCCGCCGAGGACGTCGGTGGGATGGTGCATCCCCCGGTAGAGGCGTGCGACGGCCACCAGCAGCGGGAGGAGCAGCAGCAGACCGCCGACCGCCTTCCGCCACGGAGCCCGCACGCGGGTGAGCACCAGAACGGCCAGACCCGCGTAGAGGGCGGTGGCGGCTCCCGTGTGCCCCGAGGTGTAACTGGCCGTGGGCGGCGAGGCGTCGAGGCGCTCCACATCCGGCCGGTCGCGGTCCACGGACGTGCTGATGACCAGGAACACGAGGGCCTGGAGCGAGACGGACACGGCGAGGAACACCGCCTCCCGCCACTTCGGCAGCCGGGGTATCAGGATCAGGCCCAG
Source organism: Streptomyces sp. NPDC127177 (assembly GCF_042672475.1). Classification (NCBI taxonomy): domain Bacteria; kingdom Bacillati; phylum Actinomycetota; class Actinomycetes; order Kitasatosporales; family Streptomycetaceae; genus Streptomyces; species Streptomyces sp. NPDC127177. The sequence continues at coordinate 133,841 of NZ_JBHXUW010000004.1, forward strand.
ACAGGTCAGGGCGGTGATGATGATCACCGTGGCGGTGTTGCCGGCCTCGGACGCGATGAAGGACACGTCGCTCAGGGGCCCCGTGCGCAGCGACTCGAACCCCTCGTTGACGTGGTCCTCGACGTTCAGCGGCCATATCCCGCGGGCGGGGCCGGTGATCAGCAGGCCGAATCCGACCATCAGGGCGGCCTGGCAGACGGTCAGCGCACCGATCCGGACCGCGGCCCGGCCGCTGCCGCTGGTGAGGGCGGGCGACCGTCCGGGCCGGGAGGCGGCAGGGGACTCCGTGGTCCGGTGGACCGGTCTTTCCGGCAGAGCGGTAGGCATGACGCTCCCAGTGTTCGGCGTGGTGCGGCGGCTGTGGTCGTCCGGGAGCGGAGGACCGTCCCGGTGATCCGCCGTGTGCCCCGGATTCCGTCCGTCAGGCATCCGTGCGCGATGCGCGGGCTCCGCGCCCCCACCGGACCCCGCCCGCGCCGGCCGGTCCGCGCTCATTCGGCAGGACCCGGGTGTGCCCTTCTCCGGTGCGGGTACGCGGACCGGAGTCCGGCGACCGGATGCCGGCCGACAGGAGGATGGCGATGGCGGTACCGAAGACGAGCGTGCTGGTACTGGACTGCGCGGAACCGAAGGAACTGGCCGATTTCTACGCCACGTTGCTCAACGCCGAGATCCGTCCGGGGCACGACCCCGATGTCGTCGAGATCGTCGGCCACAGCGGAGTGCATCTCGCGATCCGCAGGGACCACGGATACGCCCCGCCCAGCTGGCCGCGGCCCGACGACTCCCAACAGGCTCATCTGCGGATTCTGGTGGCACGCGAGGACATCGACGAGGCGGAGCGCGAGGCCGTCGGCCTCGGTGCGCGTCCCCTGGACACGAAGTACAACGGGGGCGCCCGCGACACGCGTCTGTATTCCGATCCCGCCGGACACCCGTTCACTCTCGCCACACAGGACACGTGAGATTCGCCGCAGGCTCGAATCCGCGAAACCCACAACCTTTGAAGGAGCTCTCATGTCCTCCTCGATCGTCGAGACCGTCGATATCAAGGCTCCGGTCGCCATCAGCTGGGCACTGTGGAGCGATGTGGCGTGGTGGCCCAAGTTCCTCAGCCACGTGCAGCGGGTCGATCCCCTGGACGAGCGCCGGTTCGCCTGGCAGCTCGCCCTGCCGGGCGCCGACAAGAGCTTTGTCGCCGAGCTCACCGAGGTCGTGCCGGAGGACCGGATCGCCTGGAAGACGACGGAGGGCGTCCACCACGCCGGAGTCGTCACCTTCCATCGTCTGGACGACGAGTCGAGCCGGTTGACCCTGCAGATCGAGTACGACCCCAAGGGGTTCGTGGAACGCCTGGGGGCCCTCACCAATCTCGACTCGGTCCTGGCCAACTACGACCTCGGCGAGTTCCAGAAGCTGGCCGAGCGGACGGCGTCGGGAGACATCTGAACGTCCTTGCTCACACCGGTGCCGGGACGAGGGCCGAGGGCCCGTACGCGGCCGGGTCGCCGGTCGCGTACGGGCCCCGACCGGCCTGTACGCTGCGACCATGCAGCCGTCCGCCCCCTCCTCCCCGTCAGGCTCCGAGCGGCCGGGTCCGGTCGCCGACCCCGCCCGGCGCGGGCTCCTGACGGAACGCATCGCCCGTCAGCTCGAACACGACATCAGGTCCGGGGAGATCGCCGTAGGGACGAAACTCCCCTCGGAGCGCGAGCTCGCCGCCCAGTTCGGTTCGAGCAGGAACGTCGTGCGCGAGGTGCTGCGGCGGCTGGAGGCCCAGCACCTGATCGAAGTGGCCCCGGGGCGGGGCTCCTTCGTCCGCGAACAGTCCTCGGGGCAGGCCAGGGGGTACGACGCGCTGTACCGGGCGGGCCGGCCAACCGTCCGGCAGCTCATCGAGGCGCGGATCCCGTTGGAGGTCGAGATGGTCAGGCTGGCGACCCAGCGGGCGACCGACGAGGACATCGCCGTCATGCGGTCAGCCCGCGACGCCCTGGAGGCGGCGACCGACGTCGTCGTCAAGGCGCAGGCCGACATGGACTTCCACGACGCCATCGCGGTGGCGAGCAAGAACCCGGTACTGCGGATCATGCTGTCCTCGATCAGCGGGATGATGTTCGAGATGATGCTCCGCTCGAACTCCGATCCGTCGATCGGCGAGGAGGGTGTGCCGCACCACCCGGAGATCTTCGAGGCGGTCGAGGCACGGGACGTGGACCTCGCCTGCGCACGCATGCGGGAGCACCTGCTGCTGGGCCTGCGCACGTACGGGCCGGATCTCGACCTGCAGGTCGACACCATGGCCCGCAACCACATCGAGACACTGCTCGGCCAGACCGAGGGCCGCCGGGGCGGCAGAACGGGCGAATAGCCCGTCGCTCCTCCCGTCGGTCGCCCTGTCGCCCTGTCGCCCTGTCGCTCGTCCCGGCGGGCCTCGCGCGGAGGCAGGAATTCCACTCAGGGGCTGGTCGGCAGGCCTCTTCTGCTGTTACGGTCCCGTCTGAACCATCTGGTCCTACCAGTTGGACCAGATGGTCGGGCGGTGCGGGCAGGGACGCGACGCGCACTGCACGGCACCACGGGACTCCGCACGACACCGCAGAGAGACGAGGACAAGGATGTCCACGAGCAGCCTGCTCCTGAGCCGGCGCGCCTTCGGAAGGCTGGCCGCGGGAGCCGCCGGGGCGGGGGCGCTGAGCGCCTGTTCGGCCGGGGGAGGGAAACCGTCCGCCGGCACCCCGCTGCGGATCATGGCGATCAACCATGTGTGGTCCCAGGCGATCAAGCGCCGTATCAAGGAGTTCGAGGAGCTGAGCGGACGGCGGGTCTCGATGACCCTGCTCACCGCCGACCAGCTCTCCAGCAGCTACAACGTCAAGCTGAACGCGTCCGGCACCGACGTCGACGTGATGATGGTCCGCGCGCTCCAGGAGCAGCTGGTCTTCGGCCACAACGGCTGGCTCGCCGACCTCAGCGACCGGGTCAGCGGTGACGCGCACTTCGACTGGGCGGACTTCCAGAAGGCCCCGCGCGAGGCGTCCGTGACCGCCGGGAAGGTGCTGAGCGTCCCGGTCGTGACCGAACGCCCCGCGCTCTACTACCGCAAGGACCTCGTCGAGGACCTCGGCGGGCCGCCGCGCACCCTCGACGCGCTGATGGACGCGGCACAGGAGCTCACCCGCGGCAAACAGGGCTTCTACGGCTACGTCGGCAGGGGCCAGCGCAGCGGCGCGGTCTCCCAGTGGTCGAGCTTCCTCTACTCGCACGGTGGCGACTTCGTCGTCGACGGGAAGTCCGGCATCGGCAGCCCCGAGGCACTGGCCGCGTACGAGTACTACGGCAGCCTGCTGGCCAAGGCCGGCCCGCCGGGGGCGACCAACATGAGCCTCGAACAGGCGATGCCGATCTTCGCCCAGGGCAAGGCGGCGTTCTACATCGACGCCGACGCGATCTACAGCAGCTTCCTCGACCCGAAGGTGTCCAGGGTGCGCGAGAAGGTCGGCTTCGCACCCTTCCCGGCCGGACCGGCCGGCGCCAAGCCGCACAACATCCCGTCGTGGAGCCTCGGCATCAACACCTTCTCCCTGTTGCGCGACGACGCCTGGGAGTTCATCAGGTGGGCGGCCGGTCCCGAGATGTCGGCCGCGCTCCAGTCCGACGGCATACCCGGCGCCCGCTCCTCGGTCTGGTCCGACCCGAAGACGCTGGCCTCCTTCCCGCCGGACCTCGCCGAGGCCATGCGCGTCAACGCGGAACGCGGCCGCGGCTACGACCGCCCCCAGGTACTCCAGGTCGGCCGGGCCCGCGACATCGTCGGCCGTCCGCTCGTCGCGGGCATCCTCGGCCAGTCCGTACCACCCGTCGTGCGCGACGCGGACGCGGAGTTCGCCGAGTTCCTCGTACGCGACAACCGCCACAAGGAGTCCTGATGTCCGCCACCGAGGTCTCCACGCCCCGCGCCGCGGCCCGCCCGACGGAGGCGAAGCCGTCCCGCGGACGCCGTCCACGCACCTTCGAGCAGGCCAACCGGCGGCTGAAGTGGGCGATGCTCGCCCCCGCGCTGCTCTTCGTCGGCCTGATGATCGTCTTCCCGCTGGCCTTCACCCTCGACCTCAGCCTCACCGACGCCTTCGGCGCGGTGAACGCCGGCAAGAGCCACATCGGCCTGCGCAACTTCGTCGACGCGCTGGAAGACACCCGCAGGTTCTGGCCGGCCGCCCGCCGCACCCTCGTCTTCACCGTCGGCGCGGTCCTGCTGGAGACGGTGCTCGGCCTCGCCCTGGCGATGCTGATGCGCAAACCGTTCCGGGGGATGCGCTGGGTGCGCACCGTCCTGATCATCCCGCTGCTCGCCACCCCCGTCGCGATCGGCATCCTGTGGCTGCTGATCCTCGACCCGACCAACGGCATAGCCAACCACCTGCTCGCCGGCGTCGGCCTGCCCCGGCAGGAGTTCCTGGGCTCGGTCAGCCAGTCACTGCCGACGCTGATGCTCATCGACGTGTGGCAGTGGACGCCGATGATGACACTGCTGCTGCTCGCCGGGCTGACCACGCTGCCCGAGGAGCCCGAGGAGGCCGCGCTGGTCGACGGGGCGAACAGCTGGCAGCGGTTCCGGCACGTCATCCTGCCGATGCTCGGCCCGACACTCGCCACCGCGCTGGTGCTGCGCGCCGTCGACGCGCTGAAGACCTTCGACATCCTCTACGCCACCAAGGGCGCCGGCGGCGGCTCGGACTTCGAGGTGGAAACCCTCAACGTCTACGCCTACGGCCTCACCTTCGACTACCAGGAGTACGGACTGGCCGCCGCCGTCCTCGTCCTGTTCACGCTCTTCATCATCGGTGTCGTGGTGCTGCTGCGCCGCCGTGGCGGAAGGAAGAACGCATGAGTGCCACCGTCTCCCGAGCCCCGCACACTGTCCCCAGGGCCCGCAGGCGCCGGACCGGGTCGTGGCTGCGAGGCACCGCCATCACCATCGTGACGCTCGTCTTCGCGCTGCCGATCGTGTGGATGTTCGCCGCCGCGTTCAAGACCAACGTGCAGGTCACCGACCCGTCCGTCGGCCTGTGGTTCAGGCCCACCCTGGACAACTTCCGCAGCATCGTCGAGGCCGGGCAGATCGTGCGGTCGATGGGCAACTCGCTGCTCGTCGGAGTGGTCTCGACGGTGCTCTCCGCCGTCATCGCCGTACCGGCGGCCTGGGCTGTGGGCCGGTTCAACATGCACCGCACGGGCTCGGTGATCCTCGTCGCGCGCATCGTGCCGGCGATCTCACTGCTGGTCCCCTGGTACTACCTTTTCGCGCGGATGGGCCTCGTCGGCTCCTACACCGTGCTGGTCCTGAGCCACATGTTCGTCTCCGTCCCGCTCATCATGTGGATCATGATCAGCTTCTTCGCGGGGCTGCCGGCCGAACTGGAGGAGGCCGCCCGCACCGACGGCCTGAGCGCCTTCGGAGCCTTCTGGCGCATCTCCTTGCCACTCGCCGCACCGGGCACCGCGACCGCCTCGCTGCTGGCCTTCGTCTTCAGCTGGAACAACTTCATGTTCGCGCTGGTCTTCGCCGACGACCGGACCCAGACCGTGCCGGTGACCCTGTTCAACTTCATCTCCTACGCGAGCACCGACTGGGGCGGCCTGATGGCAGCCGCCACCCTCATCACCGTGCCGGTCGTACTGGCCGCCGTCCTCGGACAGAAGTACCTGGTCGCCGGGTTGACCTCCGGCGCCACCAAGGGCTGAGAAGCCGTTGCCCGGGAACGGCCGGAGCGCAGGCCTCGCACACACCCGCCCCGGGCCGACCCACACCTCCCACATCCGGAAAGAGAACACACGCATGAAGATCGTCGACGCGAACGTCGTCGTCACCAGCCCCGGCCGCAACTTCGTCACCCTGAAACTGACGACCGACGAAGGACTCACCGGCCTCGGCGACGCCACCCTGAACGGCAGGGAACTCGCCGTCGTCAGCTACCTCACCGACCATGTGGCACCGCTGCTCATCGGCCTCGACCCGCACCGGATCGAGGACACCTGGCAGTCGCTGTACCGGGGCGCCTACTGGCGGCGGGGACCGGTGACGATGGCCGCCATCGCCGCCGTCGACGTCGCGCTGTGGGACATCAAGGCCAAGGCGGCGGGACTCCCGCTCTACCAGCTGCTCGGCGGAGCCAGCCGTGAGCGCGTCGGCACCTACGGACACGCCAACGGGCGGGACATCCCCGAACTCCTCGACTCCGTGCGGGCCAGGCTGGCCGAGGGCTACCCCGCCGTCCGTATCCAGTCCGGCATCCCCGGTCTCAAGGCCGTCTACGGGGTCTCCGACACCGACGACACCGGTGTACCGGTTCTCCACCAGCAGGCCCGCCCGCTGGTGGAGGACTGGGACACCGAGGCCTATCTGCGCCACATGCCGGCCGTCTTCGACGCGGTACGCACCGAGTTCGGCCCCGAACTGCCACTCCTGCACGACGCCCACCACCGGCTCACCCCGGTCCAGGCCGCCCGGCTCGGCAAGGACCTGGAACCCTACCGGCCGTTCTGGCTGGAGGACTGCACACCGGCCGAGAACCAGGAGGCACTGCGCCTGGTACGCCGGAACACCACCACACCGCTGGCCGTCGGCGAGGTCTTCAACACGGTGCACGACTACCAGGCGCTGATCACCGAGCAGCTGATCGACTACGTACGGTCCGCCGTCACCCACTTCGGCGGCGTCACACCGCTGCGCAAGCTCTTCGACTTCGCGGCCCAGTACCAGATCAAGAGCGCCGTGCACGGGCCGGAGGACATCTCCCCGGTCGGAATGGCCGCCGCCGTCCACCTGGACCTCGCCGTCCACAACTTCGGCATCCAGGAGTACTCGGGCCACACTCCCCTCACCAAGGAGGTGTTCCGGCACTCCTACACCTTCACGGACGGGTACCTGCACCCGGGGGAGGCCCCCGGTATCGGGGTGGAGCTTGACGAGGAGCTGGCCGCCGCGCACCCGTACGAGCAGGCGTACCTGCCGGTCAACCGACTCCACGACGGGACCGTCCACGACTGGTGACCCGCCGCCGGCCCCATGGCGCGGCGGCATCACGAAGGGGAACGCACGTCCGGTCATTGGGCGGATGTGGTCCCGCCGCGCCTCCAGGGCCTGCACAATTCGGTAGGTGACCGATGAAGACCCGTACCTGGAAGACCCGTACCTGTGGCTGGAGGACGTCGAGGGTGAGGCCGCGCTCGCATGGGTGGCCGAACGGAACGCCGAGACGGCGGCCGCACTCGCCTCCGGCGCCGGGTTCACCCCCCTGAAGGAGCGTCTGCGGGAGGTGCTGGACGCCTCGGACCGTATCCCTTACACGGTCCGGCGCGGTCCCTACCTCTACAACTTCTGGCGGGACGCCGGGCATGTGCGCGGAGTGTGGCGGCGTACGACGCTGGAGCAGTACCGCAAGGACGCCCCCGAGTGGGAGGTCGTCCTCGACGTCGACGCGCTCGCCGAGGCCGAGGGCGAGAAGTGGCTGTGGGCCGGAGCGCGGGTACGGCATCCGGACCACGACCGGGCACTGGTGTGCCTCTCGCGCGACGGCGGGGACGCCGTCGTGGTCCGCGAGTTCGACCTCGGCACCCGGACGTTCGTCGAGGACGGCTTCCGGGTGGCGGAGGCGAAGACGAGGATCGGGTGGATCGACGCCGACACGGTCTTCCTCGGCACCGACTTCGGTCCTGGCTCGCTGACCGACTCCGGGTACCCGCGGACCGTGCGCAAGTGGCGACGCGGCACATCACCGCAGGAGGCCACCGTGGTCTTCGAGGGCCGGGCCGCGGACGTGTCGGCCGGTGCCTGGCACGACAGCACACCCGGTTTCGAACGGGACTTCGTCGTCAGGTCGCTGGACTTCCACCACAGCGAGATGTACCTCCTGGCCCCCGACGCCTCACTCGTCCGGATCGACGTCCCGGACGACGCGAGTGCCTACGCCCACCGCGAGCACCTGATCGTCACCTTGAGGTCGGACTGGCTCGGACACCGCGCGGGCTGCCTGCTGGCCTTCGGCTTCGACGCCTTCCTCACCGGCGACCGCACCGCCCGGGTGCTGTTCACCCCGGACGAGCGCACGGCCCTCGCCGGGCACACCTGGACCCGTCATCACCTGATCCTGGAGACGATGCGCGACGTCAGCACCCACATCGAGGTGCTGACCCCGGCCCCCGGTGGGGAATGGACCCGCGAACCACTCGCGGACGTACCCGCGCTGTCCGCCGTCAGCGTCGTCGACACGGACCCGGACGTCTCCGACGAGTACTTCCTCGACGTGTCGGGATTCCTGCAGCCCTCCACCCTCTACCACGGCCATGTCGGCGCCGACTCGGAGATCCTCAAGCAGGCCCCGGCCCGCTTCGACACCGCCGGTCTGACGGCGGAACAGTACTTCGCGACCTCCCAGGACGGCACACGGGTGCCGTACTTCGTGATCGGCCCCGACCGCTCCGAGGGCTCCGCCGCCCCCGGCCCCGCCCTGCTCTACGGGTACGGGGGCTTCGAGGTGTCCCTCACCCCCTACTACGGCGCGGTCGCCGGCCGGGCGTGGCTGGAGGACGGCGGCACCTACGTCATCGCGAACATCCGCGGCGGCGGCGAGTACGGCCCGGACTGGCACCGGGCCGCACTCGGCGCGGAGCGGTCACGGGCCTTCGAGGACTTCGCGGCCGTAGCCGCCGACCTCGTCGCCCGGGCCATCACCACCCCGGACATGCTGGGGGCCGCGGGAGGAAGCAACGGCGGCCTGCTGATGGGCGCGATGCTCACCCGCTGCCCACAGCTGTTCGGCGCGATCGTCGCGCAGGTACCGCTGCTGGACATGCTCCGCTTCCACGAGCTCCTCGCGGGGGCGTCCTGGATCGCCGAATACGGCAACCCCGACGACGAGGCGGACCGCCCTCACCTCCGCGAGCTCTCGCCCTACCACCGGCTCACCGCGGACCGGGTCTATCCGCCGGTACTGCTGACGACGTCGACCCGTGACGACCGCGTCCACCCCGGCCACGCCCGCAAGGCGGCGGCCCGGCTGCGTGAACTGGGACACCCGGTCCTGCTCCACGAGAACACCGGCGGTGGCCACGCGGGCGCCGGAGACAACGAGCAGGCCGCCCACAACAGCGCCCTGATGTACACCTTCCTGCGGCAGCACCTCACTCGACCGGTTCGGCCGGCCTCCGGCTGACCGTACGGGCGTCCGCGGACACCGCCGCGGGCGCCCCCTGACCGGCCGTCGGCTCGACGCCTGCGAGATCGCGGTGCCGCGTCTCCTTGGCGCAGACGACAGCCAGCACTGTGATCAGCACCGCGGCGATGACGTACAGCGCGATGGGCGTCGAACTGTCGTAGTCGGCGAGCAGAGCCGTGGCGATGAGCGGAGCCGGGGCGCCGGCGGCGACCGACGAGAACTGTGCGCCGATCGACGCGCCCGAGTACCGCATCCGGGTCGCGAACATCTCCGAGAAGAAGGCCGCCTGCGGCGCGTACATAGCCCCGTGGAAGATCAGCCCGACGGTCACGGCGAGCAGGAGACTCCCGAAGCTCCGGGTGTCGATCAGTGCGAAGAACGGGAACATCCACACCCCGACCCCCACCGCGCCGACCAGATAGACGGGCCTGCGCCCGACCCGGTCCGACAGCGCGCCCCACATCGGGATGACGGCGAAATGGACGGCCGATGCGATGAGGACGGCGTTGAGCGCCGTCTGCTTGCTCAGATCCGCCGCCGTTGTCGCGTAGACGAGGATGAACGCCGTGATGACGTAGTAGCTGATGTTCTCCGCCATCCTGGCGCCCATGGCGATCAGTACATCCCGCCAGTGGTGCCGCAGCACGGCCACGACAGGCATCTTCTCCGTCGCCCCGGCCGCGGCCTTGCGCTCCTCGGCCTGGGCCAGTGCGGCCTTGAACAAGGGCGATTCATCGACGGAGAGACGGATCCACAGACCGATGACGACCAGAACACCGGAGAGCAGGAAGGGAATACGCCAGCCCCAGGCCTCGAAGGCCGAGTCGGGCATGACCGCGGTCAGCGCGGAGAGCACCCCGGTGGCGAGCAACTGCCCCGCCGGCGCACCGGTCTGCGGCCAGGAGGCCCAGAACCCACGCCGTTTGGCGTCGCCGTGCTCGGACACCAGCAGCACGGCCCCGCCCCATTCACCGCCGAGCGCGAAGCCCTGCACCAGCCGGAGCACGGTGAGCAGCACGGGTGCGGCGGCCCCGACGGTGGCGTGGGTCGGCAGCAGCCCGATCGCGAAGGTCGCCCCGCCCATCATCAACAGGCTGAGCACCAACAGCTTCTTGCGGCCGAGCCGGTCGCCGTAGTGCCCGAAGACCAGCGCGCCGATCGGCCGGGCCGCGAAACCGACGGCATAGGTGAGGAAGGACAGGAGGGTACCGACGAGCGGGTCGGAGTCGGGGAAGAACAGCTTGTTGAAGACGAGGGCGGCCGCGGAGCCGTAGAGAAAGAAGTCGTACCACTCGATGGTGGTGCCGATGAGGCTGGCTGCGACGATGCGCGGGAGGCTCGAGGTACGTGGGGGAGCGGTTGCTGGGGTGGCCATGGGTACCACTTCCGGACGGTGGGCGGGGACGAATCCGTGTGGCCACACCGTAGGAAGGGGCAGGTCAGGGGCGTATGTTGCGGGACACCATAGTTCGGGTTGCCGGTGTGCGGTCCGGTGCTACGAGGAGGGGCGCGAGCCCGTTTCCGCTTCGGGGGGCAGCTGCGGGTGTGGCGCGGTGTCTTCGAGTGTCGTCGAAGATGTGGGTGCGTTCTCCGCAGCGGCAGCGTGTGTCGAGGTCCTCTTGAGGAATAGTCAAGACCTGTGGAAGCGGGCCGCAAGCGCGCGTACCGGATCATCACCGAACCGGCATGGGACTAGGCACGGAAGAACCAGCCGAAAGAAGGCTGTTGGCGGGGTGGTTCCCAGTAGACGGTTCACTCGGCCGTGGCGGCATGAGCGAGGTCCACCACTGCTACGACGAGCGTCTGGACCGTCGCGTCGCCACCAAGGTGCTGCGCCCCTCTTCGACGGCGGCCGTCACGACTTCGCCGGATAGCTCGGAGGCTGCAGAGATCCTCGATGGGCTGGAGCGCGACCGCGCCTTCACGATGTCGGTGATCTGGTTGGTGGAGCACTGCGGACTATGCCCTCACGTTCGCCTGCAGCTGCCTCATCAAGGCCACCGCCAAAGTCCGCTGCAGTGTCGTTGTCGAAGGAGCCGACGTCCCAAGTGGCCATGGTCTCCCCTGATCACGATGTTGACCGGGGCATCCTGACAGAGGCCGTGCAGTCCAGAGCGGGGTCTCAGCCACATGTGACTGGTCGAGACAGCGGTCACCTGGCCTCGATATCCGTCACCGCGTCAGCTCCGCGGGCTGCCATCATGTTCAGATGGCCCACAACATAGTGTTCTTCCTCGCCGCCGACGACGAGACAGCTGCCGCGACGCGCCTGCGGGGACCTGGTGAGGCCTTTGAGTCAGTGACCTGCCATTTCATTGAGCCAGACAGTGCCATCGCCGACTGGGACATGTACTTCCAGAAGCCTTCGGCCGAGGCCCCACCGGTCGGACAACTCCTTGGGTGGGCGTGGCCGAAGTGGGTCACTGCCCCATTGAACGACGGCGTTGAGGTGTTCGCCCTGCCGCAGCGTTTGACCCGGGCACTGGCCAACGCGAGCTCCGTCGAGCTGGAAGAGCTTGCAGGGCGCTGGACCACGCGCCTCCGATCCGAGGATGGAGAGGATATGACTGACGATGACCTGCTGGCAGTCCTGCAAGGCGTTGCCCGCCTCGCAGCGTCTGCGGTGAATACGGATGGCGGTCTCTACAGCTGGAGCTTCTGACCGTCCCTCCGCGAGGGGCGCTCGTTCTTGACGCCGCGCCATGAAGTCATCTGTCTTGGCGAGCCATCCGAGACGGCCCGCCGTTTTCTCTGCCGCGAAGGGATCGCACCGCGTGGTCCCTATGTCCCGTGGGCCATCCTCCTCAACCGCGAAGCCCTTATTGCAGCAGACGCCCGACCGGTTCCCTATCTCTCAGGCGAGGAGATGGATGCGACCAATGACCTGTCGGCCACGTTCCGGGCCCGACGGGTTCGCTACGAGCGAGGACGTGCCGACTGGCTACATGAACGAGAGTGGCGACTCTGCTTTCAAGAGGGCCGGACTCCTGATTTCCAGCTCACCGCTGCCGTTGTCGCCGGTGTCATCGTCGGCGAGCAGGGTTGGCTACCTCTGAGTAACTTCGATGAACAGCCGATGCCGGACCAGCTTTTTTCAACTACCCCGAAGCCCTCGACGGGAAGCCTCGTTGGTGGTGGGACGGGGAGGGAGGACCTTATGGAGGACGGGAAATTCGAACTCCGCCGTCCCTACGACTTCGAGAATTGGTTCCTCATCGACTTCATGATGGGCTGATACACCCCCAGATCGGATAGTCCCAAGCTGTATCGTTCGGCCACCCGACAGGACAGAGGCAGGCAGGACAGGAGAGAGACACGGCCCAACAGAGCATCCCTGTCGTCGTCCACCACTGCCCAGTGTCCAGCTGTCTCTTGCTGCCGGCTGCTCCGCCAGCCCTCGATCCACTCCCGCGCCTCGTCCACGTAATCAGCCCGCCGTGCATGCCGGCGCTGGATCGCGGGGTCCTGAAATGCCTCCATCACCGCCGGAGCATCGGTGGGCGGCCAAGCGCGCAGCATCGCATCGCTTCCAACTCGCAGAAGTGGCTGAGCGGTTCCGGCTAGTGCACCGTTTGGAAGCGCGGGGGGAACCAGGGAGGGCATACCCAGCAGTCTCCCAGGGAGTTCTGTGCCAGGTGTCGACGTACACCCGTATCTGCTCAGGTCGGTACAACCGAAAGTGCTCAGCTTCCTTGACCGAGACGAGGGTGCTCGGCGTAAACGGGAGGCGACACAGGCGTGGGACGCGGAATACTTCGCCGGGTGACCGTGATGCAGCCCGTACTGGAGATATACGCAGCTGACGGCTTCGACCTCTGGCCTGTCGCCGAGGTCGAATCGTTTGGCTTTCTGCCTCTCAGTGGTGAGCTCTCACCCGCTGAGGTCGGGTTGGCCGTGATGCGCATCGCCAGCTGCAATGACATCGCCCCGGACGGCAACCGCCCGCCTCGCCCGGCCGACGCACTTGACTCGTTCCTTCACGGACTGCTGACGTTCGACAACCTCTTCGCCGCCGGCGGCCTGCGGGTCACCGATACCTCTACAGGCGTTACCTTCCTGCCCGGCTGCTGTGATGGTCTGGAGGACTGGCGCGACTGGCACAAGTGCATCGACAATGGCAGCCTGCTCGGATTTGGCCACGACCCCGTGTCACCGGTTGCAGAGCGCCTCGGCGACACCGTCCGGCTCACTGTCAACGCCGAGCAGAGCGACAGTCCGGTGCTCGTGCTGTCCGTCGCTGAGCTCCGCAACCTGCTCGCCGGTGCCGAGCGTGACCTGGCCGACTTCCTGGATCTGGCAGCCGATTGGGCCTCAAGGCACCTGCCTGGCCACTGCGCTCTCGTCATAGCCGCCCTCGCCCGCGCCGTCGACCTTCCTGCGCCGGCAATACCGCCGGAGGCGTAGGGCGGCGAGCCTGACTTCGCCGCCCAAGAGGCGGGGCCCTGGATTGTCTTGGTGTGCGACGCGGGGAGCACGTTCGCGTGACCTCCCTGCTGCTGGAGAACCTGGCCTGGTGGGACCGCGGCAGGGACCGGATCACCACCCGGTGGATGGAGTCTTGCTTCAGCGCCCTCGACGATGACTTCGCCGCCGGCAGCGACCCGGCCCCCGGCCATGGGGCTGCACAGACCAGCTGACCCACCCCCGTACAACCGCCCGGGCGGGCCGGTGCAACCGCTGCCACCTCCGGGCCGCCTCAGATTCTTCGTCGAAGGAGACGTGTTCCATGTCCGTGTTCGCTGACCCGACGGAGGCGCAGGTCAGGAAGCGTGTGTCCTCCCCGCCGACGCGGGGGTGATCCGGCATCAAAGCAGCTGGCAATCTCGCGGGAGCCCTTGCCAACCGCTACCGCCCGTTGGCGTTGTCCGAACGGGAAGCCCCGAGTACCGGGCGCAGGCGTACCGCTGCTTCCTCGACGCCATCACGGCGAACACCTTGCCGACCCACTGGGTGCGCAACCTCCACGGCCAGGGCTACGGAAGCAAGGATGACCTTGTTAGCCACCTCCTGACGCGCCAGGTTGATGCCAACATCGAGCTGATCTGCGCTCTTGACAGCATCCGACTTTGCGCTCTTGAGTACGTCATCAAGAAGGCGGAGGAGTTCATGGCCCTGTGGTCCAACAACGCCGAGTTGGAGCAGGAAGACCTCTCGGCCCTCCTGCAGGCCACAACGGTCGCGCGCATGGCGTTTCTTGGTGTGGCGCGACATGACCTCGACTACGAGCCGAAGAAGTGGCACCTTCTGGCCGTTCATTAGGCAAGTGCGTTGTCGGGCAACAAGGTGTCGACTGCTTTAGAACACGTGCCCGACCCTCCCAGAGAGGACCCTCATCTCCAGTACCTTCTCATCGTGGTCGCGGAGCATCCGTATGATGGTGGCCGCTGACGGGTGCTGGCCATTCCTCTTCCCGGTGGAGATGACGAGCCTCTCGGTGATCTCCCGCAGGCTCGCCGCAGCGTAAGATCCCTGGCTTTCCCGGTTCCGGGTCGCCATGTACGCAGCGTCTGATGTCGCCCCGATCGTCTCGTCCGAGTTGTCCGGCAGAGCGCTGAGGCTGTTCAGCACTTGGCAGCGTGCGGCGCCAGCAGCTGCCAGGTCGGCGGACCCTCGGGGGCCGCCGGCCTCCCCGGCGGCTTCTGCTGCTCTGACTTCAGCAGGCGTGCGGCCAGTTCCGTGAAAGCCAGCAGGTCCGGGCCAGGTGTCGGGCGGCTGGTGTCGCGTACCAGCGGGTGCAGCCGCGCGTCCGGCACGGCCGCGGAGTGCCAAGTCAACTCGGCGCTTCCTCCCGTCGCCGGTCATCGCCGTGGGTGGCGGGGATGGCGTTTTCGATGAGGGCGGCGGCGATGGCGGCGGCGGTGGGAAAGGCGTCGGCGTTGAGGACCCGGGTGCGGGCCGCGGCGCCGTCGATGAGCAGCGCGAGCTGCTCGCCGAGTTGTTCAGGGTCGGCAGCGCCGGCTTCGCGGGCGGTGTCGGCGAGCCGCGCGGCGACGGCCTTCTTGTAGTCGCGCGCGTACTGGGACGCGGGGTGCTGGGGGTCGTGGAGTTCGACGGCGGCGGCGATGTAGGGGCACAGCGGGGTGGTGGGGGGGATATCGAAGGCGGCGAGGAGCCGTTCGCGGGGTGTGAGGTCGGTGCGGTCGAACACGCCGGACAGCACGGCGGGGTCGAACCGGCGCAGGTACTCGGCGACGAGTTGGTCCTTGCCGGTGAAGTGCTGGTAGGCCGTGCGCTTGGACACCTCGGCCGCCGCGCAGAGCTGGTCCATGCCGGTGCGGTTGATGCCCTGCTCGCGGAACAGTTGCTGGGCCGCGCCGATGATGCGCTCGCGAGCGCCCCGGCCGCGGCGGCGGCCCGTGGGGCCCTTCTCCAACTCCGTCATGGGCCCAGCGTACCGCAGCTAGGTAACGACCGGTGTACATAGTTGCGCCCCAGTCACCCGCCCCGTACGTTAAGCACACAAGGCGGTGTACTTAGCGCCGTCGCCCCAGGCACACAGGGCACCACCGACCCAAGGGAATGACTATGGGAAAGCTCGACGGCAAGGTCGCGGTCATCACTGGCGGCACCACCGGCATGGCGCTGGCCGGCGCGAAGCTGTTCGTCGACGAGGGAGCGCACGTCTTCATCACCGGCCGCCGCCAGGACGCCCTGGACGAGGCCGTGAAGCAGATCGGCCGCAACGTCACCGGCGTCCAGGGCGACGCCGCCGATTTGGACGACCTGGACCGCCTGTACGACACCGTCAAGCGGGAGAAGGGAAGCCTCGACGTGCTGTGGGCCAGCGCCGGAGGGGGCGAGCCGGCTCCGCTCGGCGAGATCACCGAGGCCCAGTTCGACACCTGGTTCGGGCTCAACGCCCGCGGCACCCTGTTCACCGTCCAGAAGGCCCTCCCGCTCTTCAACGAGGGCGGCTCCATCCTCATGACCGGCTCCAACGCCTCCCTCGGCGCCTTTCCCGGCTGGAGCGTCTACGCCGGCAGCAAGGCCGTCCAGCAGGCATGGGCCCGCGTCTGGCTCAACGAGCTCAAGGACCGCCGCATCCGCGTCAACGTCCTGACCCCCGGCCAGGTCGCCACCGCCAAGCAGGCAGAGCTCTTCGACGAGGCCACCAAGCGCCAGTTCGAGTCCCTCATCCCCCGCGGCCAGATGGGCCGCCCCGACGAGATCGCCACCGCCGCCCTCTTCCTCGCCTCCGACGACTCCAGCTACGTCAACGGGATGGAACTCGTCGCCGACGGCGGCACCACCGCCATCTGAACCGAAAAACCACAACCAGGACAGGACACCTCATGAGCAGCATCAGCATCATCGGCACCGGGAACATGGCCCGCACCATCGGAACGCGGGCGATAGCGGGCGGCAACACCGTCGAGATCACGGGCCGCGATCAGTCCAAGGCCGCCGACCTGGCCAAGGCTCTCGGCGGCGGCGCCACGACGGGTGAGTGGGGCACCGCCCCGGCCGGGGACATCGTCATCGTCGCCCTGTTGTACGACGGCGTCGTGCCAGTCATCACCCAGTACGGAGACGCTCTCGCGGGCAAGGTCATCGTCGACATCAGCAATCCCTTCAACTCCACGTTCGACGGGCTGGCCCACCGGGAGGAGACCTCGATCGCGCAGGAAGTCGCCAAAGCGGCCCCGGCCGACGCCAACGTGGTGAAGGCGTTCAACACCGCATTCCGCCATGTCTTGGAGAAGGGTCGGCCCGATGTCTTCATCGCCGGCGACAACGCGCAGGCCAAGGCAAGTGTGGAGGCGTTCATCGAGACCCTCGGGCTGCGCCCGCTGGACGTCGGCGGCCTGGCAATGGCGCACTGGCTGGAAGGAGCGGGCGTGGTCACTGTGGGCCTCGCCAACCACGGGGTGGGGAACCTGGACTTCGCCCTCAGCATCACCGAGCTTCCCGTCTGAGCCAACGGTTGACGGAATACCGAAACGACTCGCCATGAAGCTTGGTTTCACACTTCCCATAATCGGGCCCGCCATCAGCAGCGCAGTCGGCCTGAGCGCGTTCTGCCGCGGGATCGAGGACCTTGGCTACGACACGCTGTGGGTCGGCGATCGCCTGGTCCAGCCGGTCGATATGCACAGCACCTATCCGGGCAAAGAGCAGCCGTACCCGCCACAGATGAAGCGTTACCTCGACCCGGTGCTGCTGTGGACCGTCGCCGCGACGGCGACCAGGCGGGTGCGGCTGAATGCCAGCACGCTCAGCACCTTCTACTACGAACCGCCGCACCTGGCCCGGATGGTGACCACACTCGACGTGCTCAGCGACGGCCGTCTCGAGGTCGGCGTGGGACTCTGGTGGATGAAGGACGAGCACGACATCTCCCGCAGCGCGGACTGGCACCGGCGCGGGCGGATGCTCGATGACCTGCTGGCGTTCCTGCACGAGTGGTGGACGACCAACCCGGTGTCCTGGGACGGCGAGTTCTTCTCGCTGCCGCCGGTCCACGCCGACCTGCGCCCGGCGCAAGCGGTGGGTCGCCCATCTGGGTCGGCGGCACCAGCGAGGCCGCGATGCGCCGGGTCGGCCGCAGCGCCATCGGCTGGCTCGGGATCGATTTCCTGCCGGACGAGGTCGCCGACCAATTGTGGTCGCTCGCGCGCCGGGCGGCGCAGGAGGCCGGCCGCGATCCCGACGCGCTGAAGAAGGCCATACGTATCAACCTCGAACCGGGCACGTTCGTCGATTCGCTTACCGACAAGCTCAAGCGCTTCGCAGAGTCCGGTGCGGACGAGGCGTTCGTGGACGCCTTCGCGCTGTTCCCCGACCTTGACCAGATGCTTGACTTCGCCGGCCAGGTGATCGCGCGCACCGGTCGGTTGTGACCACCCAAGAGCCGGACAACCAAGGGCATCCCCGCCTGTTGTTTCGCCGAGAACGCGGTGTTGAACAGCCCGCTCGGCGATGAGCCGCACAAGGGTCACGAGCCCGTCGTGGAAGCCAAACACACTGTCGCTCAAAGCTTCGGCGACTCCGACTGGTAGCTGAGGCCCTGTCTTCGTGCCCGGCAAGCAGCTTGACCAGCCGGACTATCGCTGTGACAGCACGCCGTCCCGCCCCCGCACCGATCGCCCCCGCCCTCCTCGTGACGGCCCTCGTCACGACACGGCCGGGGGCCGTCGTCCGACGTCGCTCCGCCGCGCGGGCCGCTCGTACAGCAGCAGGCCCGTGTCAGCCGATCTGTTCGGCCAGGCCGATGATGATGCCTGCGGGGCCGCGGAGGTAGCAGAGCCGGAAGGCGTTCTCGTACTGCGCCACCTCGCCGAGGAGTTCGGCGCCGTGGGTGCGGAGGCGGGCGATGGTCTCGTCGATGTCGTCGACGGCGAACATGACGCGGTGCAGGCCCAGCGTGTTGGGCGGAGGATTCCGCGGCTCGGCCTCGGACACCTCGGGGGCGTGGTACTTGGTCAACTCCAGCTTGCTGTGACCGTCCGGGGTCCGCATCATCGCGATTTCGCTCCGGACGCCGTCGAGGCCGACGGTGTGGTCCGCGAAGAGGCCTTCGATCTGCGCCCTGCCTTCCAGTTCCATACCGAGCGCGGTGAAGAAGGCGACAGCCGCGTCCAGATCGTCGACGACGACGGCGACGTTGTCCATCCGCTGAATAGTCATGGCTCCGAGCCTAACGACTCGCGGTGGCGCGGGGCCGGCGGCGACATGGTGACGGCTGCGCAGGTTGAGCGGATCATGACGTCCGGCTGGGCCTGCTGCCCCGCTGCCCCGCTGCTCCGCCGACGCCGGCGTCAGACCTTGACGCCCAGCTCCCCGTACACGTTGATGTCGCCGTCCGTGACGTGGTTGATGTCCTTGTACCGCGCCTTCTCGATCTCTTCGAGCTCCGTCAGGTGGGACAGCTCGCGGGCCGTCGCCTGAGTCGCTCGCGGCCCGCCCGTTCGTGGTGCTCCTTGCGTTCCTGTACCGACATGACGATTAGTTCCTAGCGCCGCTAGACAATGGTGCGGCAGTAGTAATAGCGTTGCCTCAACATCTAGCGACGCTAGGTAAGTATCGGGAGGGATTGTCATGCTCAACGCACTCCAGGTGTTCACCACCGTGAGCGTCGGCCTGATGGTGGGGGTGGAGTTCTCCGTCGCCTTCGTCATCAACCGCATCCTCGACGCACTCCCCGATGACAGCCGTCAGCTGGGTCGCGCCCACGGGGGGCGGATGCTCGGTGCCGTCATGCCGTTCTGGTACATGAGCTCGCTCGTCCTCGTCGCGGTCTGGGCCGTCGCCGGATGGCACCACCACCGCACGGGCCTCGTCGCCACCTCCGGCGCGCTGCTGGCTCTCAGCGTGATCATGTCGATCCTGCTCCTCGTCCCGATCAACAACCAGGGCAAGACGTGGACCCCTGACAACCGGCCCGCCGACTGGGAGGAGCAGATGAACCGCTGGGACCGCTTCCACTACGTCCGCGTCGCCATCCTCGTCGCCGCGCTGACCCTGCTGGTCGTCGCCCTCGCCTGACCCCGCGGGGCGGGATCCGGCACCTGGCGCGGCGGTTCCTGCTTCGACGAAGAGCGCATCGGTTCCACCCGCGGCGACGGCTCGACCATCCCCGGTAAACGGATGGCGCTTGAGGCGTTCCTCGGTGAACTCCCTTACATCGGCTTCGAGTTCGGGCGTCTCGCCGAACCGCGAGCTACCGGGGAAGCCCACGGCATCGAAGAGCGGCGCGCCCCGAGCCCCTCGGGCCGCCTTCCTTCTCGCCGCCGGAATGCGGAAGGCCTGGTTGTGCGAGGCCCCTGCCGAGCCCCGAACCGGTGCGGCCGGCGTGGAGGTTGTGAAGAGTTCGCGCCCGGCTCTCCGGATTCGGTGACCGGGGCGGAAAACTCGGAGGGCTCACCCGGCGCCTCCGAACGACTCGGACGCCAGACTATGCGATGGGAGACCGATCAACGATGTTCACTCCGGTACGGAACAGAGTACGGACGGCCGCGCTCGCGCTCTCGGCTGTCGCGGCGCTCGCCTTCGGTGCGACAGCCGCGAACAGTGCGGCAGCGGCCCCCGAACCCGCACTCGCGAAACAGGGGCCGACCTCGGTGGCGTACGTCGAGGTGAACAACAACAGCATGCTGAACGTAGGCAAGTACACCCTCGCGAACGGTGGCGACAACGTCTTCGACGTCGCCGTGATCTTCGCGGCGAACATCAACTACGACACGGGCGCGAAGGCGGCGCGTCTGAGCTTCAACGAGAACGTGCAGCACGTCCTCGACAACGCCGCCACTGAGATAAGGCCGTTGCAGGAGAAGGGCATCAAGGTCGTCCTCTCGGTGCTCGGCAACCACCAGGGTGCCGGCTTCGCGAACTTCCCGTCGCAGCAGGCGGCATCGGACTTCGCGGGTCAGTTGTCGGACACCGTCGCCGAGTACGGCCTCGACGGCATCGATTTCGACGACGAGTACGCCGAGTACGGAAACAACGGCACCGGCCAGCCCAACGACAGCTCGTTCGTGTACCTGGTGTCGGCGCTGCGCGCGAACATGCCGGACAAGATCATCAGCCTCTACAACATCGGCCCTGCCGCGGCGCGTCTCTCCTACGACGGCGTCGACGTCTCGTCCGAGTTCGACTACGCCTGGAACCCGTACTACGGCAGCTGGCAGGTGCCCGGCATGGCGATGCCCAAGTCGAAGCTGTCGCCGGCTGCCGTCGAGATCGGCGGGACCTCGCAGAGCACGGCCGCCGACCTCGCACGCCGCACAGTCAGTGAGGGGTACGGCGTCTATCTGACGTACAACCTCGACGGAGCCGATCGCAGCGCCGATGTCTCCGCGTTCACCCGGGAGCTGTACGGCAGTGACGCCGTCTACACGCCGTAGGCCGGCCGCAGGACCCGGTGCGCCGTGCTCCTGCGGGACCTGCCGCACTCCGTAGGGGTGTACCCCGTGCGCGTTGGACTCCTGACAACGATGTCGGGGTCCTGAGCGTCGTCCTGGGCGTGGCCCTGGGCAACGTCGTCCTGGTGGGGGCGGGGGTTCGGACAGCCGCTTCGTCGGCTGCCGGATCCCCGCCCTCGGCCGGGTGCCGGCCCGGACCGCGCGATGGAGCGCGGCCGGCCCGGCACATCCGAGGTGACGGTCAGCGCACGGTGAACGTCCACACACCCGAACCGATCCGGTAGGTGGCGCTCCGGTCCGTGGTCCGGGTTCGCTCGGCCCCCCGCGTCGCCTCCACCCGGTCGTGACGTGCCGTCACCGGAACCTCCACCACCGCACGGCTGTTGGCCGGGATGGTGACCGTCAGGCGCAGCGAACCGCCGGCCCGCCGCTCCCACGTGCTGGCCACGCGCCCGCGCACGGTCTCCAGCGCGGCGGAGACGTGGCTGAGGGAAGCGGGCACCGTGGGCGCGACGGTGATCTCGCGGTAGCCGGCCTTCGCGGGCCTGATACCCGCCAGCACGGTGTACAGCGAGGTGTTGAGGCCGGCGAACATCGCGTGGTCGTGCGTCTCCATGGCGGAGCTGTAGAGCCACTGCTCCCAGCTCGCCGTGGCCCCGTGGGCCAGCTCGAAGCCGAAGCCCGGGTAGTCGCGCTGCTGGAGCATGGTCATCGCGAGGTCGGTGCGGCCGATGCGGTCGAGGGCGTCCATCAGGTGGCGGGTACCGAAGATGCCGGTGTCCAGATGGCTGGCGTCCTTCTCCGTGATCGTCCGCACCAGCTGGTCGCCGACGGCTTCTTCGCGCGCCTCGGGCACCATTCCGAAGGCGAGCGGCAGGACGCTGGTCACCTGGCGTCCGCTCCCGTAGGTATCGCCGGCCTCGTTGAGGAAGTGCCCGTTGAAGGCGTCCTCGATGCGGTCGGCCAGCCCCTCGAAGTGACGGGCGTCCTCGGAGTGCCCCAGCGCGTCGGCTGCCTGCGCCGTCACCTCGGCCTGCCGGAACGACAGGGCCGTGTTGACGAGGGACACCTCGCTGGTGCAGTCGCCCGCACCGGGACTGCCCATCCCGCCGTTCGACTCGGGCCCGTGGTCGGGCGGGCACCAGTCGCCGAAGCCCTTGTCCTGCGGCCAGATGAGCCCGGGGGTCTCTGCCGCGTTACGGTCGACGAAACGCTTCATGTCCGGGTACGCCGTCTCCAGCGCGTCCCGGTCGCCGTACTGCTCGTACACCGTCCACGCCAGGACCACCTGGCCCCCCGCCATGTCCGGGTACTGCGCCTTGACGTCGTCGGAGGGCAGAGCCGTGCCCGGCGGCATGTCCTGCAGGTATTTCGCGTAGAAGCCCTCCATGCCGAACTCACGGACGGCTGCGTCCCCGTAGGCCTGGACGTCCATGGCCGGCGGTGTCCGCTCGTCCCGGACGGGGGTGTCCGTAGGGGTGCTCATGGAGTTGTTGATGATGCTCCAGCGGTTGTTGCGCCAGATGCTGTTCAGCATGTCGCTGGAGGAGGTGAAGCTACCGGTCGACGGCACGTCGGCGTGCACGACACGGGCTTGCACAGCGCCCTTCGCCGGACGTCCGGGGGAGCCGGTGACCTCCAGGTACCGGAAGCCGTGGTAGGTGAAGCGCGGCTCGTACGTCTCCGGCTCTCCCGTGCCGGCGAGGGTGAAGGTGTCCGTGGCGGCTGCGTCCCGGTTGGTCGCCGTGTCGAGCAGACCGTCGGCCCCGAGCTCCTCCGCGGTCCGCAGAGAGACGCGGGTGCCCGCGGGGCCCTCGGCCCGCAGCCGTGCCCAGCCGGCGATGTTCTGCCCGAAATCGTAGACGTAGGTGCCCGGCCGGGGCTCCGTCACCTTCAGCGGATCCAGAGTGTCCGCCACCTCGACCGCGGGCATGGTGCTCGCGCGCAGTTCCCCCTCGGGGGCATCCGCGCCGGTGGTGGACTTCCAGGAACCGTCGTCGAAGCCCGGCCGGTCCCAGCCCTCCTGCTGCTTGCGGGCGTCGTAGGACTCGCCGTCGTAGAGGTCGTCGGCGGTGACCGGACCGGTGGACCACTTCCAGGTCGGATCGGTCGTCAGCCGGCTGTGACTGCCGTCGGTGTACGTGACGTCGAGCAGCATCACCGCCTGCCGCTTGCCGGTCCAGCGGAAGCCGTACGGGCTGAAGTTCTTGCCGTACCCGTTCCCGAGCCACAGTCCCACGGAGTTGGCGCCGCCCCGCAACTGACGGGTCACGTCATAGGTGTCGTACAGCACCCGGCGCTCGTAGGGGGTGTTGGCCGGGGCAAGTACGTGATCACCCACCTTCGCGCCGTTCAGCCGCAGTTCGTGGAAGCCGAGTCCGGCGACATAGGCGCGCGCCCTGGCGACCTTCTTGTCGGCGAGTCGGAAGTCCTTGCGCAGCAGCGGCGCTCCCGCCTCGTCGTCGGACGGGGCGATCCACCGCGCGCCGTGCCAGTCGTCGGCCGTACGCAGCGCCTGGTCCCAATGGGCGGGTGCGCTCCACGGGGAGGGCCTGCCGTGCGCGTCCCAGACGCGGACCTTCCAGTAGTAACGCGCCCCAGGGACAAGCGGTTTGCCGCCGTACTCCACAGCGACCGACTCGCTCGAACGACGCCTTCCGCTGTCCCAGACATCGCCGTGCCCGCTTGCCGGCCCGGCCGGGCCGCTCGACACCCGGACCTGGTAGGCGGACTGAGTGGCGTCGCGCTCCCCACTCGTCAGCTTCCAGCCCAGCAAAGGGTGTTCGGCCTCGACGGCCAGTGGGTCGGTGCGTCCGTCGACGGTGACACTCCGCAGGTGGAGCCCGCCGGCCGCTACGGCGGGATGCGCGCTGCCGGTGAGCAGCGCCACCGTCAGGAGCGCGGCGGCGCACAGGGGTGCCGGTGTTCTCCTGGGTGTGGCGCGGGTGCTGCGTAGACGCATGGGGGAGCCTTTCGCAGGCAGCTGCTGGGTCAAGTCCCGTGCCGTGCGGGCGCGCGACACCGGGGTGGGTGGTGAAACGTTTCACGAGACCTTAGGTGGCTGCTGCGAGAAGCGTCAACGGTTACGGCGGCTCCGGCTCACCCGGCTCCGCCCCCCTGTTCCTCCCGGCCGGGACCGGTGCCGCAGGCGGTCGGCCCGGGTTCCGGGCCTGCTGTCAGTGGGCTCTGCTGTGATGGCGGACGGAAGCGAAGACATACGACTATCTGCGACGCGGAGGCGGAAGAGTGGGCACGTGGGGCGCGGGCAACTTCGACAGCGACACGGCGGCCGATCATCTCTCGGAGCTGGCCGACCGGCTCCTGAGCGAGGTGACGGAGGCGATGGCCGGCGACCCGGCGGGGCTCGAACCGGACGAGTACTGGGGTGTGACCGTCCCCTGCAATCTGGAGCTGCTGCTCGTTCTGGACCGGCAGGGGTGGGTGGGCGTGTCGCTTCCGTCGCCGGATGTGATCCGGACGTGGCATGAGACGTTCCTGGCGGTCTGGGAGCGGACGATCGACGACCTGGAGCCCGAACCCGCCTACAAGGACGAACGCAGGGCCGTGCTCAACGGGACGTTCCAGCGCCTGGCCGAGGCGTCGGCGGCAGCGGTGGTAGCCGTCGAGTAGCGGCAGGTCCGGCGGCAGTCGCTGCGGAAACGGGCCGGCGCGTCATGGTGCTCACGGGCTGCCGGGCTGCCGTGCGGTCGCGGCCAATGGGATTCGCAGGGCGGAGCGGCCGTCCCGCCAGGCCTCCAGCAGGAGCGAGCCCAGCCTGTCTTCGAGCAGACCGGTCGCCTCTATGCCGAAGGCCACGTCGGCGTCGAGACCGGGCTCGGCCGCCAGGAGGGGGCCGATCACCTCGTGCCGGACGACCTGTTCGTGCACGGCGTCGGCCTCGACGTGCTCGTCGTAGAAGCGTGCGGCGGCCGGCCCGGCACCCGCGCGTCGCATCGCCTTCGCGAGCCGCCGGGACCCGGGCGAGGACGTCACCTCCACGGCGGCGAAATGCCCGACGAGGGTGCCGCGCAACGCCCTGTGCAGACCGAACAGCGACATCACGTTGACCGTGCACAGCGCCTGCGCGGGAGCCGCGTCGAGATAGTGGCCGTAGGCGTGTTCCAGACCGAGGTCGTCCATCAGGTCCGCGAAGAGCCGGGCGTGGATGTCTTCGGCGCGCCCGCCGCCGAACTCGTCGAACTCCACCGCCACCATGGCGGCTTTCGCACGGCCGTGGAGCCGGGGGATGACCCAGGCATGGGGGTCGGCTTCCTTGAGGTGGTAGAGGGAGCGCAGCGCCGCGTACTCCCGGATCTGCCAGAGCGCTCCCTCGTCCTGGAGGTGGTCGCTCACGCCGCTGCCGTCGTCGGCGGCCGGTTCGACGAGGATCGCGGCCAGGGCGTCGTCGGCGCTCGCGCCGCCCGGCACGTCCGTCCGCAGCGCGTTCAGGAAACGGCGTTCCAGTGCTCCGCGCAGTCGCAGCAGGTCCGGATCCCACTCACGGTCGTCACCGACGCCGTCGAAGCCCTGGTAGTGCAACTCGTACAGCACATAGAGGGCCAGTTGGAGGTCGTCCCCGTACGGCTCGGCCTCCGCCACCGTCTGCGGATCCACCACGGGAACGTGGCCGTCCCGCAATGCCGACAGGACGGCGCCGGAGAGAACGCCGCGCGGGTCCGGCAGCGCCGGGCTGCCGGCGCGCGATTCGAGGTAGGGCGCTGTGCTCATGACGCCTCCTTCGAGTCAGAGGCCGAGGCCGAGTCCGAGTTCGCGGCGGTGGCCGTTTCGGGCGAGGTGCCGGAATTCGGGGCCGCGCGGTGGCGGTGGCTGGTGTCGCACCAGGGATAGGTCCGGCTGCGACGGCAGGTGCACACCGCCACCATGAAGCGATCGGAGGTGGCGGTCACGCCGTCGTCCCCGGTGACGGTCACGGGCCCTTCCACCAGGAGCGGTCCGTTGCGGTCCAGGCGGATACGGCGGGAGTCAGCACTGTCGCGCACGGATGACCACCAGTTCTTCCTTGTCCTGCTCCTCGTCGTCCATCAGTCCCTGCCGGCGCAGCCACGGCAGTCTGGACCGCAGCACCGGACCGAGCGGGACGAGTTCGCGGTCGATGACCTCCGCGTCGAGGCCGGCTCTTGCGAGAACATCGATCGTGGTGCGGATGCCGCACATCTTCGAATGGACCATGAGGAGTGTGCCACCGGGCCGCAGGGCGGTCGCGGCTGTGGCGCAGACGCGGTCGACGACAGCGCGGCCGTCGCGGCCGCCGTCCCAAGCACGGGCCCTGCCGCGCAGCGGCGGGAGAACGGCCGGCGCGGGCACGTACGGGGGATTGCTGATCACCATGTCGTACTGTCCCGCGTCAAGGGCGGACAGATCGCGGTAGCGGACGGTGACACGGCTGCGGTGGAGAGCGGCGTTCACCCGGGCGCACAGCACCGCCCGGTGGGAGATGTCAATCGCCGTGACCCGTGCCCCCAGCCGGGCGGCGGCCACCGCGAGGGCCCCGCTGCCGGTTCCGATCTCGAGCACGTGCGTCCCGGGGCTGAAGTCCTGCCGGCCGAGGGCGCGCATGAGGAGGTGGGTGTCGTGCTGCGGGGCGTAGACGCCCGGCACGGTCAGCATGCGCCGTTGCCGGCTCGGAGGTGACAGGGCCATGCCCGACTCTCGCCCTCGTAGTGGCGACGACTGGCCGCCGCGCGTCCAGGATGGACCGCCCGCCGGTGGTCCGCCACTCCGGCGGTTACGGACTGTGGCCGGCGTTCCTCCTTGCCCCGCGGGACCGGGAGGGACAGGAACAGACATGCGGAACCTCCGTAAAGGGGTGTGGCGCGGGTGGGACGGCGCCGCGCCGCACCCGGCGCGGGCTGTCCCCCGGAGAGGAGAGTCCGTTGTGTGCATCCGGGACAACCGGACCATGAGCGCCTGTCCTGGAATCCTCGTCCCATCCCTCGCGGGCCGACATTGTTCGGAACAGCCCGCCTCGCCGTACTCGGGGCGATGCGCGGGGGCGTGCCGGTCGAGGGGCAAGGACGGTGGCGTCGTCTCCCGGGAAGCCGTGGCAGGTGTCGGTTACCGACTGAGACCTGTGCCGCGGCTGCACTCCCTGTCGTGCCAGTGGGGCTCAGCTGCCACGGTCGGGTTTCGGTGTACGGCCAAGGGGGCGGCGGGCCCTTTTCAGTTCGGCTTCGTGCAGGTGGTCGCGGCCCTGCGCGAGCTTGTGGACCAGATGCTGCTCGATGTCGGCGAAGGGCCGGTAGTACGTCCGGTTGTACGCCTCGACGAGCTGGAAGGTCCAGTGACCGGGAATGACGTTGCGGCCGAGAACGTCCCGCTCGACGAGGTCTGCCTCCTGATCGTGGCCGGCCTCGCGCAGGAGCCGGACCGCGTCGCCCACGCTGAAATCGGCCGACCCGGTCAGCTGATGGAACTCGTACAGCGCGCCGCGGGCGCGTTCGGTTGTCTCCAGTGCCTTCGACAACGCGCCCAGCGCTTCGACGGTTTTGTCGCTCATGCCTTCGGGGCGCCGGTGCGCGGCGTCCGGGGTGCTGTTCTGTTCATCGCTCACGCAGGCACTCATGCCCGGAACATCCGCGCGCCTATCGGCGTGGTCGCACTTGGTCGGGTTCCGGCCCGCCGGTCGCGAGCTCCGCCGGCGCCGCTTACCCGGATGCTCGCGGGAACAACGGTGAGCGGGAACAACGGTGAGCGGGAACAACGGGGAGGGGGAACAACGGAGGCGGATGAACGGTTCCGGTACGGGCGGCGGGGCCGGGGGCCGGGGCCGCTCAGGGCGGTGGAGCCAGTTCCATGAGCAGCTGACGTGTCTCCAGCAGCAGTTCGCCGCCGACGGCTGCCGCTGTTCCCTCCTGTTCCCGGAAGTCGCCGGCGAGAGTGCGGTGTGAGGTCCATGCCTTGTCGAACGCCGCCTCGCGCCGCTCGACGGTGGAGGGAACCGACGGGTCGGGCTCCTCGGCGCACACGCGGGCGGCCTGCTCCAGTACGTCGGACAGCTCGACGAGAAAGCGGGACGGAGGCGTGGGAAGACCCTTGTCGTCGTCGCCGATTTCGTTCAGGGTGCGTGCGACGGCGAGGATGCGGGTGCAGATCCGGCCCCACCGGACATCCTCCGCGAAGGGTGGGGGCGCAGGGCCCGTCCGCCGCAGCCGTCCGCCCGGGTTCCAGCGCGCGCCCTCCGTTGCCCAGCGCCTGGCGTCGGCCACGCCCTGGAGGGACAGTTGGAGACGGGACGCCTCGGCGTGCCAGTCAGCCGTCTTCACCAACGCGCTGTCCTCGCGCAGGCCGTGCGCCATGGCGTCGAGCAAGCCCGCGGAGTCCCGCGCGAGCAGGCGCAGACGATCACCGACGCTGCGCAGATGGACCGGGGGCAGGACGAGGGCGTTGACCGCGATGCCCACCACCGCGCCGATGAGTGTCTCCAGCAGCCGGTGACCGACCGTGGAAGCGCTCGACGATCCGTACGTGATCACGAAGAGCGCCGTGCTCGCCCCGAGGATGCCCTGGCTCCCGAAACGCCGGTAGTTCCCGAGCAACGTCATGAACGGCAGGGTGAGAAGCATGGCGGCCATGGTCTGGTCATGCGTCAGGGCCATGGCGGCCGAGGCCCACACCGTGCCCAGGGCGATGATGACGAACTGCTGGGCGCCCGTGCGCAGTGACTGGTAGACGGTGCCACTGATCAGGGCGACCGCCGTCCACGGAGCCAGGAACGCCATGGGGGCGTGCAGCCACCACCCCGTCAGGGCCCAGGCGATGATCGCCGCGGCTGCTGCTTTGAGGGACTGGACGAGGGTGTCCCGTTCGGGCCCGGAATCCTCGAACGCGCTGTGAACGGAACTCCGGACCGCGGCCCACTCCCGCTCGGCCCACCGCCCGGCAGCCGACCAACGTACCTCCCGTGCCAACCCGTTCACTCCCTACAGGGCGGCCCTTGTCGCCGCCCGCCCGAAACGTCATGGATGTGAGGGCCCGGCTTCAGGGCTGTCCCTTGCGGTCGCGGTGTGTCAGCCGGCTCTGGAGGTGGGACAGGGCGCCGGTGCGCTGCCGGCGCAGAGCGGCCCGCGCGGCGTTGGCGCCCGGAGCACCGTGGACCCCGCCGCCGGGGTGCGCGGAGGCGGAGGCGAGATAGAGACCGGGGACGGGTGTCTCCGGGCGGCCGGTGCCGGGGGAGGGGCGGAAGACCAGTTGCTGGTGCACGGCTGTCGTACCGCCGTTGATGGCGCCACCGTGCAGGTTGGCGTCCAGGCTCTCCAGCGTGGGCGGGGCCAGGATGCGCCGGGCTCTGATCAAGCTGCGGAAGCCCGGTGCATAGCGCTCGACCTGCGCCTCGACCCGGTCTGCCATCGTCTCCTGTTCCCGGACGTCCCAGGAACCGGTCAGCCCGGCTCCTCCGGCGTCCCCCCGCACCCGGTGAGGTACATGCGTGTACGCCCACGCGGACTCGGTGCCCCGGGGCGAACGGCTGGGGTCGGTTGTGCTCATCTGACCGAAGAGGGCGAACGGCTCGTCAGGAACACGGCCCATGGCGATCTGGGCGGCGAAGCGGGTGAGGCCGTCCACGCCGTCCGCCAGGTGGACGGTCCCGGCCTGCGAAGCCTCTGGGCAGGTCCAGGGCACCACGCCGTTCAAGGCCCAGTCGACCTTGAAAGTGGCGAAGTCCCACTGGAAACGCTTCAGGTCGGCGAGCAGCCGTCCGGGAAGGTGCTCCTCCGCCACCAGGGAGCCGTAGAGCGCGGGCGCGGACACATCGGCCAGGACCGCCCTGCGGGCCCGGACCGCCTCGCCGCTCGCGGTGCGTACGCCGACGGCCCGGCCGCCGCGGACGATGACCTCGCTGACGGGTTCCCCGCAGCGGACGGTCCCGCCGCGGCGCGCCAGTCGGCGGACGAGTGCGGAGGTGAGTGCACCCGAGCCTCCGGTGGGAACGGGAAAGCCGTAGGTCTGGCCGAGCATCGACATGAGCCAGCCGAAGCCGCCGCTGCCCGCCGCTTCCGGCGAGAGGTCCGCGTGCAGGGCATTGCCCGCGAGCAGGAGTCTGCCGCCCTCGCCGCGGAACTCCTCCTCGCCCAGACGCCGTACCGGCAGCACCATCGTCCTGGCCAGCCGGAGCCCGCCCGCCGTACGCAGCCGCAGCGCCAGCCGTGCCCCGGCGCGTACCGGGGGGAACGGCGTGAACAGGGCGTCGAGGATGCCGGGCCGCAGCGTCTCCCAGACCTCCCGGAGTTCCTTCCACGCGGCCCCGTCCCCGGCGGCGAACGTCTCCATGTTCGCGGCCGTCTCCTCCAGATCACGGCTGAGAACGGCGCAGCGACCGTCCAGCAAGGGGTGGGCGAGCACCTTCGGGGCGTGGCTCCAGCTCAGCCCCTCACGTTCCAGACGCAGGCCGGCCAGGACCGGGGACGCGGCTGCGAGGGGATAGAAGGCGCTGAAGAGGTCGCTGGTGAATTCGGGATCGACCCCCCGGTCGTGCCGGACCGCTCCTCCGGGTTCGTCCTGGGCTTCCAGGACCTCGACGCTCCAGCCCGCGTCGGCCAGGAGGTTCGCCGCGACCAGCCCGTTGGGGCCCGCCCCGATCACTACGGCGTCCGGCATGGCTCACTCCCGGCTCGGTGGTTGGCGGCCCGTTCGGCGATGCGGCTCGGGCCGGCGCGGTGCGGATTCACGCCCTGCGCGGTCGCGGACGCCCGGGATCGGTGCGGGGCCGGTGTTCGTCGCCCTCGCACAGCCGGGCGAGGCGGCCCAGCATCGCGCGGTTCCGCGCTTGCTGTACGACGTCCAGGAGACCGTTGTGCAGGGTGCCACCCGCCCCGCGCAGCGGGTGTTCGTCGAGGATGACCAGGGTGTGCTCGCCCCAGGGCCGCAGTTCCATCGCGATCCTCGCCGTCCCCAGCGGCCCGCTGTCCGCCTCCAGCTCCAGGACGCCGATCGGCTCGCTGCGGCGCACGACGGTCCGGTTGTGCAGGGTGAGCGGCCCGATCCTGATCTCGTAGCGGAGGGCCGCACCCAGCTCCGGCCAATGCCCCTCGTCCAGCTCGGCGCGCGAGGTACCGACGACCCAGTCGCCGTACCGTTCGACGTCGGACAGGACGTCCCAGACGTCCGCGGGAGGTTTCCTGATCAACCGGTGCCGTACGGCCATGCGCTCCTCCGCCGTCCGAAGTGTCGTGTCCTTCGCCGCGCCTTCCCACGCTAGGCCCGGGTACCCCCTCCCGCACGGGGACAGCGGCCGTCGGGGTCGTCGGAGCGCACCCCGGCGAGGACCGGGGCATCCTGGGTAGGGACGCCGGCCCGTTCCGCCGAGTGGAGGTTCCGCCGATCCCTCCGCATGCCGGTCCCGACCAGACCGAAGCCGCCGCGTCGGCCCTCGCAAAGGGCGACAGCGACCCGGCAACGTGATCCGGCAGTATCTCAAGGCCGTCCGCATCCGGGCGCACGAAACCGGGCACACGAAACCGGGCGCTCGCCCGGAAACTTGAAGGAGTTGGCCGATATGACTTTCGCTCTCGCGCTCGTCTGTACCTTGTCGCCGTCCCCGAAGAATTCCAGCAGCCAGCTGCTGGCTGACCAGATCATGGCTGAGCTGTCCGGCCTGGGGGTGCGGGGGGAGACGGTGCGTGTGGTCGACCACGATGTGCGGCCGGGAGTCGCCCAGGACATGGGCGGGGGAGACGCGTGGCCGGAGCTGCGGAAGAAGGTGATGGCCGCCGACATCGTGCTCGTGTCCACACCCATCTGGCTGGGTCACCCTTCGAGCGTGTGCCAGCGCGTGCTGGAGCGCCTGAACGCCGACATCTCCGAGACCGATGACCTGGGCCGCCAACTGACCTACGGCAAGGTGGGGGTGGCGGCCGTCGTCGGAAACGAGGACGGCGCACACAAGGTCAGCGCCGATCTCTTCCAGGGCCTCAACGACCTGGGCTTCACCCTGCCACCGGGAGCAGTGACCTACTGGGTGGGTGAGGCGCAGCACGGCACCGACTACCAGGACCTGGACCGGACACCCGAGGCGGTCGCCGCCACGAGCCGAACCCTCGCCGTCAACGCGGCGCACCTTGCCGGGGTGCTCGCCGACAACCCGTACCCCGCCGGCTCGTAGGCGTCCGCGGCTTGCCGTCGCACGCACCGGACGTCGCGGGACCCGCCTTCGGGCGGACGGCGCTACTTTCAACGCCTGCCCGAGCGGTTCCCCGGTTCGGGCGGGAGTGTCTCCAGCAGGCCGCTCATCGCCGCTCGCCGTCGTCCGGCTCCCAGGTCGGCGCGTCCGGTGCCTCGGCGACCTGGCGCAACGTACGACCGGAGCGCGCGGAACGGGCCCGTCGCGGGTCGGGGGTCCCGCCACTCGTGGTGTGCCCGGAGCCGGTGCGTACAAGCAGCCACGTCGGCTTCCCGGCCGCCCCGCCGTCCTTCTCCTCGCGGCCGTGGAACCGGGTGAGTGCGAACCGGCCGCGCAACTTCCGGCCGTGGAGATCGAACGTGGCGTGGCCGTGTTCCAGGGCCTCGCTGAAGGGCACAGGACGGCCCCTCTTGTCGTGACTTGCCGGGCGGTAGGTGCCGCTGTCCCAGACGATGACGGTGCCGCCGCCGTACTCGCCCTCGGGAATCACTCCCTCGAACTCCCGGTACTCCAGGGGGTGGTCCTCGGTGGGGATGGCGAGCCGCTTGTCGTGCGGGTCGGTGGAAGGGCCCTTGGGGACCGACCAGGACCTGAGCACGCCGTCCACCTCGAGACGGAAGTCGAAGTGCATGGTGCGGGCGTCGTGAATCTGCACCACGAACGTGGGCTCGTCGTCCGTACCCGCCGCAGCGCTCTCACCGTTCGGCTCGCTCGTCCTCCCGAAGTGTCGCTTCCCGCGGTAGGTCTCCAGGGCTTCGTTCCCGCTCACCTCGACTCCCTTCCGCCGGCTCACCGCGGGCACCCCCCCGCGTACCCGGCGCGCTCAGGTTATGCATCCCGGATCTCCCCCGCACGGCGAGCGGTCCGCGCCTGCGGGGACGAGCAACAGGCTGCTGGGCGGGGCACAGGCAACCGACAGGGCGTTCGCGACGGAGATGAGTGCGGAGCAAGCTGGAGCGAGCGAACCTCGGAGGAGTAGAGAGGAACGGTCGCGTGAGCCACACGGTTGAGATGCGGGTAGGACGACGCAAGATCGACGTGAAGCGGGCCGGCAAGGAGCTGTTCCCGCAGGACGGTGTCACCAAGGCCGATCTCGCCGAGCACTATCGGCGGGTGGCGCCGCGCATGCTCCCCGAGCTGCGTGGCCGGCCCCTCATGCTCGAGCGGATGCCGGACGGCATCGACGGGAGCCGCTTCTACCAGAAGGAGATCTCCGCCTACTTCCCCGACTGGATCCACCGGGCGTCGGTGGCCAAGGAGGGCGGCGAGGTAACGCATGTGGTCTGTGACGACACCGCGACTCTGGTCTACCTCGCGAGCCAGGCGTGCATCACCCCGCACCGATGGCTGAGCCGCGCCGACAGGCCGCGCTGCCCCGACCGCCTGGTCTTCGACCTGGACCCGCCCGCCGACGACTTCGAGGCCGTGCGCCGCGCTGCTCATCGCCTGCGAGAGCTGCTGGACGAGTTGGAACTCCCCTCGGGACTGATGACGACGGGATCGCGCGGTCTGCACGTCGTCGTACCGTTGAACCGGCGTGACGATGCCGACGACGTACTGGCCTTCGCCCGCAACGCCGCGACGACGCTGGCGGCACGGTACGCGCGTGAGCTGACCACCGAGCCACGTAAGGACGCGCGCAAGGGGCGGCTGTATCTGGATGTCGCCCGCAACGGTTACGGGCAGACGGTGGTCGCTCCGTTCGCCGTCCGGTCCAGGCCGGGCGCTCCCGTCGCTGTGCCCTTGGACTGGGGTGAACTGGACACACCCGATCTGACCGCCCGCCGCTGGACGGTGACCGACCTCGGCGACCGCCTGGACAGGGACCCCTGGGCGGGGCTCATGCGCCATGGCCGCGGTGTGAGCGCGGCTGCCCGACGCTTGAAGAAACTCTCCGGGAGCGGGGGAGGCACGGAATGACGGCCGCCGGACTCCGCCCATGTGATGCGTGGCCGTTCGGCGCGCCCGCGGCGGCCAAGAGGGTACGGGTAGTAGCGCGCTCATCGTCATCGACTTGACCAACACGTATGAGCACCCCGAAGCGGAGGAGATCCGGCTCTGACAGGCGGCCGCCGGACGAACGGGGCCCTCCGACCGTCGGGCGCGGTGCCGTTCCACGCCCTTCCGCGCCTCCGTGCCCGGCGGTCCCCGGACGGTCCACGGATGAGCAAGAGGACAGACATACGCACTGATGGCATCGCTCGAGATGCGCGGTCGGCCGGAGTGGCCAGACTGGCTTTATGGCAGAAGAACGTCGTACACGTGCCGGAAGCTCCAAGACGGCGAGCCGGCCACGCGCGGGGTCCGCGCGGGGGCCGGAGCATGCGGCCTCCGCTGCCTGCAAGAGCCTGGAGGGGCTGATCGGCCACCCCGCGGAGGGCGTGTCCGCTGTCCGGCGTTCCGACGACGGCTGGTGTGTGGTGGTGGACGTTCTCGAAGTGCCACGGATCCCCGACACCACAAGCCTCCTCGCCTCGTACGAGGTGCAGCTTGACCGGGCCGGCGCGCTCCTGGAATACCGCAGAGTCCGGCGCTACCGACGTGGTGCAGCCGACGAGTGACCCGCTTTCGCTCCCCTGCTGGAAGGACATTCCATGAGCGCGACCACCTACTCCGACGAAGTAGTGGCCTGCCCGCCTCGGGCCGGCACGTTGTACGACGTGCTGGAACTGATTCTGGACCGCGGCATGGTCATCGACGTGTTCATCCGGGTCTCGCTGGTCGGAATCGAGATCCTGAAGATCGACGCGCGCATCGTCGTCGCGAGTGTGGACACCTATCTGCGGTTCGCCGAGGCGTGCAACCGGCTCGACCTGGAACGTGATTCCGGCAGCACCACCGTCCCCGAACTGCTGGGTGGCGGTGTCGCCAAGTCCGTCGGCAAGCGCAAGGTGCGCAACGCCGCCGAGACGGTGGGCGACACCGTGAAGAAGGCGGTCGGCGGTGGCGAGAGCTCCGAGGACGCGGTCGAGGACGAAGCGCCCGAGCGGCCGAGGAAGCGGCGGGCACCCGCCCGCAGCGGCACGGGCCGACGACGGAGCGTGGAGGCATGACCGTGGCGGCTGAGGGCGTGTACGTCTACGCGATCCTGCGGGCGGGAACGGTCCTGCCGAAGGGAGCCGCCGGCGTGGGGTCCCCTCCCGCCCCCGTGCGTACGGTCAGGCATGGCCTGCTCGACGCGGTCGTCAGCGATGCGCCGCCCCAGCTCCGCGCACGCCGACGCGACCTGCTCGCGCACCAGGACCTTCTGATGCGCCTGGCGGACCAAGGGCCGGTGCTGCCCATGCGGTTCGGCATGGTCGCGCCCGACGACGAGACGGTCATCGAGCAGTTGGCCGCGGCCGAATCCGGGCACGCGGCCACTCTCGACCGGCTTGCCGGCCGTATCGAGATCAACGTGAAGGCGCTCCCGGCGCAGAACGCCCTGCCGTCCCTCGTGGCCGAGGAGACGAACGTACGGAGGCTCCGCGAGGCCGCGCGCCGCAACCCCGGATACGAGGCGAGTCTCCGGCTGGGCGAAGCGATCGCAGCCGCTCTCACCCGCAGGGCTGCCGCGGCGGGGCAGCGCGTTCTGCGTGAACTGGCGTCCGCGGCCCATGCGGTGGCCGCCGGCCCCGAGGTCTCGGGATGCACCCTCAACATGTCCTTCCTCGTCGACCGTGGCGACGCCGACACCTTCCTCGCCCGGGCACACGACTTCGCCCGCGACCACAGCGAACACGTTGAGCTGCGCCTGGCCGGCCCGCTGCCCTGCTACAGCTTCGTCTCGTCCGGGCCACGCCCTGTACCCGTAGGCGGGAAGTGACATGGGACTGATCACAGGCTTGCTCACGCTCCCCATCGCGCCGGTCCGCGGCGTTGTCTGGGTGGCGGAGAAGCTCAACGACGCTGCCGAGCGCGAGTTGCACGACCCTGGCGTACTACGTGCGCAGTTGGCCGTGCTCAACCAGGAACTCGAGGCCGGCGACATCAGCCTGGAGGAGTTCGAACGGGAAGAAGAACGGTTGCTTGACCGGCTGCACGCCGTACGGGTCGGCCCGGCACAGATCGATCGAAGGTGACGTGCTCATGGAAGACCAGACCAAGGTGACCCTTGCGGCCGCAGTGGTGGGTGGCTACGTGCTGGGCCGGACCAAGAAGGGGCGGATGGCCATCACGGTCGCCACCTACCTGGCCGGCCGGCGATTCGGCCTGGAGCCCCGCCAGCTCGCCGCGGAGGGAATGCGCCGTCTCGGCGAGGTTCCCCAGGTCGCGGAGCTTCAGGAACAGCTCCGCGGGGAAGTGCTGGAGGCCGGCCGTAAGGCCATGACCGCCGCCGCCAACCGCAGCATGGGCTCGCTGGCCGAAGTGATCAGCGACCGCACGGCCCGTCTCATCGAACCTCCGCGCGATGAGCGTGATGAGGACGAGGAAGAAGAGGACGAGTACGAGGACGAGGAGGCGCCCGACGAAGAAGGCGCCGAGTACGACGACGAGGAGTACGAGGACGAGGAGGAGCCCCCGGACGAGGACGAGGACGAGGACGAGGGTGAGCCGGAGGACGAGGACGAACAGCCGGCGGACGAGGAAGAAGAGGACGAGGAGGAGCCGGAGAAGAAGCAGCCGCGAAAGCGTGCTTCCCGGCCGAGTCGTTCGAAGACGGCGAAGGGCGCTGCGGAGGGCGAGGGCCCCCGGGCCAAGAAGGCGGCTGCGAAGAAGTCCGCCCCGGCCAAGAAGGCGGCCAAGAAGGCGCCGCCCGCGAAGAAGGCCGCGGCCAAGAAGTCCGCCCCGGCCAAGAAGGCCGCTGCGAAGAAGTCCGCCCCGGCAAAGAAGGCCGCTGCCAAGAAGACGTCGCCGGCCAAGAAGGCCGCAGCCAAGAAGGCTGCCCCTGCGAAGAAGACGGCCGCCAAGAAGACGTCAGCGGGTAGCACGTCGTCGAAGCGGGCCGCATCCAAGCGCACCAGCCGTCGGAGGTAGCGAGTCATGGCCAGGTCGGAGAACTCAGAACCTGAGGCGGAAGAGTCCGGAATGGACAAGCTCCGCGGGGAACTGTCCAGCTTCCTGAGTACGCAGGTGGAGAAGCTCGCCGAAAAGGCGGGGGAGAAGCTGACGGACGTCACCAGCCAGCTGACCGATGTAGCCGAGAACGGCGGCTCGCTGCCGGCCATCGGCTCCCGGATCCTCAAGGGTGATTCGCCGGTGAAGGCATTGGTCTCGGAGAAGGCCAAGGGCGTCAAGGACAACGTCGTGGGCAAGGCGAAGGAAGCCTTCGGCGGCGGCGACGATGACGGCGGGGGAGGGGGCGGCAAGGGCAAGGGGAAGGCGAGCAGCGGCAAAATCATGAACATCGTCGAGGTGCTCGATGTGGGCGTTCCGCTGCGTACCGCTTACGACCACTGGACTCAGTACGACCAGTTCAGCAGTTTCGCGAAGGGCGTGCAGGACGTCTCGATGGACGACGAGATGTCCAGCGACTGGAAGGTCAAGGTAGGACCGTCCGCGCGCAGCTTCAAGGCGACGGTCCAGGAGCAAGTGCCCGACGAACGCATCATCTGGACGTCCGAGGGTGCCAAGGGCACCACTCGGGGCGCAGTGAGCTTCCACGAACTGGCTCCGTCGCTCACACGCATCGTCCTCGTCATCGAGTACTACCCGTCCGGATTCTTCGAGAAGACCGGCAACCTCTGGCGGGCTCAAGGGCGCCGCGTGCGACTCGACTTCAAGCACTTCCAGCGCTACGTCACCCTGACCGAGGAGGAACCGGACGGGTGGCGCGGGGAGATTCGCGACGGTGAGGTCGTCGTGTCCCATGAAGAGGCCATGGAAGAGGAAGAAGCAGAGGGCGACGAAGACTCGGATGCGGAGGGCGACGCGGACGAGTACGAGGACGAGTGGGATGA
Organism: Streptomyces sp. NPDC127177; assembly: GCF_042672475.1. Taxonomy (NCBI): domain Bacteria; kingdom Bacillati; phylum Actinomycetota; class Actinomycetes; order Kitasatosporales; family Streptomycetaceae; genus Streptomyces; species Streptomyces sp. NPDC127177. The sequence continues at coordinate 171,936 of NZ_JBHXUW010000004.1, forward strand.
CGAGGACGGCGAGGAGGACGACGACCAACTGACCGACGAGGACGAGGACGAGGATGAGGACGACGAGGGCGATGAGGACGACGTAGAAGACGACGACGAAGACGAAGAAGACGTGGAAGAAGACGACGAGGAGGAAGAGGAAGAGCCGCCGCGCAGAAGGCGGGCAGCCCCCTCGAAGAAGCGATCGCGGAAGGCCCGCAGTGACTGACCTCGACTTCAGACAGGACGCGTCCTACCCGGCCTCCGGGTCGCAGACCACCAACCTCGCCGACATCCTCGAGCGCGTACTCGACAAGGGCATCGTGATCGCCGGGGACATCAAGATCGACCTGCTCGACATCGAGCTGCTCACCATCCGGCTGCGCCTCTTCGTCGCCTCCGTGGACACGGCGAAGAAGGCCGGCATCGACTGGTGGGAGACCGATCCGGCGCTCAGTTCCCATGCGGCACGAAACGCCCTGCAGGACGAGAACCGCGAACTGCGGCGGCGCCTGGAGGAATTGGAATCCGGCTCCGAAGAGACAGCTTCGTCCGAGCGATGACCGAGGGAGAACAGACGCACATGGCGGAGCGCGGGCCCGAGGCCTCGGATACGAATGCCATCTACGTGTACGCGGTCTGCCGCACCGAAGAACGCCTGGATCTCGGCGGTGTCGTCGGAGTCACCGAGGACGAACCGATCCGGTCGCTTGCCTTCGGACCGCTCACCGCGATCGTGCAGACCGTTCGGTCGGCCGAGTTCACGGACGAGGCCTGGCAGGAGCGCCTGACGGACGAGAAGGAACTCGAACGGTACGCGCGTTCCCACCACGCGGTCGTGTCGAGGGTCGCCGCTCACGCGCCCACGGTGCCCTTGCCGCTGGCCACGCTGTACAACGGTGAGGACAGGGCCAGGCTCGCGCTGAACAACGAGTCGGCGCGCTTCCACACCGCGCTGGAGCGCATTGCCCATCACGCCGAGTGGGGCGTGAAGGTGTACGCACCCGGGTCCGAGCCGCCGGACGGCGGGGGCGAGGACTCGGCGGACCCGCCGAGCGCGCAGGCAGACCGGGCCCGCCCGGCTCCCGGAGCGGGGCGCGCCTATCTGGATCGCAAACGGAACCTGCGCACGCGGCGCGAGCAGCGGCAGGGGGACTCGCTGCGCGTCGCCGAGGCCGTGGACGCGGATGTGAGCCGTATCGCCAAGGCGTCCCGCCGACTCCGGCCGCACGGCCAGGGGGCCGCCGGTGACCGCCGGGTCCAGGTCCTCAACGCCACGTACCTGGTCCCGGAGCACCGGGCAGCGGAACTGGACCTGCTCGCCAGGAGTCTGCGGGAACGCACCGGCGCGGAGATCGAGCTCTCGGGTCCGTGGGTCCCGTACTCCTTCGTGGGCGAGGTGTGAGCCGTGACGCACGACGTGGTGCCCTGGGACAACCCGGGGCCCTTGAGCGGGCCCATCGGGGTGCCGCTGGTCGACCTCCTGGACAGGGTTCTGGCGACCGGGGTCGTCGTCAGCGGGGACCTGGTCATCGCGATCGCCGACGTCCCCCTCGTACGGGTGTCGCTGCACGCTCTGCTGTCATCCGTCAATGAACGTGTACCCGCCCCGTGGGCGGACAGTGGGCCACTGTGACGGCCTCACGAGTCGACCTGGACTCCGAGCAGATGGGGCGTGACCTCGTCACCCTGGTCCTCACCGTGGTCGAGTTGCTCCGTCAGCTGATGGAACGGCAGGCCCTGCGCCGCATCGACGAGGGTGACCTCACCGATGAGCAGACCGATGAGATCGGTACCACGCTGATGCTGCTCGACCAGCGAATGACGGAGCTCTGCGAGCAGCACGGAGTGCGACCCGAAGACCTCAATCTGGATTTGGGGCCGCTGGGCAGTCTGCTGCCCCGGGACTGACGTCGCACCGGGACCTCCCGCATTTATCCGCTTATCCGATTTCGGCTCCTGGCACCCGAATGGCGCAGGGACGGCTACCGGAGCACAGTGGAACTGGGGGCACAGGTCGGCGGAAAAAGCCGCCGAGCCCCGTCGGCCCCCTCGCAAGACGAATCCGTGCGAGGAACTCATGGCGATAAACGAAGGTCAAAGCGGAACTGCACTGGGAACGAGCGACGCAGCCGGGGGAACCCGGGGGACCACCGTCATCGCGGACACCGTGGTCTCGACGATCGCCGGCATAGCCGTGCGCGAGACCGATGGTGTCTACTCCGTCGGAGGAGGCGCCTCGCGGGCGCTGGGAGCGGTCAAGAGCAAGGTCTCCGGTTCCAGTGACCCCAGCCGTGGCGTGAAGGTGGAGGTGGGTGAGAAGCAGACCGCCGTGGACGTCGACATCGTGGTGGAGTACGGCACTCCCATTCTGAAGACCGCCAAGAACATCCGTGACAACGTCACGGACGCGGTCGAGACCATGACCGGGCTGGAAGTCGTCGAGATCAACATAAAGGTGCTCGACGTCCACATTCCGGGCGATGATGACGACGACAACGACGAAGACTCGGACAGCTCTCGGACGAAGTCCCGCGTTCAGTGACGCGGGGCCTGCGGGCACAGTCCGTCAGAGTGTTGGACATGTGTGTCAGAACGTGGACATGTGTGACAGAAAAAGCACGGCCGTCGACAACGCGAGCATGCCCAGGCAGTTCAGCCAGAATTCCTGCTTGAGGAACCGTGCCCGGTAATGGGCGTAGGCGGCGCACACGAAGTAGGCGATCACCGCGATGTTGGTCGTGACTCCGACTCCCTCGTGCCGGAGTCCGGCGACGAGCCCCGCCGCCGCGAGGAGCTTGACGACCACAAGCGCCCACCACCAGTCGCGTGGGAAGTTCACTCCGTCCAGGCACTGCTGAATGAACGTCGGAGGACGGACCGACATGAGCGCGTCGGAGAACAGCACCGCCGCGAGCAGTACGGTGGGCCACCACGGGTCGGGAGTGCTGATCATGGCTGGGCTCCTTCGTCGTGAACAGCTTCGTCGTGAACGGCGTCGGGGATGACGGCTTCGTCGTGAACCACTTCGTCGTGAACCACTTCGTCGTGAACCACTTGGTCGTGATCCACTTCGTGGTGAACGACGAAATCGATGACTTCTTGGAACTGGGCGATCGCGGTCCGCTGGTCGAGAGCGCCGTTTCCGACGGTCATGAGGACGCCCAGGTAGGCGAAGTAGATGGTGCGCGCGCCGGCACCCGCCTGGGCGGCGGCGAGCTGTGTGCGGGTCAGCAGCGTCTCGAGTTCCGTGAGCAGGGCCCGCGCGAGGGCCTGGAAGACCTCTGACTCATGGGTGCCGCGGACGATGACCGCGGCGTACTCCCGGGAGAGTTCGAGGTCGAGGGCGAAGTAGGTGATGAAGGGTTCGACAAGATCCATGACCGCCTGCCCCGCCGCGGCGGGGCTTAGCCGCGCCATCCCGCCCCGCGCCTGCCGATCCTGCCGACCGTGGTGCACGGCGGCGATCCAGGTGTCGAAGATGGCGACGAGAAGGGCGTCCTTGTCGCCCACCGACATGACCGTGCCGGTGCTCACTTCGGCGTCGGTGGCGATCTGACGGATGGTACTGGCACCGAATCCTTGCTCACGGAACAGCCGTTCGGCCGATGACAGCACCTTGAGGCGTGTCGCCTCCCGTTTCGCCGCACGTGACTGAACCTGTTCAGTGAACATGTTCAGGATGGTAGGGCGCGGGACCCGTAGGCACAAGGGGAACGGATCCGTGCGGAGGCGCGGGAGATCACCCCACGCCTGGCCACGAGCCTCGTCAGGAGTTCGGCGCGCCGTCGCCGGAACCGGGAGATGCCGAGCCGCCCGTAGTGGGGCGCGCGGCTCGGCACAGCGGCGCCGGATCCGTCCGGGACAGGGCAGCCGGTACGTGCATCCGTCCCGGGCAACGCGGTCGCCGCCATCACCCTCCCCGCCCATGCCACGCCCCTGCCGTCGCAGGCCCTCGTCTCGGCGGTGGCGGTCCTTCCCGAAGGGCCGGCCGAGGCGGTCGTCGTGATCGGCGACTCCATCACCGACGGCGTCGGTTCGACCCCGGACTCAAACCGGCGCTGGACGGACCGCCTGGCAGAGCGCCTGTCGGAGCGTCTTGTCGAGCGCGGCGGGCCCGCAGTCCACGTCTCCAACCAGGGCATCAGCGGCAACCGGTTGCTGAACGACGGCTTCGGCCACTCCGCGTCGGCCCGCTTCGACCGTGACGTCCTGGCGACGCCGGGCCTCCGTCATGTGGTGGTGTCCGAAGGCATGAACGACATCGCTGTCTCCTTCGCCCCCCGTGACGACGGGCCCCTGGCGGAGTTCCTCGATCTCTCCCCGGGCGCGCCGGTGACGGCCGACGACGTCATCGCCGGTTACCGCGGGCTGATCGCCCGGGCGCACGGGCACGGTGTGAGGATCTACGGTTCCACGCTCGTGCCGTGGGAGGGAGCGGACATCTTCTCCGCGGAGGGCGAGAGGGCGCGCCAGGTGGTCAACGCCTGGATCCGAACCAGTGGTGCCTTCGACGGGGTACTGGACTTCGACGCCGTCTGGCGCGATCCGGCCCGCCCCGGCCGGATCAAGGACGGCTTCCACGCGGACGACCACCAGCACGGCACCGATGCGGGCTACCTGGCCCTGGCGGACTCCATCGACCTGTCACTGTTCGGCTGAGCAGGGACAGCGGGCCGGGGCCGTCTCCCACGACTCCCGGGTGGACGCGCGCGGTGCGCGTCCACCCGGGCAGGCTCAGCACCGGTTCACGCAGGCGGATTCCACTTCTGGTTGGCGCCGTTGTCGCAGTCCCAGATGTCGAGGCGGGTGCCGTTGGTGGTGTCGGAGGCCGGGATGTCGAGGCAGCGCCCGCTCGCGGGGTTCACGAGTGTGCCGTCGCTGACCGTCCACCGCTGGTTGGCGGCACCGTTGCAGGTCCAGAGGTTCACGGGGGAGCCGTTGGCGGTCTCGCCACCGACCACGTCCAGGCAGAGTCCGCCCGTCCGCACCGAGCCGTTGGCCACGGTCCACTGCTGCGCCGAACTGCCGTTGCAGTCCCAGATGTCGACGACGGCGCCCGGGTTGGTCGACGCGGTGTAGTCGTCCAGGCACTTCGCACTGTCCAGGCCGGAACTGACCTGACCGGTCCCGCTGCCGCCGCCCGGGTCGGAGCCCGGGGTGATGGAGAGATTGTCGAACTGGTCGGTGCGGTAGCCCTGGATCCCTAGGCCGGCCTGGCCGGTCTGGAACGAGGAGTCGTCCACCGAGCCGAACTCCTCGCCGTCGAGGGCCGCGCTGATCCGCGAGCCCTCGAACGTGAACGACAGGTTGTGCCACTTGCCGGTGCCCAGGGCTGTCGTCGTCCCGTGGGCCAGGGTGTGGTTGCTGCCGTCGGTGTACATCTTCTCGATCCACCACTCACCCGTGTCGCGAATGCGCAGGTAGTACGCGTTCATGTGTGACTGGGGGCGCAGCTGGGTGTTGGCCCGGCCCAGCAGCTCGGTCGTTCCCGCACCGCGCAGGTAGACGTCGGAGCTGACGGTGTAGTTGGACCAGGACGGATCCCCGATCAGCGAGTACGAATCGGAGTCGTCCTGCCACTCGATCGGTTTGACCGGCGCCATCTGCTGAACACACCTGCCGGCGCGGTCGGAGCACGGCTGGACCTCGAAGGAGCCCTGCATGTCGGAGAGGTACTTCGCCTCGGCACCGGTCGCGACGTCGTCGAAGTCGTCGGAGTAGGGCAGGGCGAGCGCGTGGGCGGCGGGCGGTGCGGCGGTGCCCTTGCCCTGACCACCGGTCGTGCTGACGGTGTAGACGAACCCGGGCTCCAGGGTCAGTGAGTACGAGCCGTTGCTCGGCGTGATGTCCTGGGTGTGCACGAACGATGAGCTGTCGTCCGGCGAGTTGACATCGGTCGCCCATACGTGGACGGCTCCGGTGGACAACCCGCCCTTGACCGAGAAGTCCACGGTCTGGGCCGAGGCGGCGGTCGTGGTCTCCAGAACGGTGGAGTAGTCCGAACCATTGGGGGACTTCAGCGTGACGTAGGTCCCGTTGGACTCCGAGCCGTCGAGGTAGCCCGACGCCGAGTCGATGAACTTCCAGCCTGGCTCGGTGAACTGGGTGACCTGGGCGGTGGCCCAGGTACTCGCCCCGATCCGGTAGTTGCCCGACCAGGGGGAGTCGGCGGTGGCCAGACCGACGGTGTTGTAGGCCAGGTTGGGGTAGATCGCTGCGATCAGCGGCCAGTTGAAGTAGCTGGTCATCCTGGCGTCCACGTAGCCGCGGGTGATCGCGCGGATCAGCGCGGGCGCGCCGGTGTTCATGTCCTGGGAACCGTTCTCGCTGTCCCAGAGCGGCTTGCCGTTGTTCTGCGCCTCGGTGGAACTGGAGCAGGAGTTCGCGTTCCCGCCGTCGCCGCCCTCGCAGGAGTAGTGCGCGCCGATGATGGACACGGCGTCGTTGAAGGCGGCGTCCTTGGCCATGTCGTCGGCCACACCCCAGCCGCTGTCGTCGGCGACCAGTTGGACGCTCCCGTAGCCGTGCGAGTCGAGCGCGGAGCGCAGCTGGACGAACCAGCCGGCGTCGTGCCCGCGCTCGTTCCAGCCGCCCAGGTACTTGATGTCCAGGTCGTGCTGCTTGGCGCAGTCCAGCCAGGAGACCAGGTAGTCGATGGTGTCGGACGACCAGAAGCCGCCGTCGATCCAGCCGGGAGCGGCCCAGGCCAGGCCGTACAGACCGATGTCCGGATTGCGCTCCTTGGCCTGCTCGGCCAGCCAGAACTCGTAACCCGCGTCGCAGTTGATGGTTCCGCGGGAGTGTTCGATCGACGGCTCGGAGCCGTCCGTGGAGTTGGCGTCACCGCCGATCTCAAGCTTGAGGAGCTGGAGGCCGGCGCCGTAACCCGGCTTGAACATGTAGTCCAGGATCTGTGACCGCTGCTCGGCCGGATAGTCCGTCAGCAGGCGGGAGTTGCCCCCACCGCCGCTGATGGCGCCGATGCCGTCGAAGGTCCGGCCGCTCTGTCCGCCGTCCACACTGATCGAGGTCGTCGCGGCCTGCGCGGGAAAGGCGCTCACCGTCAGCACAGCGGCGAGGAGAGTCAGCACCCATAGAGGTGCAAGTCTCCGTAGGCGTCTCATGATGGGCATCCTTTCGCTGGACGAGTCGCGGTCGAAGAGTTGCTGACAACGTTGTCGAAGCTCGGGCCGGTGTGCCGTGGTGCAGCCTTGATGAGGGCTCTCCAGGGCTCTGCTCGGATGCGGGAAGGCGCATTCACAGGGGGAGAGCGCTCTCTGAAGCTAGCCAGCCGACATGGCTGCGTCAACGGTCCGGGCGTGTGGTCGGATCAATCGGGCAACGCGCTCCGCCCGTGGCACCGCTGTACCGCCGACCCCGAGCAGGGCGGGGCCGGTGAAGCAGCGGTGCCGCGGAGGTCTCGTGGTCGAGGTGTCTCGCGGCCCCGCGCACGCTGCTGACCAGTGGTCGGAAGTCGCGCCGGGAGGGCCGTGCGAGGTTCGAGCCGGTCCCGGGATGCTGGTGATCGTCATGTGACGGGCACTCAACTGCCTGTGCTCCGACGTCTGTTGGGCTCTGTTTACGATTTCGGTCGATTGCGTTGACAAGTGTTGCGGAACTGCCCTTTGCTTTCGGGGATTCACCCCACCGGTCCGGTGACAGCCGCGTGCTGTCCGTACCTGGAGTCGCGAAGATGAAACGATGGCGCACATCCCTCGTGGCCTGTCTGCTCTTCCTGGGGCTCGCCGCGCCGACCACGGTCGCGCAGGCCGCGACCCCGGCGGCGGTGACCGACCCCGCCTCGCTGGTCAACCCGCTGCTGGGTACTTCCAACGGGGGCAACACCTTCCCCGGAGCCGACACCCCCTTCGGCATGGTCTCGTGGAGCCCCGACACGGACTCCCGTCCGCCCGGCGGGAACTACGCATATTCTGACAACGTTGTCACCGGATTCAGCCTCAATCACATCTCCGGGCCCGGCTGTGGAGCCATGGGGGACATCCCGGTCCTGCCGACCACGGGCGACGTCGACGGCCAGGCGACCGTCGGTTTCTCGCACGGCAACGAGACGGCGAGCGCCGGCGCCTACTCGGTCACCCTCGACAACGGGGTCGGCACCGAACTGACGACAACCGCACGCTCCGGCATGGCGCGCTTCACGTTCCCGGCGACCACCCGGGCGAACCTGCTGTTCAAGCTGAGCGCCGACAAAGCCACCAACCTGCACTTCGAGAAGGTGAGCAGCACCGAGGTGCGCGGCTCCGTGGACGCCGGGCTCTTCTGTGCGTCGGCCCCGTCCTACACCGCGTACTTCGACATGGTCTTCGACCGGCCGTTCACCTCCAGCGACACCTTCGACGGCGGCGATTCGGTCACCTTCGACACGACGGACAACCGCACCGTGCAGGCCAAGGTCGGCCTGTCCTACGTCTCGACCGAGGGCGCCACGGCCAACCGCTCGGCGGAGAACCCGGACTGGGACTTCACCGGGACCCGGACCGCGGCACACGACGCCTGGAACGACGTGCTCGGAAGGATCTCCGTCGCCGGTGGCACGCCGGACCAGCGGGAGGTCTTCTACACCTCGCTCTACCACTCGCTGCTCCACCCGAACCTGCTCAGTGACAGCGACGGCAGGTACGTCGGCTTCGACCGCCAGGTGCACACCGTCACCGGGCAGCAGAAGGCCCAGTACGGCACCTACTCCGGGTGGGACATCTACCGCACCCAGGCACAGCTTGAGGCACTGGTGGCACCCGAGCAGGCCAGTGACAGCGCCCAGTCGCTGGTGAACGACTACGAGCAGGCGGGATTCTTCCCGAAGTGGTCGCTGAACTCGGCCGAGACGCAGGTGATGAACGGCGACCCGGGGCCGGCGATCATCGCGGACTACTACGCCTTCGGCGCGCGCGGTTTCGACACCGCCGCCGCCAAGGCGGACATGATCAAGGAGGGCACCACCACCAACCCGATCCGGATGGGCCTGGACCTGCAGACGAAGTACGGCTACCTGCCGTCCGACGGCTCCTACCCACGGGACTTCTACGGTTCGGTGGCCACACTCCTGGAGTACAGCGCACAGGACTTCGCGACCTCCGCGTTCGCGGGCGCGCTCGGGGACACCGACACCCGGTCACAGTTCGCCAACCGCGCGCAGGACTGGAAGAACACCTTCAACGCCTCCAGCGGCTTCATGCAGCCCAAGCAGCTCGACGGCTCCTGGAAGCCGGGATTCGACCCGGCCGACAGCGATCAGTTCGTGGAGGGGACTTCCTGGCAGTACACCGGGGCGGTGCCGCACAACATCCGCGGGCTGGCCGACGCCATGGGCGGCGACGACGCCTACGCGAGCTACCTGGACAGTGTGCTGTCCGAGTTCGACGGATCCGGCGGATCGCACGCGGACCTGGGCAACGAGCCGTCCATCGAGCTCCCGTGGGAGTACGACTACGTGGGCCGGCCCTGGAAGACCCAGGAGATCGTCCGCAAGGTCCAGGACCGGCTGTGGCCGAACGATCCGGCGAAGTGGGGTGTGGGGAACGACGACCTGGGCACCATGAGCGCCTGGTACGTGTGGTCCGCCATGGGCTTCTACCCCGAGACACCCGGCACCGCCGATCTGGCTCTGGGCAGCCCGCTGTTCACCGACGTCGATGTGACGCTGGGCAACGGCAGCCATATCGTCGTCAACGCCCCGCAGGCCGCCGCCGACGCCCCCTACGTGCAGAGCGCGACTCTCAACGGCGCCGACTGGGACAACGCCTATCTGCCCGCCGACTTCGCCACCGGCGGCGGGACGCTCGACCTCACACTCGGCACCGCCGCCAACACCGACTGGGCCACCTCCGCCTCATCCGCACCCCCGTCGTACGACGGCGACGGCGGCGCCAAGCCCCCGGGACCGCCCGTAGCCCCCGCCGGCGCGGTGAGGTCGGCCAACGGTGACAAGTGCCTGGACGACGACAGCGGCTCGACGACGAACGGAAACAGGATCCAGATCTGGACCTGCAACGACTCGACCGCTCAGCGCGTCACCGTCGCGGCAGACGGATTCCTCCAGGTCATGGGCAAGTGCGTGGAGGTCACGGGCAACGGAGGATCCGCCAACGGCACGCTGATCGAGCTGTGGGACTGCAACGGCGGCGACAACCAGAAGTGGACCCACACCGATGAGACCGGTGCACTCGTCAACCCGCAGTCCGGCCGCTGCCTCGACGTACCCGGTGGCGACACCACCGACGGCACCCAGCTCCAGATCTGGGACTGCAACGGCACAGCCAACCAGAAATGGAGCCTGCCCTCCTGACGCGGGAGCGATTCCCGCAGGTCGCACGTCGCACGCTGCTTGTCGTACGCGCTCTCGCTCTGCCGGGAGAGCGTCCCCCACCGTGATCAGACGTTATGGGAGTGTCCCCTTGATGAAGCCACAGAGATCCACGTCGGCAGCCCTGCTCGCGCTGCTGACGACGTTGTCCTCTCTCGTAGCCGCAGGAGCGTCGCCCGGCGCAGCCGCGGCGCCGGCGGTCGTGTGCAACACGTACTGCGACGCGCGGGATCCGGGGCTGAGCAGTCAGGACCGCGTTCCTGCCACGGCCAGTGTCTCCGGGCGCTCGATCCAGCTGCACTTCGACGACGCCGACGCGATGGGCTGGGCATCCATCGACAACGGCGGCGGCGACGACCACGTGTGGCTGGACCGGTCCATGGACGGCGGCCGGACGTGGGAGTCCGGCAGCCGTCTCGGCGACACGGCCGTGCCTTCCGGAGGGCAGGGCTGGCGCACCCAGATGTACAACGTCGACGACTGGAACACCGAGGGTGTCGGGGCGCTCCGGGCCTGCGGGCAGCCGGCCGGCGGATCCCTCGCGTGCACACCCTGGGCGCGCACCACCTGGAACGCCGGAACCAGGAGCACCGCGGCGGCCACCGCCCTGATGATGTCGTTCGACCGGGGCAGCAAACTCTTCGGCGGCAACGGCTGGTGGACGGCGGCCAACGCACTGACCGCGGTCATCGACAATAGCCGGATCAGCGGCATGGGCAGCTACACCTATGCCATCGCGGAGACCTACGACAGGAACATCGACGCGCAGCAGGGGCAGTTCCGCAACGAGTACCTCGACGACACCGGATGGTGGGGTCTGGCCTGGGTCGACGCCTACGACGCGACCGGTGACACCCGCTACCTCGACACCGCGCGCGCCGACGCCGACCACATGAACGCCAACTGGAACGACACCTGTGGCGGCGGTGTCCGCTGGAGCACCGAGGGCAACTACAAGAACGCCATCACCAACGAGCTGTACCTCCAGCTCACCTCGGCCCTGCACAACCGCATCCCCGGCGACACCGCCTATCTGGACCGGGCGAAGAACGAATGGAACTGGTTCCGGGACAGCGGCATGATCAACGGTGACCGCATGATCAACGACGGTCTCGACGATTCCTGCGCCAACAACGGCCAGCCCACCTGGACCTACAACCAGGGCGTCGTCCTGGGCGCGTTGACGGAATTCCACCGGGCGACCGGCGACGACGGCCTCCTGACGACGGCACGCGAACTGGCCGACAACTCCACCACACGACTCGAGACGGACGGCGTGCTGCGCGAACCGGGCGAGGGCGACAGCTGCACGGGAGACGGCCCCAGCTTCAAGGGCGCCTACGTACGCGGACTCGGCGCGCTCAACCGCCAACTGTCCGACCACCCCTACGCCCCGGCCCTCACCCGGTGGGCGGACAGCGCCTACGACCACGACCGCAACGAACTCGACCAGTACGGCCCGCACTGGAACGGCGGCAGCGGCAGCACCGACTACGGCTGCCAGCAGAGCGTTCTCGACCTCCTCAACGCCGCCACCGGCTGAGGAATCCGAGCTCCGACCCGAATCGTTCACGATCCTGAAGAGGACTGGTCATGAAGAGACTCTTAGCAACTCTCGCCGCGCTGTCAGCCGCCACTACGGGACTGCTCTGGGGCGGCGCACTGTCGGCCACCGCAGCCGGCACAGGCTCCGGGCAGGCCGTCGCAGCGGCCTCCGCCCTGCGCCTCATGCCACTGGGTGACTCGATCACCGACGGGGTCGGCAGCAGCACCGGCAACGGCTACCGGGGCCCGCTCTGGGACGAGTTGAGCGCCAACGGGTACTCCCTGGACTTCGTCGGTACCTCCCGGGCGGGTTCCATGGAGGACCCCGACAACGAGGGTCACTCCGGCTGGCGGATCGACGAGATCGCCTCGATCGCGGACGCCTCGCTGTCCCGCTACCGGCCCAACGTCGTGACCCTGATGATCGGCACCAACGACCTGGGCCAGGACTACCAGGTGCCCACCGCGCCCGACCGGCTCGACTCGCTGATCGACCAGGTCGTCGCCGACGCCCCGGACGCGACCGTGCTGGTCGCCTCCCTGACCGTCTCCACGAACCCCACGATCGAGGCGAACCGGGGCGGGTACAACCAGCGGATCCCCGGGATGGTCCAGGAGAAGCAGGCAGCCGGCAAACATGTGCGTTACGTCGACATGGGTGGTCTGACCACCGGCGACCTGGCCGACGGCCTGCACCCCAACGACACCGGCTACCGCAAGATGGCCGACGCCTTCAACAGTGGCATCCGGGCCGCCGACGACGCGGGCTGGATCGGCGAACCCGTTCCCACCGGCGGTCAGGTGAGGTCCGGGATCGCCGGCAAGTGCCTGGACGTCAACGGCGGCAGCTCCGCGAACGGCACGGCCGTCCAGTTGTGGTCCTGCAACAACACCGAGGCGCAGTGGTGGACCGGGGGATCCGACGGCACGGTGCGGGCGCTCGGTAAATGCCTGGACGTCACCGGTTCCGGCATCGCCAATGGCACCGAGGTGGACCTCTGGGACTGCAACGGCGGAACCAACCAGGTCTGGGAGGCCTACAACGGCGGATTCCGGAATCCTGCGTCCGGACGATGCCTCGACGACCCCGCCGCCTCCGCGGCCGACGGCACACGACTGGTGCTGTGGGACTGCAACGGCGGAGCCAACCAGAAGTGGACGACTCCCTGACGGGTCAGTGGGCGAAGGGGGGCGCGAAGCACCCTGTCTCCGGGTACGGCCCGTTGACCTGCACCTGATAGTTGGTCTTCTGCGTGAAGGCGGTGACACAGGCGTCCCTGCGGACCCGCAGGCCGATCCGGGCGCCGGCGGGTGTCACGTAGTGGTCGGTCTCGAAGCGCGGCTGCATGGCGCGCACCTCAAGCCGCCCGCTGGGCCGCTCGCCCTCGGAACCGGCCTGTTCCCGGTAGCCGAGGGCGAGCATCGCGGAGCGGACGCTCCTGGGATCCCACTTCCCCTGCTTCCAGAGCCGTTCGAGTACGGGCTCGATGCGATCGGCCTCCCTCCTGGCGTCCTTCTCGCCGGCCCGGGAGATGGCCGACGGGCGGCGGCCGGCGTTGTTGTCGTTGTAATGCGGGGCCCCGTCGTGGGACCCGGGTTCCACATAGGGGGAGGCCCCGGGCCCCGCCGTGCCGGGACCGGCAGAGGGGGACGCGCTCGGGGCGCCGGCCGCGACGTGCTGCTCACCGCAGGCAGTCAGCGATGCGACGGCGCTCACGAGGAGCAGAGCCATGGCGACGGGGCCTGGACGCCGTGGTGTTGATATGGGCATGCACATCACTCTGCCACGGCAGTGCAGCGCCGTCGGGGGTTCGGCCTTCGGCTCGCGCCCGTTCGCGGACCGGGGCGACCCGGGGCAGGGCCCGGGGGCGATGCTCAGGGATGTGTGTGAGCTGTCTCGGATGGGTTGAACGGCAGCGTCCTCAGGCCCGCGATCTCTCCCGGATGCGGGCCGAGCGGTGATCGGCGGACGCGGGCTCAGCCGACCGCCATGTGCAGGCCGAGGCCGAGGATCAGGCAGCTGGAGACAGCCGCTGTCGCGGTACGGCCCTGACGACTCGTGAGGGCGCCGCCGAGAAGCCTTCCGCCACCGGCCAGCAACAGCTGCCAGCTCAGGGAGGCGAAGGTGATGGCGGACAGGTAGGCCAGCGACTCTGCTCCGCTCATGGGCTGTTGAGCCTGCTGTCCGAGGATCAGCGTGACGAAGTAGATGGCGGGCCATGGGTTGAGCGCGGTCAGCGAGAGATAGGTGACGTAGGCCCGCAGTGGGGTGATCCGCCGGCCGGCCGCGGTGGCGTCGGCCGTGTCCTGCCCCCCTCGCAGGGTGTTGACGAGGATGCGTACGGCCATGGAGGCCAGGATCGCGAAGGCCAACCAGCGCAGCGGCCCCAGTACCGGACGCAGGGCCACCACCAGGGAGCCGCCACCGAGTACGGCCGCGATCGCATAACCGGCGTCGGCGGTTGCCGCTCCGAACGCCGCCGCGGCGCCGGTCCGAAGGGATGTCGCCGCGGTCATGTTCACCAACAGCACCGCGACGGCTCCGACAGGGATCGCCAGACCGTAACCGGCCAGCAGCCCGGCGACGACCGCACCGGTCATGACACGGCCCCGCCGTGGACGAACGGTCCGCACCGCCGGCCGGACACAACGCCCTCCCGGCCGCACACGGCCGCCGTACCGCCGGGCCGGTGGCGACCGAAGGCGGACGCGTCGGCGAAGTCATCAATGTTGCTCACGGTTCAGCTGCTCCTTCGAGGGCCCGGTGGCATCCGTGCGACGCCTCGGCCGGTCGCACCATCGCCCCGGCGGGCGAGGACCTGTCGGGTGATCAGGTCCGCAGCCCAGACTGCTGGACTACGATCGTGTGCGTCCATCGAATGTTTGTGTACGTAATCATGTGAGGGCACAACATGATCGACCCGCGACTGCAGACCCTCCGTGTTCTTGCCGAGACCGGCACCGTTACCGCCACCGCCGAGGCCCTGCACCTCACCCCGTCCACCGTTTCGCAGCAACTGCGACGCCTTGCCGACGAGTTGAACGTGCGTCTGCTCGAACCGCAGGGCCGCCGGGTCCGGCTGACCCCCGCTGCCCGCACCCTCGTCGAACATGCCGACGTGCTGCACGCACAGTGGGAGCGGGCCGCCGCCGACCTGGCAGCTCACCGGGACAACGGCCCCGGTGAGCTGCGTATCACCTCGGTGGCGACAGCACTGGGCACGCTGGTGGTGCCGGCCATGGCCCGGCTGCTCTCCTGGCACCCGGGGATGACGCACTACATCGGTGAGGATCCGGAGGCGGACCGCTTCCGGATGCTGCTGACCCGCGAACGGGACATCGCCGTCGTCATCCCCGCCCCGGGCACGCCCCCCTCCGACGACGAACGCTTCGAGCAGCATCTGCTCCTCCAGGAGCCGCAGGATCTCCTGGTGCCGAGCGGGCACCGGTTCGCGGACCGCGACACGGTCGAGTTGCACGAGGCCGCCACGGAGACCTGGCTCCGCGCCGGTGACCCCCGCGACCAGCATCTGCTGCTCACCTCGGCCTGTGCGGCGGCCGGATTCTCGCCGCGCGTCACCCACAACGCCGTCGACTGGTCCGCGGTCGCCGCGCTGGTAGCCGGCGGTCACGGGATCTGCCTCCTGCCGCGCCTCGCGAGGATTCCGCGGAACTACGGGCTCGTACGCGTGCCGCTGCGCGGCGACGTCGTACCGACACGGCGGCTGGTCGGGTTCGTGCGACGGGGCGGCGGGAGCACACCCCTGATCAGCGACGGTCTGCGGGCCTTGCGGGAGGCGGCGGTCTCCTCGGACCCGCGTTCCGCGACGCCCGGCGGACGAGCGGCGCGGGACGGTGCCGACAGCTGAGAGCGGTACGGGACTGGGGCCGCCACGGGAGCGATGGAGGCCGCCGATGAGGCGGACTCCGCGGTCAGCTCCTTCCCGCTCTCGTCAGCGCGTCCTCGGCCTGCGTGGCCAGGGCGGCGACGAGGTCCGCCGCGGGCGGCCGGTCCGTGATGAGGTCGACCCCCTCACCCGCCCAGACCGGCAGCGGTGTCACGTCGCCCCGGGCCACGTCGTCCTGGTATGCCTGCTGAGCCCGGGGATCGGCGGCGAGTTCCGCCTCCCGGCCGCGCCATCGGTCGAGATAGCGATGGCCCAGGGTGCGCGCGGTGTACCGGGCGGGCCATCCGGAGCCGCGTGCGATGTCCAGGACGCGGTTGCGTTCGGTGTCCTGCCCGCGCCCCTCGACGATCGCGGTGGCGATCGAGGGGTGGACCAGTGCTTCGGCCGTGGCCTGGAAGCGAGTGCCGATGACCGCCCCGGCGGCCCCCAGAGCCAGCGCGGCGGCCACCCCGCGTCCATCGGCGATACCCCCGGCCGCCAGCACCGGCACGGGCCCCGCCAGGTCCACCACCAACGGCACGAAAGGCAGGGTGGACCGCCCGTGCCGTGCCCCGTGCCCGCCGCCCTCGGTGCCCTGGGCCACGATGGCATCCGCCCCCAGATCCACGGCCTTTCGCGCTTCCTCCAGATCGGTGACCTGGAGGATGAGAGCAGCCCCGGCCCGGCGGATGCTCTCGACGAACGGAGCCGGGTCACCGAAGGACAGCATCACCACCCCGGGACGGTGCTCCAGCGCCCGTTCGATCCTCTCGGTGTCGGTCGCCCAGCTCTGGAAGCCGATGCCCCACGGCTTGTCGGTCACCGAAGTGACGAGCGGAACCTCACGGGCCAGCCACTCGGGATTCCCGTCCCCGGCCCCGAGCATCCCGAGCCCGCCTGCGAGCGAGACGGCCGCCGCCAGCGCGCCGCCGGCCGAACCGCCCATCGGGGCCAGCACGATCGGATGCCGCACCCCGAACGACTTCGTGAACCGCGTCGACAACGTCATGACCGTCATCATGCCCGGCCCGCGTCGCGGCCCGGCCCACCCGGGCCGCCGCCGGTGTGGATGCGGTGCCGGACACGCCGTCAGCCGGTAGGAGCCGCGTCACGGATGACGAACGGCCGTCCTGGGCCGGAGGATCTCGCCCATGGACGCGTCGCGCCAATGCTCCAACAGCGCGTGGAAGGCGTAGGCGCCGTGCGGGTAGGCGGTCGGGCCGTTCGGGCGGCCGCGCCCTTCCCGGTTGTAGTAGCCGGGAGTGCACTCGGCGTGGAACCACTCGTGGTCGGGGGCGCCCTGGGCCAGCAGGGCGATCCAGGCGTCCTCGGCGTCGCGGGACGGTTCGGCGAGTGCGCCCTCGGCCTCGGCGGCCGCGACGAGGGCCGCGGCGTGAACGGCCTGCTCGTCCAGTACATGGGTGAAGTTGACGCTGCTGGCGTTCTGGAGGGCGCCCGTCTGGATCAGGTTCGGGAAGCCGTTGCTGGTGAAGCCGTGCAGAGTGCGGGGTCCCTCCTCGGCCCAGACGTGCAGCAGTTGGGTGCCGCCGCGGCCGTGGACGGGGAGCCTGCCCGAGTGGACGCCGGAGGTTCCGACATTGAACCCCGTGGCGAAGATCAGGCAGTCGACTTGGTAGCTGCTGTCGCCGACCACGACACCGTTTTCCGTGATGCGCTCGATGCCATGGGTGTCCGCGGTGTCGACCAGTGTGACGTTGTCGCGATTGAACGCCGGGTAATACGTGTCGGAGAAGGTGGGACGCTTGCAGGCGTACCGGTACCAGGGTTTGAGCCTCTCCGCCGTTTCCGGGTCGGCGACGGACCGCGCGACACGGGAGCGGAGCTCGTTCATCTTGACGGCGTCGGCGGCTTCGTATTCGGTCTCGAATGTCTTCCGGTCGCCCTTCCGGCGGAAACTCGGCAGCAGCTTCTCCAGCAGGCCTGCGGACGCGGTCCACTGGTCCGCCACGAGATCCCGCTCGGCCGTCTCGCCCGAGACGATCCGGAGGTAGTTCTCGCGGCGCTCGCGTGCCCACCCCTCCCGGTCGGCGCCGACCTCCTGAGGAGTGGTGCGGCGGTTGGCGCGTATGTCCACGGTGGAGGGTGTGCGCTGGAAGACGTAGACGTGTGCGGCGTCCTCGGCCAGCTTGGGAATGACCTGGACTCCGGTGGCTCCGGTGCCGACGATGCCCACCCGCTTGTCCGCGAGACCGGTCATGCCGCCTTCCGGGGTGCCGCCCGTATACGCGTAGTCCCACCGTGAGGTGTGGAACGTGTGGCCCCCGAAGTCCTCGATGCCGGGTATCCCGGGGAGCTTCGGGTCGGTGAGGGTGCCGGTGGCGGTGACGACGTACGTGGCCCGGAACGCGTCACCGCGGTCGGTGGCCACGATCCAGGTCTCGGATGCGTCGTCCCAGGTCAGCGAGGTGACCCCGGTGGAGAACAGGGCGTCCGCGTAGAGGCTGAACTTCCGCGCGATCCGCACGGCGTGGCGGCGGATCTCCTCGCCGGGCGAGTACTTCCACTCCGGCACGTACCCGGTCTCGTCGAGCATCGGCAGGTACACGTGCGACTCGATGTCGCAGTGGATGCCCGGGTACCGGTTCCAGTACCAGGTGCCTCCGAAGTCTCCGCCCTTCTCCACGATCCGGATCCGGCGCACGCCCCGCTGGCGCATCCGGGCCCCGGTGAGGATGCCGCCGAACCCGCCACCGATCACGGCGACATCGACGATGTCGTGCAGTGGCGCGCGCACCGCCGGATCCGCCGCGTAGGGATCGGCGGCGTAATAGCCGAACTCGGCGTCGGCGTCGCGGTACTGGCCGGCGCCGTCCGGCCGTACTCGCCGCTCCCGTTCGAAACGGTAGCGCTGCCTCAGTGCGGCGAGCTCGTGGGGAGCCGGCGCTTGAGGGGTTGTCATGTGGGGACCTCGATCCTGGGCGGCGGGACCGCCGGTGTCGGGCGGCCTTCCGCTACGGTAGCAACAACCGGACAACAGTGTCCGGTTGGAGTGCGGGCGCACCGCGAGTTCCGGCCACGGCGCCCCGCATTCCCGGAGCGGACGTGTGCGCCGCCGCCACCGGTGGCCCGCGCACGGCGGACAGGAAGAGTGAACTCCCATGCGACGAAACCCGATCCGGCCCTTGACGGTGCTCGCCGCGGCAACGGCGCTGGTGCTCACCGGATGCGGTACGCAGACGGCTCCCGGCGGCCGGTCGGCGCCGGCGGGTACGGGCGGAACCATCCGGGCGCACGAGGTCATGCGGCTGACACAGATACACGAAGAGACCGGGATGACTCTGCTGGAGGGGCCGGTATTCGACGAGGACGGGGCTCTGCTCGTCGTCGATGTCACCGCGCCTGCGGGCGAACCCAAGGTCCTGCGCGTCGACATCGCGAAGAAGACCTCCCGGCCGTTCCACACCGACGGCCGGGGCGCCTACACCTCGGCGCAGTTCAGCCCGTACGACAAGCGGCTCTACCTGACCGACTTCGCACACGGCGAGATCGTGAGCCTGGCCCCGGACGGCAGCGACCTGCGGACCTTCTTCTCCGGCAAGGTCGAAGGAGCGCCGATGAACCCCGACGACATCGCCTTCGACGAGGAGGGGAACCTGTACGTCAGCGACTCACGCGGGATGTCCGAGTCGAAGGCGCACGGACGTGTGGTGCGGATCGGCCGGGACGGCGGGCGGGCCGTTGTTCTCGCGGAGGGCCTGGCCGCTACGAACGGCATCTCGTTCGACATGGAGTACCAGGGCCTGTGGATCAGTGAACTCACCGAGAACCGCATCTCCTACCTCCGCCTCGACGAGGACGGTGGGGTGGCCTCCCGGCACACCGCTGTCCGGGTGGACGGCGGGATAGCCCAGACCGACTCGATCGCCGTGGACGCGGACGGCAACCTCTACCAGGCGCTCCACGGGCGCCCCGCGATGGCCGTGTACAGCTGGCAGGGCGAGCGCCTGGCGACCGTCGAGGTCCCGGCAGGGGCGGAGGGGCTGGACTCCGCGACCAACGTGGCCATCGAGCCCGGCGGGACGAAGGCGTACATGACCGTCAGCGGTCCCGCCGGTGGATACCTGTACTCCTTCGACGCCCTGGCCGAAGGGACCCGGCAGTCCAACGGCGGCTGACGTCGCGCACCACTCATCCCTCGAAGGGCCGCACCGGCCCCACCTCGACGCCGAGCAGCCGCCACGCGGCCAGCGCCCGGTGCTCGCGCTCTTCTCGGGTGGGGCCGACGACGGTGGCCGAGACCATGGCGACGGCGAGCACGAGATCGCCCCCGGCGCCCAGCCGGTGACCGGTCGGCAGCCGCGTCCGCAGGGCACGCTCGACCCGCTCGGACAGGGCCGAGGCATGTGCCCGGATGCCGGAACGCCTGCCCGCCGGATCCGCGTGCAGGAGGCCGATGAAGGCCGCCGACTCGGTGAGATGCCACGTCAGCACACCGAGGACGCCCGCGAAGGCCACGCGCTCGTCCCCGGCCGCCTGCTCGACCTGCCGTACGTTCTCCTCCAGAACCGCGGTGGCGACGGCGGTCCGGTCGGGGAAGTGCCGGTACAGGACGCCCTGTCCGACCCCGGCCCGGCGGGCGATCGCGGACAGCGGAGCCTCCAGACCTTCTTCCGCGAAGACCTCCCGGGCGGCGGTGACCAGAGCGGCCCGGTTGCGGGCAGCGGCCTTCGGCCCGTCGTTCGCGGGCCGCCGCCCGTCCGTCTCCGTATGCCGCATCACCCCGGAAGCGTACCGGCCGGGCAGTTCCACGCTCGTGATCGTGCCACCACCTCTATCCCTGTCCGGCCGCCGCGGGACTCCCGTATGTGCGTACGTAGTCGAACTCGGCCACCGCCCCCGACCTGTTGTGGGAGATGAGCCCGATCCGCAGGTCACCCCCGACCGGGAGCGTCCACACGCTGCCGCGCGACCAGTGCGTGCCGTCCCGGCTGGTGAAGGCACGGACCTCGTGCTCCTGGTGTGCCGCGTCGAGGTGGTGGGAGAGCCGGAGCCACATCGTGTCCGCCGTCGGGCCGGCGAACATCGGGCCGTTCGCCACCGCGGTGGGCGGCGAAGTGGTGGGGCGCTCGCCCTCCTTGCCGAACTCGCTCACCTGGAGGAGGGCGCCGTCCCCGCCCGCGAGCGGCAGGACCGAGTGGACGAGCTTCAGCCAGCGGTCGTCGTTCTCGTACAGGATGAGACCCGCCTGCTGGGCGTCCCGGTCCGGTGCGAACCGCAGCTTCGTCTCGACGGTGTAGTCGCCCTGCGGGGCGTCCCGCACCAGAACCGAGGCGCTGTTGTCACCGAGATGCAGCTCGGCGTCCTGAGTGGGCCACACCAGAGATCCCCCGGACACGGTCACGCCCGACGCCGGCCCGCGCACCCACTGCCACGGGGAGCCCGCTGTCGTTCCCGGGACCGTGCCCGAATCGAACGCGTCGCTGTGGGCGGGGAGCACCGGCCCCACCGCCGGGACACCGACGCGCGAGGTCACCGGCCGGTACAGGGGCGCGGCGCCCACGTTGTCGGCGGCCGCTCCCGCACCCCGCGCGACCGCGGCGACAGCGCCCGCGCCGACAGCGGCGGCCGGCAGGTCCCGGGTCTGCCCGGCCACCGGATCGCGCAACCGGTCACCGGTCACCTCGACGGTCAGCCGGCTGCCCCGGATCTCCGCGGAGACGTTGTGCCAGGTCTCCCAGGAGAACCCGGACGGCAGCGCGGAGAGCTGTTCGCCCCGGCTGGTGCCACCCACCCGGACGTCGGTGACCAGCGCCGATCTGGTGCGGTCGAGCCAGACCACGATCCGGTTGTCCGGATCCCGGTAGGCGACGGACAGGCCTGCCGCGCCGTCCGGCGATTCGACCAGCAGATCGGCTTCGGCACGCACATCGGCCGGTGCGTCCAGGGCCGAGCGAAGGTAGGCGGGGGCGGCGGTGGACGAGGTGTGCGCGGCGTAGCCACCGGCGTCCCGCTCCGACCGTGCCGACCAGCCCGCCCGGTCCGCGCCCTCCGCGTGCCAGCCCGACAGGCCACCTTCGTTGAAGGTGCCACCGGCCGCCCACTCCGTCACCGGTGCGGCGGTGGGCCTGTCGGAGGGGCCGGCACCGGCGCGCACGACGGGCCAGCCGTCGATCCAGTCGAGTCGGTCGATGAGCATCGGGCGCCGGCTGAGCTTCAGCGAACCCCCGGTGGCCGGCGCGAGATCGGGCGAATCGGCGGGGATGCCGTGGTAGACCAGCCAGTCCTGGCCCGACAGGTCGGTCTGCAGGGCGTTGTGCCCCGGCCCGATCCACCGGTTGCCTTCGGCTCCGACGACCACCCCCGCCTTGCTGGTCAGCGCCATGAGGTCGGTGCCCTCGTCATCGGTGAACGGGCCGGTGGGGCTGGTCGAGCGGCCCGCCTTCACCTGGTAGCCGCTGTACGCGCCGTCGCAGCAGCCGCCGTCCGAGTAGAACAGGTAGTAGAAGGAGCCGTGCCGGACGACGAAGCCGCCCTCGACCCGCCGCCCCCGGGCGACCTGGGTGACGGGGCCCTCGGTGCGGGTGCGATCGGCGTTCAGCTTGGCCACGCAGATGGTGTCGTAGCTGCCCCAGTAGAGATAGGGCGTGCCGTCGGTGTCGGTGAACTGGGCCTGGTCGATGTTGCCCGCCGGGCAGCCGCTCGGCGTGGGCAGCACGGCGCCCTTGTCCGTCCACGGACCGGTAGGGGTGGGGGCCGTGACGAGGCCGACGGTGCCGCGTCCGGGCACCGAGTAGTAGAGGTAGTAGCTGCCGAACGCGTAGTGGATGTCGGGGGCCCAGAGCCGTGAACCCGCCAGCCAGGCGGGCCGGTTCTCCGGAGTGAACACCTCTCCGGCGTACTCCCACGTCACCAGGTCGGCAGAGCGCAGGATCGGCAGGATGCGCTCACCGTCCTCGCCCTTGCTCTGGAACACGGGGTTCTGGGTGCCGTAGGCGTACCAGAGACCGTCCTTGCCGCGGATCGTGGCGGGGTCGGGGAACGTGTCGATGCCGGCGGTGGCGGACACCGGGTTGGTGTACGTGGCGGCGGGCGCGGGGCCGGGCCGCGCGGGGGGCGGGCCCGCCGCGTTCGCCGGTGCGGTGGCGAGGGTGAACAGGCAGAGCAGGGAGGCCAGTCCGGCCGCCCAGCGAACGGCGGGCCGGTGGCGGGCGGTGCTGTCCGTACGTCTCATCGGGACTCCGTGATCGTCGCGCCCGGATCTGCGGGTGCGGTCCAGGTCGTGCCGTCGGTCTCGGCGCCGCGCTCCCGCGGCGGAGGCACGTGCATCCGGCGTGTCGGCCGCTCTCTCACGGGCCCGAACTCCCCTTGTCCGGGAGCGGTTGTCGCACTCGTGCGGATCCGCGAGGAGGCCGCGGCGATCCGTTCACGACGAGTCCGCCGCCGACGGCCTGCCGGCCGCCGGGGCCGAGCCGGCGCGGCAGGTCGAGTACTCGTTCCTCGTGCCCGCGCCTGAGCCGGGCCGGAGGGCCACCAAGAGTGTGCATGGCGCCCAGCATGGGGAAGGGCCGATTTTTTGGTCAACCTCCCGGAAAAATATTCATGTTGCCGCAATACCGGGAGGGCCCGTCTCCGCGATCAGCGGGGCTGCGGCCCAGGCGGCTCAGGGTGCGCCGTGCTGCCGCGCACGGGGGAGAGGCGGACAAGGATCGTGCCGGGTCCGTCGATCCGGTCCTCGCCGGCATCCACCGCCGCCCGGCCCTCACGGGTGAGCCGGCCCTGGAGTGGTTCGAGTGAGCACGCACGTCCTTCGGCAGCGACTTCGACGCGGCGGCACGGGGATGAGAGCCCACGACATCTTGGACCTGCGCCGACCCCAGCGCGGTGCGTAGGGGCCGCACGCCGGTTCGCAGGGGGCCGGGAACGCCGACAGGCGCCCGACCAGCTAGGCCGGCAGCGCCGCGTTCGCGGCGAGGCCGCGCAGCACATGGTTCACGGGAAGCCATCCTGCCCCGGCCCTGCCCGAACACCCCCTGGATTTCACCGGACGAGGAGCCGCGGGCTGCTCGCCGACGGCCTCGGACAGCCGGGCTACGGCCGGAGAACGATCTTGCCGTGGGTGTGCTGGCGCTCCAGCTCGCGGAACGCGTCCTGCACCCGCTCCAGTGGATAGGCGCGGGCGATAGGCACGGTCAGTTCCCCACGTGATGCGAGCCGGGCCAGTTCGCCCAGCACGACCGCGCACGCCGCGGCGCCCTCCCCGTAGGTCCCGGCTCCGACCCTGGCCGCCGCCTGCCAGTCGCTGATCGTGTTGATCCGTTCGGGCCGCACGCCCAACTCCACCGCCAGGTCCACGTAGCCGTCGCCGAACGTGTCGATGAACGCGTCCGCGTTCCCGCCGGCGGCCCGCCGGATCCGGTCGGCCACACCCTCCCCGTACGTGACCGGGACGACCCCCTGCTCCTTGAGCCAGGGATGGTTGCGCTCACTCGCCAGCCCGATCACCGTGGCGCCGCGCCGCCGCGCGAGCTGAACGGCGAGGGAGCCGACGCCGCCCGCCGCGCCGGACACGACGACCGTGTCGGCGGGTCCGGGGTCCACCGCGAACACGGTGGCGTACGCGGTCGTGCCGGCCACGTACAACGACCCGGCCGCATCCCAGGCCAGCCCCTTCGGACGGGAGACCACGTTCACGTCGTCGACCACGACGAACTCCGCATGGCTGGCCCTGCGATGGGTGAACCCCAGGACCTCGTCACCCACGGCGAACCCGCGCACGTGCGGACCGGCCTCCGCCACGACGCCCGCCACATCGCTGCCCTGACCGGAGGGGAACGTCGCGGGCCAGCGTGCGTGCAGGGCGCCCGTGCGGATATGCGCCTCGCCCGGCTGGATCCCCGCCGCGCGGACCTGGACCAGTACCTGTCCCGGGCCGGGAGACGGCCGCTCCACCTCCTCCACCCGAAGCACATCGATGCCGCCGTACTCGTGGAACCGGACAGCCTTCATCGCGCGATCACCGCTCTTCCTCGTTCGGACAGGGCACCGACGGCCACGTGCCGGACCACCGCACAGCCGGCCGTGCCACCGCACCCAACGGCCCGGAAGCGGAACGGTATTCCCGAGGCCGGCAGGGCAGCCGATCCGTGGGTCGGCGGGGGCGGGGGCGGCGGCGGACCGGGGGGGGGGGGCCCGCCGCGTGCCCAGCGCGGGACCCCCCAC